>CANKTS010000043.1:0-7460 GCA_947486485.1 Actinomycetota bacterium | reverse complement strand
ATTAATCATTACATTTGCTTTTTATCGAATTTTGAAATCCGACACAAAAGAGCAGAAATAACGGCGAAGGCATTTCTAATGAGAGACCAAGTTCGAACCTCATACAACATTTCCCCAGTCGAAATGGTTTCAAAAGCCATAGGGGGCGTTGCACCAATTGGCTGGCTTAACCAACCTAACACAACTCTTATTGATGAAGCGTTAAATGATTATGATGTGGTTTGGGCGGCGGCTGGTCACCCACATGCAGTTTTCCCAACAACTTATCAAGAGTTACTTAAATCAACTAATGCAAAAGCGATGAAGGTAGGGGAGTAATGAAGATGACAAAGGCAAAGGTATTTGAGTGGCTGGGAGTGGTGACTGCAATTGTTTACTCACTTCTTGTTGCCGCAAACATTGGCGCAGAGTTTATTGGCTTTACCCTTTTGTTAGCATCTTCCGGATTTATTGGAATTTGGGCATATCTTGGTAAGCACAAAGGAATTCTCTTCCTACAATTCTTTTATGCAACAGCTGGAATCATTGGCATGATTCGCTGGTTTTAAAGATTTAAAAAGTAGTAACTGGGCAGGTAAGTGTTCTAGTTATTCCAGGTACTGTCTGCACCTTTGCCAAAACAGTACGACCTAAATCCTCCATGCTTGCAGACTCTGCTCGCATAATCACATCGTATGGACCGGTTACTCCCTCGGCGATAGTTACCCCAGGTATGACAGAGATTGCTTTGGCAACACTTGAGGCCTTACCAACTTCAGTTTGAATAAGAATGTAAGCCTGAACTGACATTTGAAGCCTTTCAATTTATATCTTCGTGTTCAGCAATGAACCGAAGTGATATTAAAGGGTAGCCTATAGCGAGTTAATTGGGGAGTGCCATTGATTGAATCTGAAGCAACGCTGATAGCTAGATTACGCGAGCTATTTGATACCTCTTTTCAAAGCGGGGTTGAACTGGGCATTGGCGATGATGCCGCGGTACTTTCCGTCTCAAATAACAAATTAGTTGCAACTGTGGATATGGCGGTTGAAGATGTTCACTTCCGGTGTGATTGGTCATCACCATTTCAAATTGGTGCAAAGCTCACTACGGCAAATCTTGCAGATATTTTTGCAATGGGGGCAAAACCAAAGTATTTATTAGTTGCTGCTGCAATTAGCCAAGTAAATAACTCAGAGGTAATAACCGAGTTAGCAAAGGGAATTAGGTCGGTAGCAGATAATTTTAAAGTCACTGTGATTGGTGGAGATTTAAGTAAAGCAGAGAGAATGAGTTTAAGTATTACTGCATTAGGTGAGGTAACCGGTAATCCGATATTACGGAGCAATGCACAGGTTGGTGATTTACTTTACCTCTCAGCATTACCTGGATTATCTGCTGCCGGACTTGCAATTTTAAATCGTGGATTAGATAGACCAAGATATGTAGTAGATGCCCACTTAAATCCAAAGTTAGTTGCACCAGATAAATTAATTAAAGTAGCAACATCAATGTGTGATATTAGTGATGGATTGGTAACAGATGCTGGAAATATTGCCAAAGCTTCTGGAGTTGCGATTAATTTGAATAAAGAGCTGATCACAAATGCACCTGATTTTAAAGATTTAGCTGAGCTTGCAAATGAGTTAGGTGAAGATGTTTTTGATTGGATTCTTACTGGAGGTGAGGATCATTTCTTCTTGGCGACAGTTAACCCAAGTAATGCTAGTGAGGAGTTGGGTATAAGGGTTGGAGTTGTAACAACAGGTGGTGGTGAGATTTCACTAGATGGTGCGGTAATTAAAAAGAGTGGATACCAGCACTTTTAAATTAACGAAGTGCTTTACCAGCCTTCAAGCATGAAGCACAGACATTTTTGCGCTTGGTCTGACCATTGATAATGGTACGAATTTTTTGAATATTTGGATTCCAGCGGCGTCGGGTAGCACGCTTTGAGTGGGAGACATTGTTGCCAAAGCTAGGGGCTTTGCCACATAGATCGCAGACTGATGACACTGTATTACTCCCTTTATCTTTGCCGTTTAACTTAAGTAGAGGCGAAAGATTACCTTGCAGGGGTATTAAATGGCTAATCCGGTGGGTAATTACGCGCAGTTGCGCAGCCGGCGTTAGATACTTCAACTATGACAAGCCTAGATACCCGCTTACAAAACATCCTTGGGGATCGCACTGCACAGGTATTGGAAAAATCATTTGGCATGACAACAGTTAATGAATTACTGCGCCACTATCCAAGAAGGTATGTAGTTCGAGGTGAATTAACTGATATTTCAAAATTGTTGGCAGATGATGAGGTAACAATTTTAGCTCAGATCGAAGCGGTCAATTTAAGACGAGCAAATGGCAAAAATATATTAGAGGTAGTTGTAACTGATGGTAGTGCCAATTTATCTCTTACTTTTTTTAATCAAGCATGGCGGGAGAAAGATTTAAAATCAGGTCGAGTTGGCCTCTTTGCCGGCAAAGTTGGAGAATTTAAAGGTAAGCGACAGTTATCACACCCAGATTATCAATTGATTCCAGATGGTGATGATGTTGATGCCGCAGTCGCTGAGTTTGCCGGAAAGTTTTTGCCAGTTTATCCAGCTACCTCAAAGTTACCATCTTGGAAAGTAATGCAGTGCGTAAAGTTAGCTTTGGACTCCTTAGATGAGTTACCAGATTATTTACCACCTGAGATTGCCGAAAAATATAAGTACCCAAATTTAAAGAAAGCATTTTCAGATATTCATCAACCACCTGATTTAGATTCAGCCGAAAATGCCAGGCAGCGGCTTACCTTTGATGAAGCATTACTACTGCAATTACTTCTTGGCCAACGGCGCAATGAAATTGTTAAATTAAGCACAAAATCTCGCACACCAAATACCCCAGTTTTAGTTGCTGCTTTTGAAGAAAAACTTCCCTTTAAGTACACCGCCGGCCAAGTTGAGGTTAATGCTGAGATAGAAAAAGATTTATCTAATAAGTATCCAATGCATAGATTATTACAAGGTGAGGTTGGGTCTGGTAAAACTGTTGTTGCGCTAAGAGCTATGTTGTCAGTTGTTGATTCATCTGGGCAAGCAGCATTATTGGCTCCTACCGAGGTACTTGCTCAGCAACACTTTCGCACCATTACTAAGTTATTAGGAGAGTTAGCCCAATCTGGCACCTTGCAAGGTGGATCTATTGGTACTCAGGTTGAGTTGCTTACGGGCTCACTACCTGCGGCAAGTAAAAAAGTGATACACGCAAAACTTGCAAGTGGTGAAACTGGAATAGTAATAGGTACACACGCCCTAATCTCAGATGGTGTGGCATTTGATGATCTTGGTTTAGTTGTCGTTGATGAGCAACATAGATTTGGTGTTGAACAACGAGATGCACTGCGAATGAAGGCAAAGCAACCCCCACATTTACTAGTAATGACCGCTACGCCAATTCCTAGAACTGTGGCGATGACTATTTTTGGAGACTTAGATATCTCAACCTTGCGAGAGCTACCAAGTGGGCGAGTAGCAATCACCACTCATTTAATTCCAGTATTAGAAAAACCTCACTTTTTAAATCGAGCATGGGAGCGGGTTAAAGAGGAGGCGGCAAAAGGGCATCAGATTTATATTGTTGCCCCACGAATCGCTAATCCAAATAAGAAATTAACTGAGCGGGAGATGGTTGCTGCGCAATTGTTAGGGGAGGAGTATTTAGATAATGAACAGATGAGCGCAGTTGAGGAGTTAGCACCAGAGCTTGCAAATGGTGCTCTTAAAGGTTTAAAGATAGCTATGTTGCATGGTCGTCAATCTAGTGAGGTTAAAGAGCAAACTATGAGTGCATTTGCAAAGGGTGAAATCGATGTATTAATCGCTACAACTGTTATCGAGGTTGGTGTGGATGTAGCAAATGCATCGATGATGGTAATTATGGATGCCGATCGCTTTGGTGTTTCGCAATTACATCAATTAAGAGGTCGAGTAGGAAGAGGAAGTGTGCCGGGGCTTTGTTTATTAGTAAGTAATGCGCAAGAAGATTCGCAAAGTATGACTAGGTTAGCTGCAGTTGCTGCCACCCTAGATGGCTTTGAATTAGCACGGCTTGATCTTGAGCAACGTAAAGAGGGAGATGTGCTTGGCGCCTCGCAATCTGGTGGCAGATCCCATCTACGGCTACTGCGAGTTTTACGAGATGAGGATTTAATTGAGCGAGCTCGAGAGGCTGCACTTAAAATCTTATCAACCGACCCACAAATAAATCATTTACCAGAGTTAAAAAGTGAGGTAGAGAAATTGCAAAGTGATGAAGCAGCAAGATTTATGGATAAATCATGAGCATGCGAATTATTGCTGGCAGTGGCAAGGGACGAAAACTTTTTTCACCACCTTCAATTACTAGGCCAACCTCTGATCGCGCGCGCGAAGGATTATTCTCATCTTTGATTTCAACCTTTTCAACTTTAGAGGGATTGCATTTCCTAGATCTATTTGCAGGCTCTGGTGCGGTAGGAGTTGAGGCACTCTCTCGAGGTGCGGCATTAGTTGAAGCGGTAGAGAGTAATGCAGTAAGTGCAGCTGTGTGTGAACAAAACTTTGCATTACTGGCTAATCTGCCTGAGATTGGAAAGTTTAAGGTTTATCCCAAAACTGCTTTTGAATTTTTAAATCACATCGCAAGTAAGCCTTATGAGATTATTTTTATGGATCCGCCATATGAGGTTGCTAATTCAGAGATCGAGAAGATCCTAAAAAAGATATTGACACTTGATTTATTAAATAAATTTGGTGTAGTAGCAATTGAGCGAGATGGTAAGGCTAAATCTTTTACATGGCCTGAAGGATTAATGGAATCTAAGGTGCGCTCATATGGTGCTGGCAGCATTCACTATGGGGTAGTAAGTAACGCCCAAATTAGTGATTAAATGGCTAACTTAGCAATTACTTGCTACCGTTTTATCCATGAGACGTGTTGTTTGTCCAGGCTCCTTTGATCCAATCACTAATGGCCACCTCGATATTATTGCGCGAGCATGTTCATTATTTGATGAGGTAGTAATTGCAGTTTTAGTTAATCAAACTAAAAGCTCACTCTTTACTGTGCCGGAGCGAATTGAGATGATTAAAGAGGTAACTGCGCGGTATAAGAATATAAAGATTGATTCCTGGTCTGGCTTACTAGTTGATTACTGCAAAGCTAACCAGATACCAACAATTGTTAAGGGATTACGGGCAGTTAGTGATTTTGATTATGAACTACAGATGAGTCAGGTTAATTTGCAACTGCAAGGTGTTGAGACATTATTTATGTCCACAGCCCCTTCTAACTCATTTTTATCATCATCTTTAGTTAAAGAGATTGCAAGCTATGGCGGGGATGTCTCTGGCTATATGCCTGCAGCAATAGTTGATAAGTTAAGATCTCGCTTAGATCGGAAAGGGTAGGCAATGGATGTAATAGATAGTTTAGAGGCGGCTATTGCCGCAGTTGAGGAAGCACGCTCTGTTCCACTTTCTGCTTCCTGCGTAGTAAATCGAAGTGAGATGCTTAAGTTGCTTGACAGCATCAAGGTTGCCTTTCCAAATGATTTAGCTAAAGCAATCTCAATTCAACGCAGACAAGAAGAAATTTTAGAAGATGCTAATCAACAGTCAGATGCAATTATCGAGCAAGCAAGACAGGAGGTTGCTCGTCTTGTTGAGCAAACTACCATTGTCTCATCTGCTCGCAAAGAGGCAAACCGAATCCTCGCTGATGCAAACAGTGAGAGCAAGAAAGATCGAGAGGAGATTGAGGCGTATATAGATTCTCGCCTTGCCACCTTAGAGGTAATTTTAAATAAAACTTTAGATGTAATTAGTAAAGGTCGAGATCAATTAGGTGGTTTTGAAACCAAGCACGCACTCTCTGATTTAACTAAGTAGTTTTATGGCACGCTCAATTTTTATCTTCAATACCCATGATCTACCGCACCGCGCTGGTGAGATGCGCGAGTATGAATTAGATCTGCTACTTACTGAGTCGGTCGGGGTTGACCTACTTTCAGTTAAACCTGGTGAGGTAATTGAGTTAGATCTGAGAATTCAGTCAGTTGATGAGGGCGTACTAGCAACTGGTGAATTAGTAGCAACTGCAACTGGTGAGTGCACTAGATGTCTTGAACCAATCATTTGGCCACTTACCGAGAGTTTTACTGAGCTTTATTACTATGAGAGCGCAGCGAGTAAGAACTCCAATAAGAAAAAAGGAAAAGAAAGATCACGCAAAGATGAAGAGATTGATTTGGAAGAGGATGATTTAAGCTTTATGGATGGGGATGAAATAGATCTAGAGTTAGCAATTAGAGATGCAATAATTTTAAATTTAGATGTAAATCCACTTTGCCGCGAGGATTGCTCTGGGCTTTGTCAGGTTTGTGGTCAGATGTGGATCAATTTGCCAGCAGATCACAGCCATACCCCAGATGATCCAAGGTGGGCAGCTTTGAAGGATTTTCCGCTCAAAAGTTAAGCCGTTTTTACAAGTCGCAACTTTTCCTAGATAATTCTCACCTTGCACAAAGTGCATTTATAAAGGAGTAATGATCATGCCAGTACCAAAGCGAAAAATGTCGCGAGCACGCACTCGCTCTCGCCGAAGCATGTGGAAGACAACTCCTGCCCACCTTGCAACTTGTGAGCAATGCCAACAACCAAAGTTGCAACACACAGCTTGTCCAACTTGCGGAACCTATAACCGTCGCCAGGTTCTAGAGGTCTGATTTGTACGCCCGCCTTACCGAGCAAATCGGTATATCGGTTAAGGATGAGTTACTCGAACTTGCATTAACTCACCGCTCATTTTCATATGAGGCAGGTGGCATTCCAACTAATGAACGCCTTGAGTTTTTAGGTGATTCTGTTCTTGGTTTAATTGTTACCGATGAGCTATATAAAAAGTTCCCAGATTTAGATGAGAGCAGATTAAGTCCACTTCGCTCCGGGGTAGTAAATATGAGAGCACTTGCTCAAATTGCGCGCGATCTTAAATTAGGCGAGCATCTGCGAATTGGTAAGGGCGAAGAGGCAACTAATGGCAGAGATAAGAACTCAATCCTGGCAGATTCACTAGAAGCACTAGTTGGTGCAATTTATCTAGAACATGGATATTTAAAGAGTGCAGAGATTGTTTTAAATTGGATTGCGCCAGCAATCGTCTCGGCTACATCCCAAGGTGTTGGCCTTGATGGCAAGACTGCGCTGCAGGAAATTGCAGCCTCCTTAAATTTATCAGCGCCTGAGTATGAGATAACCGAGTCTGGACCTGACCATGATAAAAGTTTCACAGCTAATGCAATTTTAAGTGGGGAGAAGTTTCCAATCGGGCATGGAAAGAGTAAACGTGAGGCGGAGCAATTAGCAGCAAAGCTTGCTCATGAAATATTAAGTAGTAGAGGTAGTAAAAGTAATTAAGAATAATTTCTTTTTACGATAGCAGATGCCAGAGT
>CANKTS010000042.1:0-7551 GCA_947486485.1 Actinomycetota bacterium | reverse complement strand
TATAAATGGCATTCTTGGGCCATTTAACTTGCAGGTCAAAATTGCTTTACTCTCTGGAATTATCATTGCCGCCCCGGTTTGGATCTACCAATTATGGGCATTTGTCACACCAGCTTTGCATAAAAAAGAGCGGCGAGTAACGCTGATCTTTGCAGCAATTGCCTCTCCTCTTTTTGCAACTGGTGCTTATCTTGCATACTTAATTCTGCCTCACGCAGTTGATGTTTTACTTGGCTTTACTCCAAATAATTTAGGTAATCTCGTTAGATTTGATGAGTACTTGGATTTTGTGTTAAGGCTCATTTTAATCTTCGGCATTGCCTTCGTATTGCCATTATTTTTAGTTGCACTTAATTTATTAGGTGTTATCTCTGGAAGAGCTATCTTAAAGCCGTGGCGCCTAGCAATATTCCTGTGCTTTCTATTTACCGCTACTTTCACGCCAACACCAGATCCAATCACAATGACACTTCTTGCCATCCCACTTTGTCTTCTTTACTTTTTAAGCGGTTTATTTGCACTTATGGTTGATAAAAGACGTAAGAAGGCGGGCAGTACTCAGATAGAGGCCACTCCAATAAGTAAACCTGAAGAGATTTAAAATGTGGTTAGTAGTTGCAAATTCCAGCTCTGGCAAGGGTAAAGCAACTCTATTAGCAAGTGATTTCATAACCTTATTAGCGAGAAAAAATTTTGAGTATAGGTTAATAAATGAGTCAACATTTGCAAAAACATCTGAACACCTAAAAAGAGAGATAGAAAGCGGTAAATATACAAAGTTAGTTGCAATAGGGGGAGATGGCCTGGTGAACCTATGTCTTCAATATGTTGCTCAAAAAGATATTTCTCTTGGGGTAATCCCAGCCGGAACTGGAAATGATTTTGCTAGGGCTGTGGGAGTTAATGGTAAATCTGCTAAGCAGATCTTTGATCTAATTACCACGCAGCAACCAACTAAATTAGATTTAGGCAAAATAACTAGTAGCAGTGGCGTGCGATGGTATGTCCAGGTATTAAGCACTGGCTTTGATGCAGTGGTTAACTCACTGGCTAATAAGATCACTTGGCCAAAGGGCAAGTCCAAATACACAGTAGCTACCATATTGATTATCTCAAGATTTAAACCAATTAGTTACAAGATCGAGATTGATGGCAAAAAATTAGATCAAAATGCGATGTTGCTCTCAATTGGTAATGGCGAAAGTTATGGTGGGGGAATGCGGATATGTCCGGGGGCCTCAAACACCGATGGCCTGCTAGATGTATTGCTGGTGCGCCCAGTTAGCAGAATTGTTTTACTAACTATTTTTCCTAAAGTTTTTAAGGGAAATCATATTCCTCACCCAAAAATTGATACCTATCAAGCTAAGGTCATAAAAATATCAGCTGATACTGCCGCTTACGCCGATGGTGAGTTAGTTAGCGATTTACCAATTGAAGTCAGTAATGTGCCAAAGGCGTTAAGTACCTGGCTTGCAACATGAGCTTAACACCAGCAGAGAATTATGCTCGCGTAAAAACTTTAGGAAAATTTCCTAAGACACGTAAGTTTGCACAAGGTTTTCCTTTTGAGTTAGATCAGTTTCAAATTGATGCCTGTCACGCTATCGAAAGTGGTAAGGGTGTATTAGTTGCAGCACCAACGGGAGCAGGTAAAACAATTGTTGGTGAGTTTGCTGTTGATTTAGTTATCAACTCCAGTGGAAAGTGCTTCTACACCACACCAATTAAGGCTTTATCAAATCAGAAATTTGCTGAATTAACTGAAAAGTATGGTGAGTCAAAGGTTGGATTGCTAACTGGTGACACTTCAATTAACTCTGAGGCGCAAATAGTGGTTATGACTACTGAAATCTTGAGAAATATGATCTACGCCAACTCCACAACTATTGATGAGCTTAAGTATGTGGTGATGGATGAGGTGCATTATCTAGCAGATAAGTTTAGGGGTGCAGTTTGGGAGGAGATTTTAATTCACCTCTCAGAGGCGGTTCAGATTATCTCCCTCTCTGCCACCGTCTCAAATGCTGAGGAGTTTGGTGAGTGGCTACAAACTGTCCGAGGAGATACTGAAGTGATAGTTAGTGAAATACGGCCGGTTCCGCTCTATCAGCATGTTTTATTTGGTAATAGATTGCTCGATTTATTTGGTGAGGATGCAAAATTAAATCCAGAGTTAACTAGATTAGAGCGAGATTCCTACCGGCAGGTTCGTGGTAATTGGCAAAGTAAAGCTAAGGGACCAAAACCATTATCAAGATCTGAGATAGTTGAGAAGTTAGAGCGTGAGAGTTTATTGCCCGCAATTACCTTCATTTTCTCTAGAAACAATTGTGATGCTGCAGTTAGGCAATGTTTAACTGCAGGTCTTCGATTAACCAATACACAGGAGAGATCTGAGATTAGATCGGTAATTGCCCGCAATATGAAGAATTTAGCGCAGGAGGATCTAGTAGTTCTCGGTTACTACGAGTGGGCTGATGCATTGGAGCGAGGCATTGCCGCCCACCATGCCGGCTTATTGCCAGCTTTTAAGGTAACTGTGGAGGAGTTATTTCAACGTGGCTTAGTCAAAGCTGTTTTTGCAACCGAAACTCTAGCGCTGGGAATTAATATGCCAGCACGTACAGTTGTTTTAGAGAAGTTAAGTAAGTGGAATGGTGAGGGACATGTTGCAATATCTCCAGGTGAGTACACCCAATTAACTGGCAGAGCAGGCCGGCGGGGTATTGATATAGAGGGTAATGCGGTAATTCTTTGGGGAAATGAGTTAGATTCCACCTCAGTTGGCGGTCTTGCTTCAACTCGAACATACCCACTTAAAAGTTCATTTAAGCCAACATATAACATGAGTATAAATTTGATCTCACAATTTGGCTCAGAGCGTGCCCGCACCTCACTTGAGTCCTCACTCGCTCAATTTCAGGCGGACAAAGCTGTTGTAGGTCTTGCCAAGCAGATTCGTAAAAATGAAAGTGTACGCGATAATTTATTTAATGAATCGAAGTGTCATCTAGGTGATTTTAGGCAGTATGCCGATTTACGAGGCCAAATAAAAAAATTAGAGAGTGATGGTAAACGCAGCAAACGCAAACGTGTTGAGATTGAGGATGAGATAACTACAATAAGAAAGCAGATTAAAAATCACCCAAGTAATAGTTGTCCTGACCGCGAGAATCACTCAAGAGTTGCAGAGCGAGCACTTCGGTTACAACGTGAGATTGATGGCCTAACTGAGAGAATCAATACCAGAACAAATGTGATTGCAAAACGTTTTGATCGGATAAAGGTAGTACTAGATAAGTTTGGTTACATTCATGATGATGCGATCGCTAAATCCGGTAAAATGCTGGCAAAGATATATGGCGAAACTGATTTATTAATCGCAGAATCAATTCAGGCAGAGGTATTTACCGCACTTTCACCTGCTGATCTAGTATCGGTTATCTCAAGCTGTATTTATGAGTCTAGAAATGAAGAAGCCGCAAAGATCCCAAGAGGTGATGTGCAGGTAGCACTTGCTGCCATCTCGAAGATCTATGGAAAAATTCATGACGCCGAATCTGATTTAAATTTGGAGCCAATGCGAGCTCCAGATCTGGGTTTTTGTTGGGCCTCTCACAAGTGGGCAAGTGGACACTCATTAACCTCAATTTTAAAGGATAGTGATTTAACTGTTGGTGATTTTGTTAGATCAATGAAGCAAATAATTGATTTATTACGTCAATTAAGAGGAGCAGCGCCACAACTGCAAATAGTTATTGATTTGGCGCTAACAAAAATCGATCGTGGCGTAATCGCATATGCTGGAGCTGCGCTATGACATTAATGTTGTTAGATAGTGCATCTCTTTGGTATCGAGCCTACTTTGGTATGCCAGATACTTTGGTATCACCTGCTGGCATGCCAGTTAATGCAATCCGCGGTTACTTAGATATGACCTCACGGCTACTTGTTAAGTACCAACCAAATCGAATAGTGGCATGTCTTGAAGGTGATTGGCGCCCTTCCTGGCGGGTTGAATTATTTGCAGATTATAAATTAAATCGTGTTGATGAGAGTGGGGATGAGGAGGAGCCAGATACTTTAGGCCCACAGATTCCGATATTACTTGATGTGCTAGATGCACTTGGCATCCCACTTCTTGGCGTTGATGATTATGAGGCAGATGATTTAATGGCAACCTTTGCCGTGAAACAACCTGGTCCAGTTCGAATTGTTACTGGTGATCGTGATCTTTTTCAATTAGCAGATGATGAGCGTGATGTGAAGATTGTTTATCTTGCAAAGGGAATTTCAAATCATGATTTAGTAGACCGCGCTTGGATTAAAGATCGGTATGAGATTCCAGGGGATAGATACGCATTATTTGCCATGATTAGGGGAGATGCCTCAGATGGGCTACCTGGAATAAGAGGAATTGGCGAGAAGGGAGCTGCAACTATTGCAAACAGCTTCTCCACACTTGGTGAAGTTATGAAGGCTGCTGCCGCAGGTGATGAGCGGATAACTCCTAACTTACGCAAGAAGCTTTTAGAGAGTGCTGATTACGCTGCGATTGCGCCAAAGTTAGTTGGTTGCGCACTTGATGTAGCAATTCCAGAGATGGATATCGCACTTCCTAAAAAACCTAAATCACTTGCAAAGATTGAAAAATTAAAGGCGGAGTATGGATTAGGTGCCAGTATTGATCGCATAATAAGTGCGCTAAATTGGGTTTAATTATGAATTATCTGCTTGCAATTATTTCAGGTGCAATTGCATCGTCATCTTTTGCGCCATTCTCATTATGGCCCGCTGCATTTATTGCATTAGCAATCTGGTACTACCTGCTTTTGAAATCAAAGATTTTTTCAAGGCTACTTATCTCTTATCTTTTTGGTTTGGGATTGTTACTACCAACTCAGCAATGGACCGGCATCTATGTCGGCAATACACCATGGCTTGCGCTTTGTTTTGCCCAGGCAATATTTTTCATAGTACCGGCATTTTTTGTTGGTAAAGGTATGAGGTTTAATCAATTGGCCTTTGCCACATCATATGTATTAGTTGAGTTACTGTTACGAACATTACCTTTTACCGGCTTTGGTTGGAGCCGTCTCGGCTTTACTCAGATCGATAGCCCGCTCTCACCTCTTTATCCCTCTGGTGGAGTTGTCCTACTAACCTTTTTTATCGCCTGTCTTAGCTCAGCAAGATCGCTAAAGAGTTTGGCTGGATTAATCTCGATTGGTTTTGTTTTCACATTACTGCCTGGAACAAATATTACAAATGAAAAGATTAAGGTGGCATTAGTGCAAGGGGGAGTGGGCAAGTTAGGTCTTGATTTTAACTCCAAGCCACAAGAGGTATTTCTTCGACACCTTAAGCAGAGTGGTGATTCGATTAAAGCCGATCAGGTTGATTTAATTATTTGGCCAGAGAATGCTGTGGATGTGGATGTGAACTCAGTAATTAATGTTCGTGAGAGCATCATTGCCCAATCTAAGACTTTAAAAACACCAATTTTAATTGGGGGAGTTACAAAGTCGACAAAGGGCCCGCAAAATCAATCAATACTATTTAATCCAGATATAAAACAGGTTTATACAAAACGTTATTTAACCCCATTTGGTGAGTATCTGCCAATGAGATCAGTTGTAAGCAGATTTTCAGATTATGCAAATCAAGTAGATGATTTTGTTGGCGGGCAATCAGATACGCTTTTTAATATTGGAAAAGTAACTTTTCAGAGTTTAATCTGTTATGAGATTTTAGATGATTCATTGCGAGATGAGATTAAATCTGATTTTCTAGTGGTGCAAACAAATAACGCCACCTTTGGCGATACTGCCCAACTTGATCAGGAGCTTAATATTGCAAGGGTAAGGGCTGCAGAGAGTGGACGATATGTTCCATATGTTTCTACCACTGGAGTTACTACTTTAATTGATAGTAAGGGAAATATTATTAAGGATTTACCGAAATTTACAGCTGCAACATTATTTGGTGAGGTTGAGAAGGTAAATGGCAGTACCTTTACCCAAGTATTTGGTAAATACTTAGAGGCTATCGCTATTATTTGGCTACTAGTAATATTGGCATTACGCCGAAGGGGGAGCAGATGAGCAGCGTTCTCATAGTTATTCCTACCTATAATGAATCTGAAAGTATTAGATCACTCCTTGATAGATTAGATAAGGTTAGAGTTTTATTAGCTAATAAATATGCAATCGATATCTTAATTGTTGATGATAATTCACCAGATAAAACTGCAGATATCATTCGGTCATTAAATCTCACTAATTTGTCGATATTAAGTAGATCAGAAAAATCAGGTCTTGGACCTGCCTACTTAGCTGGTTTTACTCAAGGCTTGCAAAAAGATTATCAATACTTTGTTGAGATGGATGCAGATTTAAGTCATCAACCTGAGCAATTAGTAGATTTACTTAACTCTGCAAGTAGTAATGATCTAGTCATTGGCACCAGATGGATACCAGGGGGTTCGGTAGTAAACTGGCCGAAGCAGCGTCAGTTAATATCTAAAATGGGAACTAGTTACGCATCCTTTGTATTAAATCTGCCATATAAGGATTTAACCTCTGGGTTTAGAGTATTTCCAAGGCAATTGCTGGAGCGAATTAACTTTGGCGAGATTCAAACACGTGGTTACGGATTTCAAATCGAGATGGCACTTAAAGCGGTCAAGCTTGGTTTTGGGATTAAGCAGGTGCCAATTACCTTTGTGGAGCGGGAGAATGGATACTCAAAGATGAGCCTTGCAATCATCTGGGAGGCTTGGTCGATGGTCAGTATTTGGGGTTTTAAGCGCTTGGTTTATCGCCGATAATCCACATTATGTAAAGTAGAAAAGATCTAATTAGAGGCCAACTCCTCGATCGGCAGACAGCTACAGATTAGGTTTCTATCCCCATAAACACCATCTATGCGCCCAACAGTCGGCAAATACTTACCTGCTCTGCCAATTCCAAACTCCTGCCCATTCGGAAAAGCTGCAATCTCTCTGGAGTATTTGCGATCCCACTTCTCATTTAATAGATCACCAATTGTGTGAGGTGCATGGCGTAGCGGTGAATCCTCAATAGTTATCTCACCAGACTCTACCTTGGTAATCTCATCTCTAATACTCTCCATTGCCGCCAAAAATCGATCTAACTCCCTAATATCCTCTGACTCAGTTGGCTCAATCATCATCGTGCCGGCAACTGGAAAGCTAACTGTTGGTGCATGAAAACCATGATCCATTAATCGTTTTGCGATGTCATCTACTGTGACACCAGTATTTTTAGTTAACTCTCGGATATCAATAATGCACTCATGCGCGATATGACCATTTTGACCGCGATATAAAACTGGAAATAGCCGATCAATCTTCTTTGCTAGGTAATTAGCAGAGAGAATTGCCACCTCAGTTGCTTTAGTTAAACCAGCACCGCCCATCATTCGGATATACATCCAAGATATTGGCAGAATTGACGCACTACCAAATGGGGCGCTAGATACTGGGCCAGGACCAGTTGCAGGTCCTGCTAAATCACTATAAGCATG
>CANKTS010000041.1:0-8140 GCA_947486485.1 Actinomycetota bacterium | reverse complement strand
TAAATCAGATTGATGCCTTTGGCCTAGATACTGATACTAAGCGATTAATCAGATTGTTTTTTCAACCCCCACTTGTTGTATGGGCGCTTTGGAGCAGTGATGGCTTTAGATTGCTAAAAAAACTTAGGTCGGTCTAATCTTTAAGGATAATTTACCGCACATCTGATCAACTGTTAACTTATCAGTAGCCTTAAAACTACTACTGCAGATTACGCAGCGCATCTGCCACTGCCACCAAGAGATATCCTCATAACTTAATCGGTAGGTGGTGACAAAAACTGATGCTGGCAGGATTCGACATCGCATACATCTTTTAGGTGCCTTTAGTAGGTTAACAACCTGCGTCTCAGCTCGATAACCTCGCAGGTAGGTAAAGCCGATGCCATATAAATCAACATCTAATAAAAATGCACCTGGATTAATTGATAATTCAAATTTAGCATCTGCTAAATCTTTGTAAGCGTAGAAGCCACACTCACACCCAGCTACTGGCGGTATGTGCTCTGTATTAATTGTGCACTTAGCAGATGAATCAGAGAGGTAAGTATCCCCAGTTAAGCCGGTTAATGTGGGAGCTCTGCCGGTAATTAAGGCCAGCTTATAACCATGCATCACTTGAGTTGGAAGATCAAAGGCATCCTCATACAACAACTTTGATTTGCTGCCTTGATTACGGGTGAACTCCTTATCACCAGCATTGCCAACAACAATAAATGCAATTATAAAAAATAATGGAACTAAGCCAACAAATAGATATAAAAAGGTGATAATCACCGATTGCGGAATAGCTGGATTATCTCTTTCGCTAAAACCACCTAAGAGATAGGCGATTAGAAGAACAGACAGGGCCAGGATTGGGTATCGCCGCACCCATTTAATTAACCGCTGCTTAAGATGGGCGCTACTCATAGATTGATTAAACACCGATTTAGCTAATTAGATAAGCCTGGTTTTAGGTTAGGTTAAACACAAGGTGAGTGTGGGGCGGTGCTAATCATCTTTACACCAACCTGTTAGCTGATTAAATTAGGGCTTAGAAGTTTTTAAAAGGAGGAAGTAATGGCTGAGATTGGTGAGCCAGATCGAGTGGTAAGGCGAGAGCGCGAGCCTGCAATTACGCCAAGTATTCCGGCGCCAACTCCAGAGCTTGAACCAGCTAAGTAATCTTTGCAATAAATCTAGCTAGTAATTTAACAATTAGTGATTTTCGATTGGCAGCAATCTTTTTATATCCAAATGAGCCAATTGGTCCAGATAATCTAAGAAGTGCGCTACTGATTTTATTTCCACGCTTATTAAGTAAAAAAATAACTGCGCTAGCCCCACCATATTTAGAATCACCTGATACGGCAAAGACCTGCTTTTCACACTCAGCTTTGGTCAAACCAAATGATGCTAAATCACCACTTTGAAAAGGGATTGCGGTAAAGATTAATCTTTTACTAAGCCAATTAATAGAGTTTTTACACAATATGCAATCACCATCATAAATGACAGTTATCTCACTCATCTGTGGCTCACTTCATACTCTTTCACTGTAACAGCCTATCTTAGTAATTTTAATACCCAACCTAAATAATTTATTTCATCTACAATAGGGATAAGAAAAAGGGGTAATGTGAAGAGTTTGACAGATATTAGAAACTTTAATCTTAAAGAGTTTGACACTATGTTGATCAACTACTTAAGTAAGCTATCACTGCCCGTACTTCGAGTATCTCTTGGCATAGTATTTATCTGGTTTGGCGCCCTTAAGCCCTTTGGTAACTCACCTGCTAATGATGTGATCACAAAGACTATTTACTGGTTTGATCCAGATATCTTTATCCCAATTCTTGGCTTTTGGGAGATGTTAATTGGTATCTGCCTGCTCTACACCCCACTTATTCGCCTTGGTCTTTTTTTATTAGCACTGCAAATGCCAGGCACCTTCTTGCCATTATTACTTCGTCCTGAAATCTGCTTTATCAGCATTCCATTTAATCTAACCCTTGAGGGTCAATACATTATTAAAAACCTAGTTTTAATTGGGGCAGCTATGGTGGTGGGAAGTAAATTGGTGCCAATTAAAGATTCAAATAAATAAGAGAGTAAAGTAGAATTTTACTGTGATTAAATTTTTAGCAGCACTGCTGGCAGTTATGGTAATTGGCAGTGAATCAGCCCACGCTCATCAACCAGTGGTTTTGTTAGATTCAGATACCACTGCTGCTAAGGGGCCACTGCTAGTCGATGGCACAGTCTCATTTGCGATCCGGGCATCATTTACTAAATCAGGTCAAAGCAAAGCATTCCGTGCCCAATTTAAATCAGGTGATCAATTATCAGTTCAATATTTAATTGTTGATAAGAAGCCAGAGAATGCCCTGCGCACTAGCGCGCTACCAACAATGGTAATTACCCCACCTACTGGTTCACCTGTGACCATTAAGTTTAATGAGCGCACAAAGTTTTTTGAGCCATATGGCAGAGTAAATTATCTATACCTTGCTCGTTATAACTCGGTCGCAGAGGCTGGTATCTATAACTTTACAATTACATCAAAGAGTAAAGCTTCAATCACAGTTGCAGTAGGGGAGAAAGAGATCTCAGGTGAGATTATTCGTGGTTAGCGTGTAGCTTAAACTTCAGCAGAGTTACTTAAGGCTTTTTAATTCCTGAGTCTTTGCGGTAGACCTTCATTGATGGATCCTTCTTGGTGGCAAAGGCAAAGATGGCAAGACCAGTTACTAGAGCGCCTGCCCCAACGCCAAAGGCGAGCACATCCTTTGAACGGTTAATATCAACAAATACTCCTACAAAGATCACCGCAATCAGGGCAACTACCACGCCAATTAACTTTGATTTTAAATCATCAAGGTCATGAACCTGCAGCCATACCGGCACCTTAAGATCCTCATTAATAAATAGCTCATATAGGCCATATCCAATAACTAATAAAACTGTGCCTAGCAAGATTGCGTCCACTGCAGTTAAGACATCGACAATAGTTAACTTTAACTTGGTGCTATTTAGGATCGCATCGATAATTACTTGAATCATCTCAATTGAGCCCTGCACCATAAGTAACAGCGCGCCAAGGATTGAGGCGATTGCTGGCACAACTACGGCATATCTGGTGGCAGCTAAGATGCGATTCATAAGTAAATGGTAATCCACTCACATACTAAGCCGGGTGAAAACACGCTGCGCTAAAGATTAAAAGTATCTCCATACTCACCATGCGTAACTAAGTACTTATCTGTGGATATCAAATAAAGCACCCAGAATTAATTTATTACCCTCAAGCCTTCTTACTTCATAACTAAAGATTGGCAGTTGAGATAGTTGACAGATAATTTTGTGGCGCATAATATAGAGCCATCGGAGATCAGATTTACCCAATCAGCTAGGAAGCATCGGATTGGTAAGGCCCGGGCGCTTTATGTGCTTGAGCAGTATCAGCCGATGGAGATAAATGATTCCCACTCTGGTGAGCAAAACCTTCGTTGGATTGGTTTTGATGATAAAGGTTTGGAGTTAGAGATTATTGCGGTAGTAACGCCGGGGTATCTCTTAGTAATTCATGTAATGCCTTATCGATTTAGGAGGAAGTAATGGCAAAACAAAGTCGATATCGAGTAGGCAAAGATGTTAATCTTAAAAAAGAGGTGGTTAAGGATTTAAGTGGCAAAAGAATTACCGATAGGCGAGTTAAACAAATTGTTAAGCAGGTAAGACAACAAACTGCTGGCAGGCCTTCACTCACCAAAGCAAATGTAATCTCTCCTGAAGTGAAAGCCAGGGTGCCGATTCAATTAAAACGGGCATTAGATCGCAGGGCTATTCAAAGCGGCAAAAGTGCTTCAGAGTTGATCAGAGCAGCTTTGGAGCGTTACCTACTTTAACCAACTGCTCACAAATTGTGTTTATCCTTACATAACTATTGGTGCTACCACTTGTAACTTTAGATAAACCAGTTCATACCATTGGTTGTAGTTTTATATGGTTCTCACCGAGTACGCTTTAAGTATGACAAAACGGCAAGAGTATAAAGTTCTGCAAAGCTTTCCTGATTTTGAGGTGCGCCAGTACCTGCCTTGTGTATTAGCGCAGGTTAAGGTTTCAGCAAATTATGAATCAGCCGCCAGTATCGCCTTTGCCTCACTCTTTCGATATATCTCAAAGGGAAATAAACTGTCCGAAAAAATTGCTATGACCGCACCCGTTATTGCTGCGCAAAGTGGCTTAAAAACTGAGGCGAATGATTGGTATGTCTCCTTTGTAATGCCATCTGGCAGCAAGTTTGCTCACCTGCCCCATCCAAATGATCCGCTGGTTTCGTTGAAAGAGTTAGATAAACAAAGCTGTATTGCACTCTCATTTCGAGGCCGGGCCACAATAGATCTAACCAAAAAGAAGATTGAACAACTACGGGCTGCTGCAAAGCGAGAAAATATTGCACTCTCAGATGAAACTAGGATCGCCCGCTTTGATCCACCAGTTAAACCAGGCTTTTTGCACTACAACGAGATCGTAATTCCAGTATTCCTAGGGGAGTGAGTAATTTAAAGTTTCTTAAGATAAGTAGTAATTCTTGATCTATTGACCAGGTGAATGGACTAAAAAGCCGAGCGCTTTAGCCTCTTTAATCATAACTTTGTCATAGGTAATCAAACCTTGAATTAAAGGTAATACTCCTTGGGCAGAAGCGATATGGATTGCATCCAAACTTCTTAATTGTATTTGTGGGTCAAACTCCTCTGCGACTTTAAGTATGATTGGTTTAACCTCAATAAGTGAACACTTTTGTAGGTACTGTTCTGATTTAGTTAATAACTCAGGTGCTTTTCTAGCAACAGTTCGCAGCACCTCTACTCGCGAGATTCTAGAGGTAAAGATTCCTTGATCTGCAAAGGTAGATAAAGCTGACCAATTAGACTCACGAAAAATTATTTTTAAAATTGCTGAGCTATCAAAGTACCAACTAATTTTAAGATTCCGCTCTTTCTCGTAACAACTCAGCGACCAGATCTACACCCTTAGGCATTTGCATTGGTTTATCAATCTTTGAGTTATATTTTCTAACAGCTGGAGTCACTACGCCAGCGTCAATGTAATCCTGTAAACTTGGGTTTGAAATTGGCACCAGGCGTGCAATCGCCCGGCCATGCTCAGTTACGGTAATACTTTTGCCGGCTTTAATTAATCTCAAAACACCAGAGGCATCTTGCCGAAGCTGCCTTACCCCCACACTAAGTTGCTGCTGCAGGCTTTTTTCAATTAAAGAGCTCTTTTTACGCACTGATCTCTTTTTACTTTTTGTTTTAGCAGCCATAGGGCAAATGTAGCACAAGTGAGCATTTGTGCTACATCACCAAGTACTCTCACACTTCATACATTTATAGATCGGATCCCGCCCAGTAACACAGCAGCCACCCATCTCAAATTGATCAAAATCAAAGTTATTAAAATCAGGAAAACCATAGACAATCTCTTTAACCTGCGTTGAATTGCAAGCAGGACAGATTAAGCGTGTTTTCATACTCAAAAGCTATCTATAGCCACTGACAGTAGGCAGGTCTAGGTTAGCGGTATGGAAAATAAACAGATACCAATAGTTGAAGCAACTAAAGATGGCTTAAATCGTTATGCAGATTTCTCTGGGGTTTCTAGTAGATCCCAGTACTGGTACTTCACCCTAGCAACCTTCTTAGCATCCCTTGCCGCTTCAATAGTTGCTGGAGATATGGTGGGAAATCTTGTCTCACTTATTACATTACTGCCATCCATCGCAGTTGCCATTAGAAGAATGCATGATGTGGGCAAGAGTGGTTGGTTTATATTAATTCCAATCTATAACTTTATACTGCTAGTAACACCAAGTAAGCCAGGAGTTAATTAATAATGCTTGAAACAGTTTTACTCTGCCTTGCCATCTCATTAATCTTTAATGGTCGCCAATCTAAGAAGCGAAAATGGCGCAAGCAAAGCTTAGATAATGAGCTTAAGGAGTTAATCCAATCCTCTGATGACTCAACTGGGATTGCCTTAGATATTAAGAACTACCTACTTAGGGTATTAGATGATGCGCAAAATGATGTGGAAAAGTTTAATGATGCCCAATTAGCAGATGCAGATCGCATCTTAGATCGAGCAGGATCTAGCGCCCTCTTTTGGATGAGTGAGATTGCTGCCCAAATGACACTGCTAGCAACCGCCCAATTAAATGGCTTTCCCACCAATGTTGGCCAAGAGCTTGGGGAGTCGGCAACACCGGCAAAGGTAATTGATGCGGTGGTAAAGATATGAGCTTTACTTAATTACTCAAGCTCCTCGATTGAAATAATTTTCTCAGTAAACTCAACATCATCAGTTTCTAAAAAGAATCTAATAGAATCAAAGACGTTTTCTCTAACAATATTAAGATCTGCATTGCCATATCCTGCTAAACCAACCTCTTCGCAGGTGGCATCCCATTGCCCATCAATGTAGAAGAACTCAACTGCAACTTTCAACATTCTCACCTCCTTCTACCTATAAGCAAAGGTCCAATTTTAAATAATAATTATTGTTATTACAACTACTAAATGTCACTCTAAGTAGTTATAATTAATATATGGCTCAAATAAAAGTATCTGATAATCGAGTATTAGAGATCTTTGATAATGCAGTTAAATCTGATAAAGCTATTATCTTTCACCATGGCACACCCGGTGATGCCAGCGCTTGGCAATCATGGCTTAATACCGCAGCCACTATGGGTATTCGCGCCATCTCCTATAGCAGAGCTGGTTATGGAGCAAGTGATAGAAATTTAGGCCGCACTGTTATTAGTAATAACTTAGATATCTGCCAGATCTTAGATTCCCATAATATTTCAGATTTTGTCTCTATTGGTTGGTCAGGTGGTGGCCCCCACGCACTTGCAACTACTTGTGAGGATAGAAATCGTGGCGCTATCTCACTAGCAGGTGTTGGCGCCTATGGCGCAGCTGATCTTAATTTCCTTGAGGGAATGGGGCAGGAAAATCATGATGAGTTTGGCGCAGCACTTGCGGGTGAAAAAAAGATTGCAGATTGGTTAGAAAAGTTTGCATCTGGCATGAGAACTGTTACAGCATCGGAGATAGTCCAAGCTTTTGGTGGCTTAATTGGTAAGGCAGATACCGCTGTGTTACAAGCAGGGTATGCAGATGAGATGGCGGCCACCATGCGAAGTGCGCTGGCAATTAGCTTTAATGGCTGGATTGATGATGATTTAGCCTTTGTTAAAGAGTGGGGATTTAAATTAAGTGATATTACTAAGCCAGTATTTCTTTGGCAGGGCGATGATGATTTTATGGTTCCCCACGCTCACTCATACTGGTTAGAAAAACATATCCCAACTGCGCTACTACGGTTTATTCCAGGTCAAGGTCATATCTCGATTGGGGTTAAGTATCAAGGTGAGATTCTAAAACAAGCCCAAGATTTATTACAGCAGGGTTAGCCATATCAAATTACTTAAAGTAAGGAGATAATCAACCCATGGGATTTTTTGCAGAATTCAAAGTCAGGGGGCTATATAAATGAGCAATCATCCAGTAATTGCTCAAAGTGAGTTTAAGCTTCGCAAAGATAAAATCCAGCAGTTAATGTCTGGGCATGGTATTGATCTTTTATTTTTCTATGGTGATGATCGAGCAGTCTTTGGTGCTAATCACACAAGGTGGTTAACTAATTACGCAGCCCATTTTGAACCAATCTTGACTGGTGTTCCAAGCAAAGGTGATATTCACTCTGCAACAGGTGCGGAGAGTGAAACCTTTTATCAAAACACTGCAAAGATTGGTCAGATCCATGTGGTTAATGAGTTCAATATGCCGGAGGAGGAGTATCCATATACCAAGCCAGTTAGTTTTAAAAGCTACTTAGATTCTCTCCTTTCTGAAGTAGGAAGTGCGCAGGTAAAGATTGCATTAGTTGGTAAGGCAAGTTTTCCCCACTGGTTGGTGGAGTTAATCAATACCTTTAAATTTCAAACAGTAGATAGTGAAAAGTTTGAGGCAGATTATCGATTACTGCGTGCAAGTAAAACTGATGCTGAGATTGCAGTTTTAACCTACGGCATGGAGATTGCCGAAGCAGGATTGGCAGCTGGCATTAAAGCATTAGAGAT
>CANKTS010000040.1:0-8161 GCA_947486485.1 Actinomycetota bacterium | reverse complement strand
TGATTTTCAAGTTAATGAGTTAATAAATTTTCTTAAAACTGTAGTCAAAAAGCCGGCACACATAATTGGTTGGAGTGATGGCGGCAATATTGGATTACTTGCTGCAATAAAGCGACCAGATCTAATTAAGTCATTAGTTGGAATCGGCATGAACTACACCTATGACGCAGGACTCTCATTTGATTTAAATACAGTCGAAGCAAGTGAGGAAGAGAGTGCTAATTTTGTGAAGATGACTGGGCAGGATCCAAAGCTACTGCTTGAGATTAAGCGAAAAGCATTCAAAGTTTGGGAAAGTGAGCCAAAGTTAAAGTTATCTAACCTAGCGAAAATTAAGTGTCCGGTCTTAGTTCTTGCCGGTGATGATGAACCCTTTAATAGCAAGATGACCTTTGAGATGTATGAGGCGATACCAAATGGGCGCCTTGCAGTAGTTCCAGGATCATCACACTTTGTTATTCATGAAAAAAGTAAATTAATGCAGGAGATAATTAAGGACTTTTATAAATCACTTGATTTTCCGATTACAAAGATGCCAAACCGGAGAGCTAAGCGGCAAGAGAAGATTTTAAGAAACTCTTAACTCACCAACTGCCCCCGCTGGCACAAATGGTTTACTTGGAAATACTGCATCAACTTTTTTATATTGCGAGTTTTGCGCAGGGCGAGGATCTGTCTCACCTTTATTTGGCCACATCGAAAATGCTCGCTCTGCTTGAGCGGTAATTGTTAGTGAAGGATTAACACCTAGGTTTGCCGTAACCGATGCGCCATCTACCACATGCATAGTTGGATAGTTATAAACCCGGTGATATGGATCAATTACGCCATTACTTACTGAATCTCCAATTACACAACCGCCAACAAAGTGGGCGGTAAATGGGGCGTTTACTAAATCCCCAATATGACCACCTGCAATACCGCCATTATTTTCAGCAATTCTTCTAGCCACCTCATTGGCAGCTGGGATATAGGTTGCATTTGGATGTAGTGAATCATTTTTTGAGGTTAATCGATATCCGAAGATGCCACGCTTACCAGTTACAGAGATCGCTGAATCAACATTTTGCATAATCAATGCCACAACTGTGCGCTCACTCCACTTTCTAACATCCATAATCTTTAAAACTAATGATGGTTTTGTTATCACCTGACGTAGCCACTGCTTTCTACGATCCTTAATATTTATGCCATCTGTCATTACGGTTTGTAGCAGACCCATAAAGTTGCTGCCCTTGCCATATCTAACTGGTTCAACATGGGTGTGATCATCTGGAAAAAAGGATGAGGTGATTGCAGAGCCTTTACTAAAATCTGTTCCACCCTTTGGCATAATTGAGCCGGTTAGTGCCTCACTATTTGTCCTAGATAACTTGCCTAATTGATCAGAGATTTTAGGCAAAGTGCTATCTATCTTCATCTTATGTAATAACTTTTGGGTGTTATATGTGCCAGCGGCAACAACTACTTGAGAGGCTGTAAATGTGCGCTTTCCACCAAACCAAGCAGAGCTCTTTCGAGCAGTGACCTTCCAGCTTGTATCTGCTAATTGTTCAGTTTTAATAACAGTATGTTCAGGAAATACCTTTGCGCCAGCTTTTTCAGCAAGCCCTAAGTAATTTTTAGGTAAGGTATTTTTTGCATTATGTCTGCAGCCGGTCATGCAAGCACCACATTGCAGGCAGCCATCACGATCAGGACCAACTCCACCAAAGAAAGGATCCTTTGATTTAACTCCATTGCCATCGCCAAAATAAACACCGAGCGGAGCTAATTTGAATGTGTGGCCTACTCCCATTTGATCGGCCACCTCTTTCATCGCTTTGTCAGAGGGTGAAAAGTATGGGTTTTGTGCAACACCTAACATTCGAGAGGCTTGGTCATACCAAGGAGATAACTCACTATCCCAATCGGTAATGTGTTTCCACTGCTTATCTTCAAAGTAAGTGGCAGGTGGTTTATATAAAGTATTTGCATAAACTAATGAACCGCCGCCAACACCTGCGCCGGCTAAAATTAAAACATCAGGCAGAACGTGAATTCTTTGAATTCCGCGAAGTCCAAGCCGGGGCATATAAAGAAATCGGCTTAACCGCCAAGAGGTCTTTGGAAAATCTTTATCGCTAAATCTTCTGCCAGCTTCTAAGACCGCTACTTTGTAACCTTTTTCAGTTAATCGAAGAGCGGCAACTGAGCCGCCAAAGCCAGAGCCAATAATTACCACATCAAAATCAGCAGATTTCATAATTAAACTCTACTTTGAATAATTATAAAAAATAAGTACTTAAACCTTGAGCCCCCCGTCAGGATTGAACTGACGACCTGCCGCTTACAAGGCGGCTGCTCTACCACTGAGCTAGAGAGGCGGGTTGAGGTGCGTAATTATGCCATGAATAAACCACCGCAATGCACGCAAGGATTTGAACTCTAAATCTAGTAAGTTGCCCGTATGCGCCTTGGAGTATTAGATGTTGGGTCAAATACTGTGCACTTGCAAGTAGTTGATACATCACCGGGTGCTAGGCCAAATCCAACATTTAACTACAAGGAAGAGCTTCGCCTGACTCAATACTTGTCAGAGGATAATTTTATATCAGATGAAGGCGTTGAAAAATTACGGAGCAGTATTAAACGAGCTCTTGAGCAATCAGCTTCGGTACAGACTCAAGAGTTACTTCCATTTGCAACCTCAGCACTTCGCGAAGCACAAAATGGTAATCAAATTATTGAAGCGATAAATAGAGATTTTCATATTGACCTTCAGGTACTAAGTGGGGAGGAGGAGGCAAAATTAACTTTTTTAGCTGCCAGGCGCTGGTTTGGTTGGTCTAGTGGCAGATTGTTAGTTATAGATATTGGTGGGGGCTCCCTTGAAATGGCTGCTGGAGTTGATGAAAGCCCAGAGATTGCTACCTCACTCATGTTAGGTGCTGGGCGATTAACCAAAGATTTTCTTAAAGGTGATCCTTATACAGACAAAAGTATCAGAGCTATGCGTGATCATATTGAGGACAAGTTAGAACAAATCTTGCCATCTTTAGTTAAGCACCAGCAATCTGATCGCGCTATTGCTACCAGTAAGACGCTGCGAACTCTAGCTCGGCTTTGTGGTGACTGGTTTGATGGAAATGGAAATAATATAAGTATTGAGGCTATAAGAAAAGTTTCAGCAAAGCTTTCTGAAATGACAACTGATGAAAGATCTAAGCTGCCTGGTGTGTCAGAAAACCGTGCTTCCCAAATAGTTGCTGGTGCATTTGTTGCAGAAAGTGTTATGCGAAATTTGAATCTAAAGCAGATGGAGATCTGCCCGTGGGCGCTTCGAGAGGGAGTAGTACTTAAGTGGATGGATTGGATGGAAGCTTAATATTTAGGCGCATCCAGGCGATCTATTTGAATAATCTCCTTACCGCTGCGATGAATTACCCATCCATCTGCAGGTGATAATTTATCTTCATCTGCTTCAATCTCAGATTTTTTTGTTAACTTGTTAAGCATTTTTGGCAAAATTGGATTATGGCTACAAATCAAAACACTTTTATCCTCTTTTATTAGCTCTCTTACATAATCAAATGCCTTCTCTTTATCTTTCTTATATGTGTTCTCACTTAACTTACTACTTACCTCTAATTTAATATCTAGACCTTTTGCCATATTTTTTACAGTATCGTAGCAACGTACTGCATCTGAACTATGAATTTGATCAATATTAAAAACCTGATAAGTAGAGAGCAGCCGCATCGCTTGATTTTGACCACTAGAACTTAATGGTCGATCATCATCTTCACCTTGCCACTCATCTCTCGTAATTGCCTTCGCATGCCTAAGTAAAATGAAAGGCTTAGAATCAAATTTTACTTTAACAAACTTATCAAATATCTCTTTGTCAGTCTCATTTGTTAAAACTTCAATTACCTTTGTAATTGGGATCCATTTTAATTGATCAACCTCTGTATTTACACGAAATTGCTTTTCATCAATAACTTTTGCACACCAGTAGGTAACTTTCTTTAATCCATCTGGCGTAAAATATTCGACTTGGCCCAAGAGTGGCCCAAATTCAGTTTGTAGATTTGTTTCTTCTAATACCTCTCGATAAGCACATGCGATTAATGATTCACCAACCTCTATTTTGCCTTTGGGAAAGCTCCAATCATCATATTTTGGCCGGTGAATAATTGCTACTTCAGTAAAGTGGTCCTTATGTTTTCGCCAAACTACCGCACCGGCAGCTGAAATTGCCTCACTCATACTTTTACTTGATAAGAGTTAATCATCACTGCTTGCAAATCATTCATAGTTGATCCATCTGGATTTTGAGCTACTCGTACCCAATTTTTATCAGATAGTAAGTGCCATCCTGCAGTTGTTGAGGTAATGTATAAATCAAATGCTTTTATCAATGCCTGTTTATGTTCATCCTTAATAATTCGCACTAAAGATTCAACTCTACGATTGAGGTTTCGTTCCATAAGATCAGCGCTACCAATAAAAATTTCATCATCACCACCATTAGCAAAATGAAAAATACGGGAGTGCTCTAAAAACCGGCCTAATACTGAGCGCACCCTAATATTTTCAGAAAGACCTGGAATTCCCGGTCTTAGCGCACAAATACCACGGATCACAAGATCAACATCAACGCCAGCATTTGAAGCACGGTAGAGCGCTGCAACAAACTCCTCATCTAGTAGTGAATTAAGTTTTAATCTAATAAAAGCGTGCTTGCCAGATTTTTTATTTTCAATCTCACGATTTATTTTTTCAAGTAGACCTGAGCGAATTGTACTTGGCGCGACAAGTAGGCGATTATAGGAAGATTGCGGAGCAAAGCCAGATAATTGGTTGAAAAGCTTATTTAAATCCTCTCCTAACTGATCATCTGCACTAAGTAATCCTAAGTCTTCATACATTCTTGCTGTCTTTGGATTGTAGTTACCGGTACCAACATGGCTATAACGACGAACTACCCCAGCCTCCTCCCTAACAACTAGAGATAATTTTGCATGTGTCTTAAAGCCAACTAATCCATAAACTACATGTACTCCAACATCTTCAAGTTTTCTTGCCCACCTTACATTTGCCTGTTCATCAAATCGGGCGCGAATTTCAATAACTGCTAGCACCTGCTTACCAGCCTCTGCTGCTTCAATTAAGGCGCTGACTATTGGTGAATCACCTGAGGTACGGTAGAGCGTTTGTTTAATTGCTAATACATGTGGATCAGTTGCTGCCGCCTCTAAAAATCGAACTACAGATGAGTTAAAGGAGTCATAAGGGTGGTGCAGTAGTATCTCAGCACGCCTAATTGCAGCAAAGAACTCATCATTTGAATCTGGATCAACCTCGCGCAGCTCTTTAGCTATTTGGTTTCTAAATGGTGGAAATTTCAATTCTGGTCTATCTAGGTCAGCAATCCTATTTAATCCTGATAGATCTAGTGGTTCTTTATAGGCAGAGATATCCTGCTCTTTAATTGATAACTCACTCTTTAAGCGATTTAGTAAATTCGATTGAATATCACTCGCTACTTCAAGTCTTACTGGTGGGCCAAATTTACGACGCAATAACTCCGCCTCCATAGATTCAAGAAGGTTCTCTGACTCCTCTTCTTCAATTTCTAAATCTGCATTACGGGTAAGACGGAATGTGTAGTAATCCTCAATCTCCATTCCAGGAAATAATTGATGCAGATTCGCAATAATTACCTGCTCAAGTGAAATAAATCTTGTACTAGCAAACTCTGCGGCTTCAATAAATCTTGGTAATGATGAAGGAATTTTCACTCTCGCAAATAGCTCCTCCTTGTTATCTGGCTTTCGAACTAATACCGCTAAGTTAAGTGAGAGTCCGGATATATATGGAAATGGGTGGGATGGATCAACAGCTAGCGGAGTAAGCACTGGAAAAATTCGGTTAGTGAAAATCTTGTTTATATAGGCTTTCTCTTCACTAGTTAGATTCTCCCAACTGATCATCTCAATACCTTTTTGTGCTAATTCTGGTAGTAATTCATTATGAAAACATTTAGTTTGTCGAGTAATTAACTCCTCGGTCTGCTTTGATATTTCAGCTAATAACTCAATTGGTGAATATCCAGCAGTATTTTTTTTCGTAGCACCACTCTCAATTTTTCGTTTCACAGATGCAACTCTGATCATGAAAAAGTCATCAAGATTTGCCGAAAAAATTGCTAAAAATCTGCATCTCTCAAGCAGTGGAATACTTTTATCTTCAGCAAGCTCTAATACCCTTTTATTAAATGCTAACCAACTAAGTTCCCGATCTATAAGATTTTCACTCTGATCAGTTGCTACTAAATTACTATCCATTGCGCTAGTTTGCTTTATAAAGGTTAATAGATGGTAATCAGAGGGCTAACTCAGCGCGACGGCCACCTGATTGGCTCAAAATGTTTAGCACTTCGGCCATCACCGGATGAGGTACCGCGCAATCTTCGCCAAATCCAAGGTAATATAAAAATTAATATCCAGGCACTAGTGGTAGCAAAACTTACTAATTTACTCTTCTGCTCAACTTTTGGTAGCGGTATTTGCCAATTAGAGTCATATGGTAAATCAAGTCCGGCAAGTACTGCATTGGCCAATCTCTTATGTCCCTCTGAATTCATATGAAGCCGATCAAATGCTAAAAATCTTCGGTCATTTAAAAACTCTTTGCCTTTGGCATCAAATAGAATTACTGGATACTTATCAGCAACAGCTCTCACATTTGCATTAAAATTACCAAATCGATAGTGCCAGAGCTCAGCAGTTCTGCCTTTACCATCCACCTTATCAATTACAGTAAAAATAATTACAGTTGCGCCAGCATCTACTAACTCTTTAATTCCTCGCTCAAACTGTGGTAGTGATAGCTCAGGTTTATAATTAGGCCGTAGTACATCATTAGCACCGGCATGAAATGAGACTAAGGTTTGTTTTCCTTCAATGTATCTAAGTGCAACTGGAATCTGATCCTCTACAACTTGCTTTAACAGTTTTCCTCTAATTGCTAAATTTAAATAGGTAAATTCAGGATTATTTTTTGCAAGCACATCTGCTACTCGATCTGCCCAACCTCGGTATTTTCCATTTATCATCTCATCAGACATACCTTCAGTCATAGAGTCACCGAGTGCAATAAATCGGGTGTATTGCATTTTATTTACTTCGCTCTGCCGCAACCTGATACATAACTATGGCTGTTGCCACACTGGCATTTAGAGACTCAACTGATGATTGCATTGGAATTGAAACTACTAAGTCACATTTTTCTCTTACTAATCTTGATAATCCTTTTCCTTCACTGCCCACAATTATAAATATGGATTCAGTTGCTAAATTCATCTTCGCCAATGTTGCATCCCCTTCAGCATCTAGGCCAACAACAAAACAACCAGCTTTCTTTGCATCCTCAATCGACCTAACTAAATTTGTAACCTGTGAGATTGGCATACGAGCAGCAGCTCCTGCTGACGCCTTCCAAGCAGAGCCGGTCATTGCAGCATTGCGCCGTTCTGGGATAACTACACCATCTGCGCCAAAGGCGGCGGCAGATCTAACAACTGCGCCAAGATTATGCGGATCGGTAATACCATCTAGACCAATTAACATCATTGGTCTTTTAGCATTTGAAATAAGAGCGGAAAATTCAGTGTAATTAAATGGCTTAATAACTAGTGCGATACCTTGGTGATTTAAAGTACCAGTTAGATCATCGAGAGCTCTACGTGGTAATTCTTTTATTGGTAGATCAGCATTCTTTGCTAATCTAATTGCCTCAGATATTTTTTCATCGATCTCAGCTTTAATTGCTACTACTAACTCTTTTGCCGGTACCTTTGCGCGCAGCGCCTCCACCACACTGTTCTTGCCTGCAACCGCATCTTGGGCAGATTGCCGGCGGTCAAATCTTTTTTCAGGTCGATCTGGCCGGCGATCTTCACGCATTGCTGGCCGGCCACCGGTGCGCTCTGGTTTTCTAAAACTTTTTTTACCATCACGTTTATCTTCACGTGAATCACTTCGTCGATCATCTCGCCTTTCCGGGCGGCGATCATCTCGGTGGTTATCCCGCTTTTCTGGCCGAGCAACAGCACTTCGTTCAACTCTTTTATTAGAGCCGCGCATAGATCTAGCACCAGCTGCCTTAGGACCTT
>CANKTS010000039.1:0-8390 GCA_947486485.1 Actinomycetota bacterium | reverse complement strand
TAAAAGGAAGATTATTAAAAATCCAGAGACAATTGCAACTGCAATTCGAATTGGCAATCCCGCCTCTTGGGATCAAGCGGTAAGTGCCCAGGTTGCATCAAAAGGATTAATTGATTTAGTTACTGATAGAGAAATTTTAAGTGCCTATCGCTTAGTTGCAGCTAAAGAGGGCATCTTTGTTGAGCCATCTAGCGCCGCCGGTCTTGCTGGATTAATTAAGAAGAAGGCGCAACGCAAATTACCTAAGGGTAAGGTGATTGTAATTACCGTAACTGGAAATGGTTTAAAGGATGTGCAGTGGGTATTAAATGGCGCAGGTAAGCCAATTGTGATTCCAGTTGATCTTAAACGCGCAGCAAAAGTGATTGGCTTGAAGTAATGGCAAGTAGAAAAAATCCTAATAATCTAACCTTTAAAGCCACAATGGCGCAGGTGAGTGTGCCGGCAAGTAGTGCCAATATCGGTCCTGGTTTTGATTGCTTTGGTATTGCCTTAGAACTTCGTGATCGTTACGCCGCTCAGGTTTTAGATGATCCCACCTTTGATGTTGATGTCACTGGTGAGGGAGCTGATGAGGTTAAGAAGGATGCTAAGAATTTAGTAATTAGATCGATGATGCGCGGCTTTGAACATATGGGTGGTAAGCCAAGAGGAATTGCACTGCGGGCGTTAAATGTAATTCCCCATGGCAGAGGTCTTGGCTCATCTGCGGCAGCAATTGTTGGCGGCCTAACCTTGGCACGCTCCTTAGTTTTAACTGGTGAGCAACATATGAGTGATGAGGATTTAATTACCTTAGCAACTGAAATTGAAGGACATCCAGATAATGTAGCGGCAGCTTTTTATGGAGGTGCAACTATTGCTTGGCTTCAGAGTTCAGTAGATGAAACTGGCGTAGTTAAAAATACTGGCCGAGCGGTTAACCTAAAGGTTGATGATCGAATTAAGGCATTATTACTTGTGCCAGATAATCAATTAGCAACTGCAAAGGCACGCAAATTACTGCCAGAGATGATCTCTCATCAAGATGCGGTATTAAATTCATCTCGTACCGCACTACTTGTGCACGCATTAGCACAGCGACCAGATCTGTTATTTACCGCAACCGCAGATTTACTTCACCAAAGTTATCGTGCATCGGCAATGCCTAAAACTATTGCATTAATGGAAAAGTTAAGAGGGGCTGGACTTGCCGCGGTCATCTCAGGTGCTGGTCCATCTGTAATGGTGCTATATGCCGCAGCCGAGGATGAGATCGATCAGATTCCATCCCTTGCCCCTGGTTTTACTGCAATGAAGTTGGCTATCGCTCAAACTGGGGCACAGTAGCTCACTTTACGCACCTAGATAATCTGTGGTATATTTTCCCCGTCGGAAAGTGCGACAGGAAAGCAATAAAAAATCCCACAAATTAAAAAACTTTTTTTCCTGGGATAACCCTTATCGGGTAATAAAACAATAAGAAAGAATGGCAGTTTATATATGGCAGAAAAGAAAACAACTAATCGCGCAGATGCGGTTGAGTTAGTGGATATGGCGTTAGGTGATTTAAAGAAGGTTGCCGGTCAATTAGGAATTGAAAATGCCACCACCCTAAAGAAGGCAGATCTAGTCCAATCTATTGGCGATCTCCAGGCTGCAAACCGTGAAGCCGCTAAAAATGAACGAGAGGCTCGTCGTATGGAACGACAGAACAATCGAAATAATAAAAATAACAGCGCAGAGACTGAAGAGAATGATTCCAGCTCTGATAGCTCACCAAATAACTCTGAAAACAGCGGATCTAATAATTACAACGACTCAGATCGCGGGGGCAGCAACCGAAGATTTGGTGGCGGCCGTGATAATAATCGCCGTGACCGTGGGCGTGATCGTGGTCAGCGTGATCGTGGTCAGCGTGATCGTGGCCAACGTGAAGAGCGTGAGATTGTTATTGGACCAGATGATGTATTGCTACCAGTAGGTGGCTTACTTGATATTTTAGACAGCTTTGCATTTATTAGAACAGGTGGGTATTTACCCTCTCCTAATGATGTTTATGTATCACTACAGCAGGTTAGAAAGTATGGCCTGCGTAAAGGTGATGTGATTACCGGATCTGTTCGTGAAGGACGTGAGGGTGAGCGTCGCGAGAAGTTCAGCGCATTGGTAAGAGTTGAAACTGTTAATGGAGTCGAGCCAGAGAATGCTAAGGAAAGAGTTGAATTCTCTAAATTAGTCCCACTTTATCCGCAAGATAGATTACGTCTTGAGACTGAGCCAAATGTGCTTACTACTCGTATTATCGATTTAATCTCACCAATTGGTAAGGGACAACGTGGTTTGATCGTCTCACCACCAAAAGCTGGTAAGACAATGGTGTTGCAAGCAATTGCTAATGCGATCACAACTAATAATCCAGAGTGTCACTTAATGGTGGTCTTAGTTGATGAACGCCCAGAAGAGGTAACTGATATGCAGCGCTCAGTAAAGGGTGAGGTAATTGCCTCTACCTTTGATCGCCCAGCAGATGATCACACTACAGTTGCCGAGCTTGCAATTGAACGAGCAAAAAGATTAGTAGAGCTAGGTCATGATGTAGTTGTATTACTTGATTCAATTACTCGACTAGGACGTGCTTACAACATTGCAGCCCCTGCCTCAGGAAGAATTCTTTCCGGTGGTGTGGACTCCGCTGCGCTTTATCCACCAAAGAAGTTTTTTGGTGCAGCTCGTAATATTGAAAATGGTGGCTCACTAACTATTTTAGCAACCGCTCTAATTGATACCGGATCAAAAATGGATGAGGTTATCTTTGAAGAGTTTAAAGGCACTGGAAATATGGAGCTTATTCTCAATCGTAAGTTTGCGGACAAGCGCATCTTCCCAGCTGTTGATGTTGTTGCATCCGGTACTCGTAAGGAAGAGATCTTGATGGGAACTGAGGAGCTAAGCATTGTTTGGCGCTTGCGTCGAGTACTGCACGCCCTTGAACCACAGCAAGCACTTGAGTTACTACTTGAGAAGATGAAGGGAACTAAATCAAATGTTGAGTTCCTTCTTCAAATTCAAAAGACCACAGCAGGAGGAGAAAGCTCATCTGGTAATGGATCAAGTAATCGAGAGAGTGCTGAGGCTTAAAAAGAGCGTAAATTTTGCTCGCTTAAGATTTAGCGGTTATTCTTTACACCCTCTAGTACTTCACTAGTCCTACTGGTTCACAAAGTTTTATAATATGAAACTTTGATCCAGTAAAAATCAAGGAGAAATATGAAGAACGAGATCCACCCACAGTATGGCGAGACCAAAGTAACTTGTGGTTGCGGTGAAGTTTTCACTACCCGCAGCACTAAGGAGAATGGTTCTATCTACGTTGAAGTTTGTTCTATGTGTCACCCCTTTTATACCGGTAAGCAGAGAATTCTTGATACCGGCGGCCGAGTAGCTAAGTTCCAAGAGCGGTTTGGAAAGGCTGACAAAACCGGCACCAAGTAGTTTTCCCAAAGAGAGCACACCAAACATCGAAAAGATGGGTGTGCTCTCTTTTTTAATTTACATTAATTATTATTTAAGTAGTAAGAAAAGGAGGATTAGATGGAGCGCTTTGCTAAGGTCAATGAGTTATTAGCTGAGTATGAATCACTAGAGGCGCAGATGGCCGATCCCTCTATTCACTCTGATCAAAATAAAGCTAGATCACTTGGTAAAAGATATGCCCAACTTGGCCCAGTAATTGCTGGCTATCGTGCTTACAAAGTGGCCGAGGATGATTTTAATGCTGGTAAGGAGTTGGCAGCTACTGATCCAGAGTTTGCATCAGAGTTAGCAGCACTTGAAAGTAGTAAGGATTCTGCTGCTGCCACACTTGAAGAGTTGTTACTGCCAAGAGATGCCAATGATGATCGTGATGTAATTATGGAGATTAAAGCAGGTGCTGGTGGCGATGAGTCGGCAATCTTTGCTGGTGATCTTTTTCGAATGTACTCCCGTTATGCTGAAAAGCAGGGTTGGAAGATTGAGGTTATTGATACCACGCCAAGTGATATGGGTGGTTATAAAGATATGTCAATTGGTATTAAATCTAAGGGAGCACCAAAACCAGGACAGACTCCATATGCAAAGTTAAAGTTTGAAGGTGGCGTGCACCGAGTGCAACGAGTACCTGAGACTGAGTCACAGGGAAGAATTCACACCTCAGCAGCTGGTGTTTTAATTTTGCCTGAGGCGGAGGAGATTGATGTTGAGGTAAATGCTAATGATTTACGGATTGATGTTTACCGCTCCTCAGGTCCTGGCGGACAAAGTGTTAACACCACCGATTCAGCGGTTCGGATTACCCATATTCCAACCGGCATTGTGGTCTCCTGCCAAAACGAGAAGAGTCAATTACAAAATAAGGAATCCGCTCTTCGGATTTTGCGCGCTCGCATGTTAGCTGCTGCGCAGGAGGAGGCTGAGCGAATTGCCTCGATTGAACGAAAGAGTCAGGTTAGAACTGTGGATAGAAGTGAGCGAATTAGAACCTATAACTTTCCAGAAAATCGCCTAAGTGATCACCGAGTTAATTACAAGGCAAATAATTTAGATTCTGTAATGGATGGTGATTTAGATGCGGTTATTCAATCTTTACTAGATGCCGATCGCACCGCAAAATTAGCAGCAGGTAACTCTTGAGGGATCTGCTTAGAGCAGCTTTTGTGCAATTTGAAAAGAATCAGATTGCCACAGTTGATGCTGAGATTCTTCTTGCTCACTTACTTGGAGTATCACGCAAGCAGATTCATAGCCAAGGGATGGAGCTGGCAGAAGATGACCGAGAAAAAATATCTGCTGAGTATGCAGATTTAATTAATCAAAGATTAATGGGCCGCCCAGTGCAATATATAACTGGGAGTGCCGCTTTTAGATACTTAGATCTAGCAGTTGGTGAAGGTGTTTTAATTCCTAGGCCAGAGAGTGAGTTAATTGTTGATCGAGTAATTGGCGTATTAAATAATGCAAGTGATAAAGATTTAGCAAAAGCTGTAATTGATTTAGGAGCAGGAAGTGGCGCACTTTGTATTGCAATTGCCTCTGAGGCTAGCCTTAAAGGATTAAAGGTAAGTGTCGTGGCGGTTGAAAAATCAGCGCAGGCTGCGCTTTGGCTTAATAAAAATATTGCTAAGTATGATCTACCAATTAGAGTTGTAGTAGAAGATGTCGAAAGTGCGCTAATAGATGTCAAGGCTGATCTGGTGGTAGCTAATCCACCATATATTCCAGATGATGAGAGATTGCCAGCAGAGGTAGCAAACTTTGAGCCAGAGATGGCGCTACGCGGTGGCGCAGTAGATGGTATGGCAGCTCCAAAACAATTTATTAAAGCTGCAGCAAGGTTATTAAAACCAGGAGGATTTTTCATAATGGAGCACCATGAAAAACAGGGTGAGTTGGTAAGGCAAGCTATGGCGGTAGAGTTTTCATCCCCGCAAACCCATGCAGATTTAACTGGGCGAGATAGATTTACTAGCGCAACAAAGAGATAGGTAAATAATGGCTGAGCGAGTTTTATTAACAAATGCCTCAGATGCTGCGTTTAATGAGGCTGTTGATACTGCAGTTAGATACTTAAACGCTGGTGAGGTAATTATCGTCGCCGCTGAGTTTGGTTACATCTATCTTGCCAATGCATTTGCTAAGGATGCGGTTAAAGCAATACATATATTACGTGGTGATCAAAGTGGGATCGCTACTCAAGTTTTTATCAGCGACCACAAAGTTTTATCTGGAATTTGCGTACCACTAACAGAGGAGCAGGATGGCTTGTTAAGTAAGTTTTGGCCAGGCTTATTATCAGTAACTATCAAATCCCAACCAACATTAAGTTGGGATCTAGGAGATGAGCGCAGATTAGGAAAGGTAAATATTAGAGTTCCAGATCGCAAATTTTTAAACGCTCTACTTGCAAAAACCGGGCCACTAGCTGCTGCCTCGGTTGCAATAAGTGGCAAAGAGGTAATTTTAGATTTAACAAAGCTGCCAATTTATGAAAGTGATGTCGGGGCAATCTTTGATGAGGCAGTTTTGCTCACCGGCCCAGTATCTACCTGGCTTGAGATAGATGAGAATGAGATCACAGTTAAACGAGTAGGTGCGATCACAGTTGCACAATTGCAGGGGGTAATTCCTACTATTTCCGCCCCCAACCTTTAGGCTTACCGTATGTCCAGATTTGAAAAGTATTACGGCCCAGATTTTAATGCGCTAGAGAAGGCGGATCCAGAGATAGCCTCCGTTGTTATCTCTGAGATGCAGCGCCAGCGCCAAGATTTACAGTTAATTGCAAGTGAGAATTTTACCTCCGCTGCAATTCTTGCCACATTAGGTTCTACTCTTTCAAATAAATATGCCGAGGGTTATCCGGGTAAGCGTTACTACGGTGGATGTGAAGAGGTAGACAAGGTTGAGGTAATTGGAATTGAACGGGCGAAAAAATTATTTAACGCCGAGCATGCAAATCTACAGCCACACTCAGGTGCCAGTGCAAATATTGCAGTCTATCAAGCATTTACTAAACCTGGAGATACCGTGCTTGCAATGTCACTTCCTCACGGTGGACATTTAACTCATGGTTCTAAGGTTAATTTCTCTGGTAAATGGTTCAATGTAGTTTCATATGGGGTCAGGCAAGATAATGAGTTAATTGATTACGATCAATTAAGAGATCTTGCAATCGAGCACAAGCCAAAGATGATTTGTTCAGGTGCTACCGCATATCCAAGTTTGGTTGATTTTGAGAAGGTAAGACAAATCTGTGATGAGGTTGGCGCAATTATGTGGGTTGATGCCGCCCACTTCATTGGTTTAGTTGCCGGTAAAGCAATTCCTTCACCTGTGCCATATGCAGATGTTGTCTCATTTACTACCCATAAAGTATTGCGTGGCCCAAGAGGTGGAATGATTTTGTCTAAGGAAAAACATGCTGCCGCTATTGATAAAGCAGTATTTCCAGGTATGCAAGGTGGACCAATAATGAGCGCAGTAGCTGGTAAAGCTGTTATTTTAAAAGAGTGTGCAACTGCTGAGTATCAAAGTTATACAAAACAGGTAATTGAAAATTGCCAAGCATTAGCAAAGGATTTAGAGAGTGAAGGTATGCGCGCAGTATCTGGCGGAACTCAAACCCATCTAGCTTTAATTGATATTAGATCTACCGGTGTTAATGGCAAAGTTGCTGATGAGAGATGCGGTATATCTGGTCTTTCACTAAATAAGAATTCAATTCCATATGATCCAGAGTCACCAGCAGTAACTAGTGGAATTAGAGTTGGAACTGCAGCAACTACTACCCAGGGAATGGGAAAGAAAGAGATGAAACAGATTGCACAGTTTATTGCCCGTGCTATTAAAGATGGCGCAGATGAAGGTAAGGCAAAAGCTATTAGAGCTGAGGTTCACCAACTAACTAAAAATTTCCCAGTTTATCCAGAACCTAAAAACTAAAGATAAACTGCAATGCGCGAGTACTTAGTAACTGTTCTACTCGCCGCAATAATTACATACCTAATTACCCCTCTAGTTAGAGATCTAGCAATTAAATCAGGGGCGCTAACTCAAATTCGTACTCGAGATATTCATAGTGAGTTAACCCCAAGGTGGGGTGGGCTAGCGATGTGGCTGGCAATGGCAATTACATTAGTGATAGTTAATTATCTGCCGCTAGTTCATAAATCATTTGGCCAAGATGCTACCGGCATCTTTTTAAGCGGTACCTTTATTTTACTTTTGGGACTTATAGATGACCGCTTTGATTTAGATCCAGTAGCTAAGTTTGCCGGCCAGGCAGTTGCTGCCGGCATACTGCTAATTTATGGCGTACAAATACTTTGGCTACCAATTAACGGAATTACTACACTGCCAACAAATATCGGTCAGATAATTACTGTTTTATTCGTAATGGTAGTAATTAATGCAATCAACTTTGTGGATGGCTTAGATGGCCTGGCAACTGGAATAGTAATGATCTGCGCAGCATCTTTTTTTGCCTTCTCATATTTATTGGCGGTAATAAATGGTTTAAACCGAGCAGGAGCACCATCACTTATTACTGCGGTAGTAATTGGTTTATGTCTTGGTTTTTTGCCCCATAACTTCTATCCAGCTCAAATATTTATGGGTGACTCTGGCGCTATGTTTTTAGGCTTATTAATAAGTGCATCTGCGATTACCTTAACGGGACAGGTAGATGCCTCTGCGATTACTGAAGAAAACGGAGGCTCTGCACTGCTGCCACTTCTTCTGCCATTTACCATACTCGCAATTCCACTACTTGATTTTGTAATGGCTATCTTAAGAAGAGTCAAAGCAGGTCGATCACCCTTTACGGCAGACCGTGAACATATACACCATCGAATTATGCGGATGGGTTTAAG
>CANKTS010000038.1:0-8583 GCA_947486485.1 Actinomycetota bacterium | reverse complement strand
ATCTGCCATCTCAACTCCGCGCCAAGATGAGAACAAGGCTAAGGTGCGACCACCTGCTGCCTCAATTAACTCACCTAATTCAGTTAGAGCCTCCTTCGATGGCCCATCTCTACCTGGCTCTGGTAGATCCTTTGGTAGATAAAGCATTCCCTGGTTTGCAAAATCAAATGGTGAGCCAACATCTAGGATCTGTAAATTAGCAGGATCCATCATCCCCTTTTCATCCGCCTCACTCTCATCCTCTTCATTTTCCTCATCATTTTTTCCAGCAATTACAAAACCGATATTTTTTGCAATCGCATCAAATGATTTGCCGACAGTTAATGTCGCACTAGTTGCTATCACCGGTGTTTGAGTTAGCAAATTACCGCGCAATACATCAGATACTGCTAGTGGTGCTAAATACAAGGTTGAATAAGTTGGCTCAAACCAAAGCACATGTGTGTGTCCTGGTTTTAATAACTTGGTAGCGGTTTGATTAATCTCATTTAACGCTCCCTTTACTCTGGCCCGCTCGGCCATGGAGTTTGGATCAATAATTTCAGCATCGGCTGCAATTAATGCACTCACCGCAGAGACCGCCTCTTTAACTGCCCGAAGTGGTGCCTCTAACTGGGAAGGTAATTTATCTAATCGGCCCGCTTTAGCCGGATCTGCCTTTAGATCATCTGCGTAATCACCAATGGCTGCAGCAAACTTTTCTGCCGCCTTAAAAAAGGCATCACTTGCTTTACCTGGCATATGTTTTCTTGCCATATTAGCTGCCCGGCTTACCCTGGCCGCAGTTAACTCCTCAGTGACCGCTTGAGTTGTGCGATCCATAAACTCATGTGCCTCATCTAAAATAATTGCATCTCGCTCTGGCAAAATTGGATGTGAGTCAACAATCTCAATTGCAAGTAATGTGTGATTTGTTACCACAATATCTGCTGTTTGCGCCTTTGCTTTTGCAAGGGCAGCAAAACATTTTGAACCAGATGGACAATCATCTGCCCCCATGCACTCTCTTCCGGAAACAGAGTTTGCCGCCCAAACTCTTCGGTCCACATCAGGTGCATCATCACGATCACCCGTAGCCCCCTTTGATTGCGCCCAAGCCCGTAATCTTTTGGCATCAGATTCTAAAGATGAGATCTCAAGGACAGCTTGGGTCTCAGGATCATCTGGTGCGTTATTCATCTTTTGCAAACAAACATAATTGCCAACACCTTTATAGATTGCAAAGGAGATATCCCTCTTTAACTCTTTCTCCAGCGCCCCTTTTATCTTTGGCAGATCTCGCTCAATTAACTGCCGCTGAAGTGCCAAGGTGGCGGTTGCTACTAATACTTTTTTGCCATGGACTAAGGCCGGCACTAAATAAGCAAGTGATTTACCGGTACCAGTACCTGCTTGAACTAAGAGGTGATGGCGATCTGAGAGTGCGTTAGCAACCGCCTCAGCCATCTCAATCTGACCATCCCGTGGTTGTCCGCCAATTGCCACAACTGCAGCATCTAGTGCTGATCTAACCTTTTTTGAGTACTCACTCACTAGGGCAGGTTATTTGAAAAAAAGAAAGGGCCCGCAGTTTTACCTGCGAGCCCTTTAACTTTAATTACTTATCAGGAACAGCCTGAGGTGTTTCCGCAACCTTCACAGACAAAGCATGATCCAGCCATTCTCATCTTCACACCACATGTCATACAAAGTGGTGCATCAGATTTAACGCCAGCCATCTTCTCAAACAACTCCATTGATGAGCCAACAGAAGATGTATCAACTGGGGCTTTCTCAATCTTTACCGCTTGTGTTTTGCTCTCACTTTTTTTTACTGGAGCAGCAACTTGAGCAACTGATTTCTCATCAGCTGTGTACTCACCACTTTCTAGTGCGCGAGCGCGTTCTGCTGCTGAGTAAACACCAAGGGCAGAGCGTGATTCAAATGGTAGGTAATCAAGTGCTAGGCGGCGGAAGATGTAATCCATAGTGGATTGCGCCATTCTGATATCAACATCATCTGTCATACCAGCTGGCTCAAACCTAAGATTTGAAAACTTCTCAACAAAGGTTTCAAGTGGCACGCCATATTGCAGACCAATTGATACTGCAATTGAGAATGCATCCATTACACCGGCAAGAGTTGAACCTTGCTTACCAAGTTTTAGGAATACTTCTGCTAATGCGCCATCTGCGTAAGCTCCAGAGGTCATATAACCTTCAGCACCACCAACAGAGAATGAGGTTGTCTGAGCTGGGCGAGATTTTGGTAGACGTTTGCGAGTAGCGGTATGAGCTGCTTCAGTTGTAGCAACCTCATCCTGCTTACCCTTTGAATCAGATAGTGGCTGTCCAACCTTGCAATTATCACGATAAACCGCAAGTGCTTTAAGACCTAACTTCCAACCCTGGTAGTAAACCTCTTCGATCTCCTCCACCGTTGCATTAGATGGCAGGTTAACTGTCTTAGAGATGGCGCCCGATAGGAATGGCTGACATGCTGCCATCATGTGAACATGGCCCATGGCGCTAATTGAGCGAATTCCCATCGCGCAATCAAAGATTGAGTAGTGCTCAAGTTTTAAACCAGGTGCATCGATGATATTTCCATTTTCAGCAATGAAAGCAACGATTGCTTCAATAGTCTCATCGGTGTAGCCAAGTTTTTTAAGCGCTAGTGGAATAGTTTGGTTAACGATCTGCATCGAACCACCGCCGACCATCTTCTTAAACTTAACTAGGGCTAGATCTGGCTCAATACCGGTGGTATCGCAATCCATCATCAAACCAATAGTTCCAGTTGGGGCTAATACTGATGCTTGGGCGTTACGCCAACCATTTTTCTCACCCAATGTATTACCAGTTGCCCACTGCTTAATCGCTTCAGACCAAACATCTTTATCAAGAGTTGAAACTGATTTAGCTGAATCTGTTGCGTTCTGGTGTTTGCGCATTACCTTGGTGTGAGCTGCTGCGTTTCTGGCATAACCGTTATAGGCACCAACGATGCCAGCAAGCTCAGCCCCTCTTCGATATGAAACTCCAGTAAGTAGGGATGTGATCGCGCCAGCTAGGGCCCGTCCACCATCTGAGTCATATGCCAGCCCTAGCGCCATCAATAGAGCGCCAAGATTTGCATAACCAATTCCTAATTGACGAAAGTTTCTGGTGGTCTCACCAATTGGCGCAGTTGGGAAATCTGCGAAACAGATTGAGATATCCATTGAGGTGATAACTAACTCAGTTACCTTCACAAAGTTTTTCACATCAAATGAGCCATCAGCTTTTAAGAACTTCATTAAGTTCAAAGATGCCAAGTTACATGATGAGTTATCTAGTGACATGTACTCAGAGCATGGATTGGATGCATTGATCCGGCCAGTCTCAGGGTTGGTGTGCCACTCATTGATCGTGTCATCATATTGAATACCAGGATCAGCACATGCCCAAGCAGCCTGGGCCATCTTTCTAAATAATTGTTTTGCATCAACTGATTCAATTACCTCACCAGTTGAGCGCGCAGTCAAACCAAATGACTCACCATTCTCATAGGCCCGCATAAATGAATCTGATACCCGTACTGAGTTGTTAGCGTTTTGATACTGCACAGAGATAATATCTTTGCCACCTAGATCCATATCAAAGCCGGCATCCCGCAGTGCGCGGATCTTGTCCTCTTCGCGAACCTTGGTCTCAATAAACTCTTCGATATCTGGATGATCAACATCTAGAACAACCATCTTCGCAGCACGTCTTGTTGCTCCACCTGATTTGATTGTGCCAGCTGATGCATCAGCACCACGCATAAAGGAGACTGGGCCTGAGGCTGTGCCACCTGATCTTAAAAGCTCCTTAGATGAGCGAATGCGGGAGAGGTTAAGCCCTGCTCCTGAGCCGCCTTTGAAGATAAAGCCCTCTTCCCGGTACCAGTTAAGGATTGAATCCATCGTGTCATCAACTGAGAGAATAAAACAGGCAGAGACCTGTTGTGGGGCAGCGGTTCCTACGTTAAACCAAACTGGTGAGTTGTAAGAGAATATTTGGTGCATCAACATATGGGTTAATTCATGTTCAAAAATTTCAGCATCTGCTTCGGTGGCAAAGTAGCCATTGTCTTTACCAGCTTTTGTATAGGTTAAAACAACGCGATCAATAACCTGCTTTAGAGATCTCTCACGGTTTTCTGCGCCCATTGCGCCCCGGAAGTATTTAGTAGTAACAATTGTGGAGGCATTTACCGACCAAAAATCTGGGTACTCAACAGCTTTTTGTTCAAAGATAACCTCGCCAGATTTCCAATTGGTCTGAACTACATCTCGCCTTTCCCACTTCACAGTGTCATACGGGTGAACCCCAGCGGTGGTGTAGATACGTTCTATGGTCAGACCTTTATTACTTGTTGCCTTGGTCTGTGCTGGCTTATTCACGATCGACATATTTAATTCCCCTTAAGTAGTTGTTAATAATTCTTTTAATTTTTTTTCTTCACTTCTTTAAAACTTTACTGCTTAACTTTTATCTCTGCTTTTCGTTACTTCTTATCTGCTTAAAGGGTCTATTTAATTAATTCTTGGGAACGAGAATCTCTTAAAGCTTTTGAATTTCTGGAAGGTTCAGCACGCAATAGTGCGATCTCACCTTCAAAATCTTCTAGGGAGGAAAAACTACGGTATACCGAGGCATAACGCAGGTAGGCGACCTCATCGAGTTCGCGGAGTGGCGCAAGGATTGCTAATCCAACCTCTTGGGCCTCAACCTCTGCTACCCCATCTGAGCGAAGGGACTCTTCAACTCTCTGGGCAAGAAGAGCTAGATCATCATCATTAACTGGGCGAGCCTGACATGCCTTGCGCACACCAGCGATCACCTTCTCGCGGGAGAAGGGTTCAGTTGCTCCTGATCTTTTGATAATTAAAAGGACAGAGGTCTCAGAGGTGTTAAAGCGGCGTCCGCAGCTTGTGCACTCACGACGCCTGCGAATCTGATTTCCCTCATCGGTTGGGCGTGAGTCAATCACTCTTGAGTCATCAAATCGACAGAAGGGACAGATCACGGGCCTTTTCTCCTTTTTTCTTACTTAAGCGGGGTAGGAAACAATAGCGGAAAACCACTACTTATGGAAGCCATAAGCGTAATCACCCCTACATGTTGGGTGAACCATAGACCCGTGCTTTAGAGTTGAGAAGCATCTGAATCGGCGTGTTTAAAGAATCTTTTTCCTGCCAGCCCAAGTAGCCCTACCTTGAGGCTTAAAAATAACTTAAGGCTTAAAGGGTGGGAACTAGCAACTTAGTACCAGCTGCCAGATCAGCACTCGTTAGCCGATTGACCTCCACAATATCGGCGACCACCGATGCGATCTGGCCATTGCCAGCCACCATAGATGCGATCGACCAAAGGGACTCACCTGGTGTTACTACAACCTGCACATACTTACTTTCACTCTTTAAAGTAGTTGTATCAGCCTTGCCACTAGCTACTGAAATACTGCTAAAACCAGCGCCAATCACTACTAATAACGATACTGATAAAACTGTTCTTGCCAGCCGCTTTGCTTGTCTTGCCTTCATTTTTTCTTCTCCTGGTAACCGGGTTCGAGGGGATTCGAACACCTGTTCTAAAGAGAATTAAACACCACACCACCGACATTGTCCAGTTAAAACCGAACATATGTTTGATTTTTTTCATCCCCCCTGCTACCCTTTATTTATGGCTAAAACCCCAAGCAAGAGCGCAGGTAAAATCACTAAGAAGCAGATATCTGAGCTGCCAGATGGCCCAGCTGATGAGAATGGGCTGACCGCGCGCCAAATGAAGATTTTATCCGTCATCAAAACCGCAGTTGAGGACCAGGGCTATCCGCCCAGCATGCGCGAGATAGGTGAGAAGGCCGGCCTATCCTCCACCGCATCGGTTACCTACCAACTGCAGATCCTTGAAGAGAAGGGCTGGATTCGTCGGGATCCATCCCGAGGCCGTGCCATCGAGATCACTTTGCCTGGTCAAGATGGCGAGGCGGCCCCGCAAGGTAAGACACGATTAATTCCATTAGTTGGCCGAATTGCAGCTGGTAATCCAATCTTGGCTGAGCAAGAGGTGGAGGAGGTTTTGCCACTTCCAGAATCATTAGTTGGTAAAGGTGATCTATTCCTATTGCAGGTAAAGGGTGATTCCATGATCGATCTTGCAATCTGTGATGGTGATTATGTTGTGATTAGAAGCCAAAAGGATGCGATAAAGGGTGAGATTGTGGCGGCGATGATTGATGGTGAGGCAACTGTTAAAACTTGGTCTAAGAAAGATGGCCATTACTGGTTACTTCCTGCAAATGATAATTACGCGCCAATTCCAGCAGATGAAGCGGTAATACTGGGCAAGGTAACTGCAGTACTTCGCTCACTTTAATTTTTTAAGCTGGCTTAAATACCGCCTGCAAGGTTGAGTTTTTAATTATCTGCCTTCCCTCATCCAATGAGCTAATCACACCAGCTGCTTGCATCTGGGTAATGATGCTACCTAATACAGTTGCCTCAACTGGGCCTGCATAAACAGTTTTACCTGTTGCATTTGCAGTTAATTGGTTTAGTAATTTATTAGCACTTGCTCCACCTACAATATTGATTGAATCAATCTTAACTCCGGCAGCATCTTGCAGCTGATCTAATACCTTCACATAGGCATCGGCCAATGAGTCAAAAATACAACGGGCATACTCAGCCGGCGTTGTTGGAACCTTTTGATTTGTCTCCTGGCACAGCGCTGCAATTCGCTCTGGCATAGCACCTGGCTTTTCAAACCTTGGATCATTTGCATTAATTACCGCACCCTTTGGCAAACTCTCCGCTGCCTGTGCTAACTCTGCTGCGGTGTATTTCTCACCCTTACTTGCCCAATAATCTAATGACTCCTCAAGTAACCACATCCCCGCTACATTTTTAATAAAGCGGATGCGATCATCAACTCCCATCTCATTGGTAATATTAAAATCCATCGCCTTTTTATTAGTTACTGGCTGCTTTAACTCAAGGCCAACTAATGACCAGGTGCCACTTGAGATATAGGCAGCATTTGCTGCCGCAGGAAGTGGTGTTCCAGCAACTGCGCTAGCTGTGTCATGAGATCCTACTGAGATAACTTTTATGCCATCTAATTTACCGTGGCCAGTAACTAAGCCCATCTGCTGCCCTGGTTTATTTATCTTTGGGAATAACTCTTTTTTAATCCCTAACCTTTCAATTAACTCCCAATCCCAATCATGGGTATAAACATTTAGCAATTGAGTGGTGGAGGCGTTGGTGATTTCAGTAGAGATTGAGCCACAAAGTAGGTAATTTATAAGATCTGGCACCATTAAAAACTTATCTGCGCGCTTATAGGCGGCGGTATTTTTCTCCACAAATAATTGATACATCGTATTAAAGAAAATAAATTGAATACCGGTCTTGCCATAGATGTAATCAACACCTAGATCTTGCTTTAACGCAGCCATTACCCCATCGGTGCGCCCATCTCGGTAACAATGAGGCTGCCCGATTACCTCACCCTCTTTATCAATTAAGCCGTAATCAACCGCCCAGCTATCAACGCCAACACTTACTACCTCACCTAATTTGGTTGCAGCTAACAAGCCGGCTTTAACCTGCTCAATAATAAATTGCCAATCCCATAACAAGCCCTCATTATTTTGCACCGGCTCATGTTTAAAGCGGTGCACCTCAGTTAGAACTATCTTGTCGCCAGATAATTGGCCAACAGTTACTCGACCAGAGGAGCCACCAAGATCAACCGCTGCGTAAAGCAAAGAGCTTTCCTAACGAAGGAAGGCTGCGGCCACACCACCATCTACTGGGATGTGTAATCCAGTAGTTAGGGTTAGATCTCCGCCTAAAATTACAAAGACCGCTGCAGCGATATGTTCAGGCAATACCTCTTTTTTAAGAATTGTTCGTTGGGCATAAAACTCACCCAACTTTGATTCCTCAACGCCATACTGTTTAGCGCGGTTAGCTCCCCAACCACCAGCAAATATGCCAGAGCCCTTAACCACACCATCTGGGTTAATTCCATTTACTCTAATTCCAAACTCACCTAACTCAACTGCAAGTAGGCGAACTTGATGTGATTGCGCAGCCTTAGTCGCACCATATGCAACATTGTTAGCACCGGCAAAGACTGAGTTTTTAGATGAGATATAAATAATATCTCCGCCCATTTTTTGCGCCTTTAGCGCTTTAGCAGCCTCACGGGATACTAGGAATGAACCGCGAGCCATAATGTCGAATTGCAAATCCCAATCAGCAATTGTGGTCTCAGTAATTGGTTTAGCAATTGAGATACCAGCGTTGTTAACCACAATATCAATACCGCCAAAGGCAAGCACAGTTGCAGCGAGTGCACCTGATATAGCCTCTTCACTAGTTACATCCATTGCAACTGCAATCGCTTTATCAGCACCACCTAACTCTGCGGCCAGCTTTGTTGCACCCTCTAAATCTCGATCTGCCACCACAACACATGCACCTTCGGCAGATAGGCGCTCAGCGGTTGCCTTACCAAGTCCGGAAGCAGCCCCTGTTACTAATGCAACTCGGCCAGCTAATGGTT
>CANKTS010000037.1:0-8607 GCA_947486485.1 Actinomycetota bacterium | reverse complement strand
TTAACATCATCAAATAAAGTTTTATCTTCAGTAAATCCTCTGGCATGAATATCAGGTCCGGCTACAATCTTTCCGCTTTGTGAATCAATAACCACAACTACTGAAATAAAACCCTCATCTCCTAATATTCTTCGATCCTTAAGTGAGCTCTCAGTTATCTCACCAACACTTTGACCATCTACATAAACATAACCACATGGAATAGAGCCAGAGATATCGGCGTGCCCATCTGCCACGTCAATGGTAATTCCATTCTCAGCAATTACTACATTGTGTTCGGCAAGGCCTGATTGCATTGCTAAATCAGCATTTGCCCTCATATGTCGCCATTCACCGTGTACTGGCAAAACATTTTTTGGCTTTACTATCTGGTAACAATGTAATAACTCACCAGCAGAGGCGTGTCCAGAGACATGCACCATCGCATTACCTTTATGTACAACATGGGCACCAAATCTTGTTAGCTCATTAATTACTCGGTACACAGATTTTTCATTTCCTGGGATCAATGATGATGCTAAAACAACAGTGTCACCCTTACCTACTTGAATCTCATGATCGCCATTGGCAATTCGAGAAAGGGCTGCCAGTGGCTCCCCTTGAGAGCCGGTGCAGATTAAAACAATCTTGTCGCCATAACTATCAATATCTTTGTAATCTACAACCAAATCATTTGGTACCTTTAAATATCCAAGATCTTGGGCTAACTTCATATTTCTAATCATTGATCTGCCAACATATGCCACCTTACGGTTTGCTTCATTTGCAGCAGTTAACACCTGTTGAATTCGGTGCACATGAGAGGCAAATGAGGTGACAACTACTCGGCGCGGAGTTTTAGCAATCGCCTCCTTAAGCGCTGGATAAATATCTTTCTCTGCCACAGTAAGTCCTGGCACATCAGCATTTGTGGAGTCAACTAAAAATAGATCAACCCCCTCTTTTCCTAATCGTTCAAAGGTCTCTAGATCAGTTACCTTTCCATCTAATGGCATCTTGTCCATCTTAAAATCTCCCGTATGTAGAATAACTCCCGCTGGTGTTTTAATAGCAACTGCAAGTGAATCTGGAATTGAGTGATTAACTGTTACAAACTCAAGTGTGAATGGGCCAACCTTTTCTATTTGACCAGCTTTAACCTGAGTCATTGGCGCAGTAATTCTTCGCTCTTTAAGTTTTGGCGTAACAAATGCCAGGGTTAATTGAGATCCAATAATTCGAATATCACTACGTTCGCGAAGAAGGTAAGGAACTGCGCCAATATGATCCTCATGCCCGTGGGTTAAAAAGATCGCCTCAATATCATCCATGCGATCTCTTAAATATGAGAAATCTGGCAGGATTAAATCAATACCTGGTTGATCATCACCTGGAAATAAAACACCACAATCGACAATTAATAATCTGCCCTCATACTCAAAGACGGTCATATTTCGACCGATCTCACCTAAGCCACCGAGTGCGACAATGCGCAGAGTATTTTTAGCTAACTTAGCAGGATATGGCAGACCCGGGTGGGGATGATTCATCTATTTACTTTAATTTAACGCCGCCTGCTTGTAGATCAACCTTTAATTGCGCAATCTGCGCATCAGTTGCATCAACAAGTGGCAATCTAGTAAATCCACCAGGTAGGCCCATTAAATTTAATGCTGCCTTAGTAAGAATCGCACCTTGTGTGCGGAATGTTCCAGTAAATACCGGTAATAACTTTTGATGAATCTCCAGTGCTTTATTTGAATCTCCAGCAAACCATGCATCTAGCATCGCCTTAAGATCAGCGCCAACTGTGTGGCCGCAGACTGAAACAAAACCAACTGCGCCAACAGATAACAAGGGAAGATTTAAAATATCATCCCCAGAATAAACAGGAATTGCGCACCTTTTAATTACCCATGAAGTAGCAGCTGGATTTCCTTTGGCATCCTTAAGGGCGGCAATATTTTTATGCTCAGCTAATTTAACAATCGTATCTGACTCAATCTCAACCCCAGTTCTGCCTGGAATGTCATAGATCATTACTGGGAGATCGGTTGCATCTGCCATCGCTTTAAAGTGGGCCTGGATTCCTGCTTGTGGTGGTTTGTTGTAATAAGGAGTAACAACTAATAAACCATCTGCTCCTGCTTTTGCAGCACGTTGTGCTTGCTCAACTGAGTGTGAGGTTTCATTATTGCCAGCCCCTGCCACAATTTTTATCTTATCGCCAACAACTTTTCTAACCGCTCTAACAATTTGATCCTTCTCATCATCAGAGGTAGTTGGTGCCTCACCAGTTGTGCCATTTACAGCAATTCCATCATGACCAGTTGCAACTAGGTGGGCGGCAATCTTTTCTACCCCAGCCCAATCAATCTCACCTGATTTAGTAAAGGGTGTGACCATGGCGGTAAGTAATCGACCAAATGGTGGGGTGATTTGCATGGCTTAAGGCTACCTCTTATTTATGGCGCTATGCGGCCAGATTTTTCAAATGCTCCGTAGGTTATCGGCATTAATTTGGCAAACTCGGCTTCCATCTTCTCCGCCACCATCTCGATCTCTCGTTGTGGGTAGGAGGGAAAGTGTGAACCTTCGCGTGCTGTTCTAAGTGATAAAAAGTTCATTAATGCCCGAGCATTCATAGTTACATACATTGATGAGTACAAGGTAACTGGCAATACTGCCCGAGCAACCTCACGTGCTACCCCAGCCGCTAACATCTTTTGGTAATTATCATATGCCAAGATACAAGTTTCTTTAATTGCCGCTACCGTGATTTCATACTGCTCAGCTGTGCCATCAACAAATGTGTATGAACCAGCTTTACCAATCTGCACTAACTTCCGTTCCTTGCTTGGCACATAAAAAACTGCTTTTAATTCCCGGTAGCGACCACTCTCCTCGTTATAAGAAGCAATTCGGTGGCGCATAAACTCTCTAAAAACAAAAATAGGGGCAGAGATAAAAAATGTCATTGAGGTATGTTCAAATGGTGAACCATGTCGCTCTCTTGCTAAGTAATTAATAAGCCCTTCAGATTTAGAGGCATCTGCTCCCACATCCTCAAGTGATTTATCACCAGCGGTAGAAACCCGAGCCGCCCAAACAACATCGGCATCACTGGCACTGGATTTAACCAACTCCACCGATACATCATCACGAAAAATGATCTCATCACTCATGTCCGCGACCCTATCTTTGGTGATTGGTGATTGGCTGGATTAAGGTGTCGGCGTGTCAATTAACCCTAAGACAAGTGCAGTAGATCGCACCGCTCTCAGCGTCGCATTCACTGTCGGCCTCTATGGCGCAGCCTTTGGCGCAGCTGGAGTAACCGCTGACTTCTCTGTCCTACAAACCTGTCTTCTATCACTCCTGCTTTTCTCCGGTGCATCACAATTTGCGGTTGTTGGAATTATGGGTGCAGGCGGGGCGGCAATAAGTGCAATTGCAACTGCCACCTTACTTGGATTTCGTAATGCGCTATATGGGGTGCAGATGGCGCCAATTTTAAAAGTTACTGGAATTAAAAGAATTCTTGCCGCCCAAATTACAATCGATGAGTCAACCGCTGTCTCTACTCTGCAAGATAATGATGTAGATAGAAAACGAGGCTTCTACCTAACCGGCATTGGTGTTTATATATTTTGGAACCTCTTTACATTTCTTGGTGCACTCGGCGCAAGTAAGATCGGTAACCCTTCAGTTTGGGGATTAGATGCAGCAGTTCCAGCAGCATTTTGTGGTTTAGTTTGGCCACGTCTTAAAAATAAGCGCCAATTTATAATCTCAGGCTCAGCAATTGGCTTAGCACTTTTACTAACACCAATTGCACCAGCTGGTGTCCCAATTATCACTACCGTCTTACTTGCAGTTATTTTCGGGTGGAAAAAATGAGTCCAATCTGGATTGCGGTAATTGGTGCAAGTGTTACCGCATTTTTAAATAAATATATCGGTCATAGTGTTCCAGAGAAATGGCTTGATCGACCAAAAGTTAAGCAGATAAATACTCTAGTTCCCATTGTTTTACTTAGTGCATTGGTAGGGGTGCAGACTTTTGCTAATAAAAAAGAGCTAGTAGTGGATCAGCGATTAGCTGGTGTTGGTGTAGCACTACTTGCCCTTAAATTTAAAGCGCCATTTCCAGTTGTAGTTATCTCAGCAGCTATTGCCTCTGCAGCTGTTTATAAGTTTTTTTAAAGAACTTTTAACTCTTCTAACTTTGCTTTAAGAGCAATATCTGATGGTTCAGTCAAATGCGTTCCATCTGAGAAAATAATTACTGGAATTGAACGCATACCACCATTAATCTCAATTACCTTATCGCTAGCTACCTGATCAGTTTCGATATCAATATAGTTGTATTTAATGTTATTGGTATCTAGAAATCTCTTAGAACGACGACAATCACCGCACCATTCAGCACCATACATAGTTATATCACTCATTACATTCCCTCCATATAATTCTCAAGACCAATAGTTAGCCCTGGATACTTTGCCACATTTCTAATACCAATTAAAACTCCGGGCATAAAGCCTGCCCGATCAATTGAATCATGTCTAATTGTTAGAGTCTCACCAGCATCACCGAAGATCACCTCTTGGTGGGCAACATAACCATGTGATCTAACTGAGTGGATTGGAACATCCCCAACCTTTGCACCCCTTGCCCCGGGTAGTGAACTCTTGGTGGCATCTGGCATCACACCTTTTTTACTTGCCTTTCTTGCATCAGTAATCATTTCAGCTGTTCTAGTAGCAGTCCCAGATGGTGCATCCACCTTATTGGCATGATGTAACTCAATGATTTCAGCGCTTTCAAAATACTTTGCCGCAGTTTGGGAAAATTGCATCATTAAAACTGCCCCAAGTCCAAAATTTGGAGCAATAAGCACGCCAACTTTTGGCTGCTTACTTAGCAATTCTTTTAATTGCGATAGTTTCTTCTCATCAAAACCGGTAGTTCCAACTACAAGATGTATTCCATTGCTTATGGCAAACTCAAGATTTTTCATTACTGAATCAGGGTGCGTGAAATCAACTACTATCTCAGTGCCGGTTTGAGTTAACTTATCAAGTGAATCACCAAGATCTAGAGAAGCAGTTAAAGTTAAATCACTTGCTGCATTAATTGCAGCTACTGCTTCTGTACCCATTCTTCCTTTGGCACCTAGTACTGCGACCTTCATGAGATTAGCCTTTCAAATTTACTAGCAGATCTAAATGGACCCACTACCGCAAGGGTAGGAGATATTGGCAGGCTTTGGCGGGCAATTTCCTTAATTTGCTCAGGTGTTACATCGGCAATCTCTTGCAGGATTTGATCAAAGCTCATTACCTGACCGTAAACCAACTCACTCTTACCAATTCGACTCATTCGAGAACCGGTGTCCTCTTGGCTTAATACCAGCGAACCAGAGACAGCCCCCTTTGCTCTACTTATCTCCTCCTGGGTTAATCCATTATCTGCCACATCATGCAAGATTGATTGGATAATCTTTATTGACTCCTCCGCCTTTTCTGGCTTACAGCCAACATAAAAAGATAAAACTCCACTGCCAGCAAATTGTTGGCTATAGGCATAGGTTGAGTAGGCAAGGCCACGCTTTTCTCTAATCTCTTGAAACAACCTAGAGGACATACCGCCGCCTAATGCTGAGGATAAAATACTTAAGGCAAATCTGCGCTTGTCATCTCTTGCAACCCCTGGAACACCATAAACAATATGTGCCTGCTCAGTTTTGCGATCTAGCAGAGTAATCTTACCTTTACCTGGTACTTTAATTTTTGGTGAACTTCTTACCTTATAATTTTTTTTAGACTGATCTAGAAAGTCATCTTTAGATAGTGCATCCTCCACCATTGCCACCACACTCTTATGCTTAATATTTCCAGCAACTGCAACCACTAAATCCTCTGGCTGATAACGCTTTTGGTAGTAATTAAATACAGTACTTCGATCCATTCCTTTTATTGACTCAACTGTTCCTAATATTGGCCGTCCTAATGGTGTATCTCCGTAATACCTCTCTAAAAACAGATCATGGATTAAATCACTTGGATCATCATCACGCATTGCAATCTCTTCCAGCACAACCTTGCGCTCAGCATCAACATCATCTGCCTTAACAACTGATGAGGTAATCAAATCACTTATTACATCTACTGCAAGGGGTAGATCTTTATCAATTACCCGCGCATAAAAACAGGTGTACTCCTTGGAGGTAAAGGCATTTGTTTCCCCACCGACCGCTTCAATTGCGGAGGAGATTTCCAGGGATGACCTTCGTTTTGTTCCTTTAAATAATAAGTGTTCTAAAAAATGTGAAGCTCCCGCAGTTGAAACTGTCTCATCGCGGGAGCCAACATTTACCCAAATACCAAAAGCTGCAGAGCGAACAGATCTTTCCTCTTCAGTGACTATTCGCAAGCCACTAGGTAGGACCGTTCTAGCCAAATTACTCGCTCTTTGCTTCTTCTGGAAGATTTGCTGGAACTAATGAGTATTTACCCTTTGGATCAACCTCATTGATTACAACCTCAATCTTCTCGCCAACCTTCATAACCTCTTCAAGGTTTTCAATACGTTTGCCACCATGCATCTTGCGAATTTGCGAGATATGTAGCAAACCATCTTTACCTGGAGCTAGGTTAATAAAAGCACCAAAGGCAGCTAGTTTTACAACCGCACCATTGAATTTATCGCCCACTGATAGTTGTACTGGATTTGCAATCGCATTAATTTGCGCCTTTGCAGCCTCAGCAGCAGATCCTTCAGTTGCGCCGATATAGATAGTTCCATCATCTTCGATAGTGATATCTGCACCAGTCTCATCTTGAATCTGATTAATCATCTTGCCCTTAGGCCCGATAACTGCACCAATCATGTCAACTGGCACCTTGATCGAAATAATTCGAGGAGCAAGTAATGACATCTCATCAGGGGATGAGATCGCTTGGTTCATAACATCAAGGATGGCAAGACGAGCTTCCTTTGCTTGCAGCAATGCTGCTGAAAGAACGGAGGCTGGAATTCCATCAAGCTTTGTATCTAATTGAAGTGCTGTAACAAACTCTTTTGTACCAGCAACTTTAAAGTCCATATCTCCAAATGCATCCTCTGCACCCAAAATATCGGTAAGTGCTACATACTCAGTTTTGCCATCTACCTCATCAGAGATAAGTCCCATCGCAATACCAGCAACAGATGCCTTAAGTGGCACACCTGCATTTAGTAATGACATAGTTGAAGCACAAACAGATCCCATGGATGTTGATCCATTTGAACCAAGTGCCTCTGAAACCTGACGGATTGCATATGGAAACTCTTCGCGAGTTGGAAGTACTGGAAGCAATGCGCGCTCTGCTAGAGCACCATGTCCAATTTCTCGTCGCTTAGGTGATCCAACTCTTCCAGTTTCGCCAACAGAGTACGGCGGGAAGTTGTAGTTATGCATGTAACGCTTGTGATCTTCCGGTGAAAGAGTATCTAGCTGTTGCTCCATCTTAAGCATATTTAAAGTTGTAATACCCAAAATCTGAGTCTCACCTCTTTCAAATATTGCAGAGCCGTGAACACGAGGAATTACCTCAACCTCAGCGGTTAATGCGCGAATATCGCGAAGACCGCGACCATCAATACGGATCTTCTCCCGTAATACTCGCTGGCGTACTAATTTCTTAGTAACTGAGCGAAGTGCGCCAGAGATCTCTTTAGCACGCTCTGGAAAATCAACTGTGATCTTCTCAGACACTGCCTTATTAATCTCATCAAGCTTTGTTTCACGCTCTTGCTTACCAGCAATTGTTAACGCCTTTGTTAGATCATCTTTAGCAGCTTTTTCAACAACTGCATAAATATCATCTTGGTAATCAAGGAATACTGGGAACTCACCAGTTGGCTTAGCTGCCAATTTAGCCAATGCTAATTGTGCCTCGCAAAGGATTTTAATAAATGGCTTTGCAGCCTCAAGTCCTTGGCCAACAATCTCCTCAGTTGGCACAGTTGCGCCAGCCTTAATTAGATCAATTGTTTTAACAGTTGCTTCTGCCTCAACCATCATGATTGCAACATCACCATCTGAAATACGACCGGCAACTACCATGTCAAAAACTGCTTTTTCCAAATCAGAGTGATTTGGGAAAGCAACCCATTGACCTTCGATTAGTGCAACCCGCACACCACCGATTGGGCCAGAGAATGGCAAGCCTGCTAATTGTGTTGACATAGATGCAGCATTAATCGCAATTACGTCATACATATGATCTGGATTTAATGCCATTACAGTCACAACGATTTGAATCTCATTACGCAATCCCTTAATAAAGGATGGGCGTAGTGGACGATCGATTAAGCGACAGGTAAGGATTGCATCCTCTGAGGGACGACCTTCTCTACGAAAGAATGATCCAGGAATTTTGCCAGCGGCATACATCCGCTCTTCCACATCTACAGTTAGTGGGAAGAAATCAAATTGTTCCTTCGGATTTTTTGATGCAGTAGTTGCAGATCGCAACATGCTGTCATCATCTAAGTACACAACAGCGGTTCCCGCTGCTTGCCGAGCTAGTCGGCCAGTTTCAAAGCGGATCTCCCGCTTTCCAAATTTACCGTTGTCTAT
>CANKTS010000036.1:0-8814 GCA_947486485.1 Actinomycetota bacterium | reverse complement strand
GATTGGATTTTCATAGATATTTTTATCAACAATTGCAACAGATGCGGCAGAGCACTTTTGACCGGCATGACCAAAAGCTGATTGCACAAGATCTTTAACTGCTAAATCAATATCACAACAAGCTGTTAAAACCATTGAGTTCTTACCGCTGGTCTCAGCTAAGAGATTTAAATCATTTTTCCACGAGGAGAACAAAAGCGCGGTGTTATAACCACCAGTCAGAATCACTGCGTTTACATCGATATGAGTAATTAATGCCTGTCCAATCTCATTATCCTCAGTTGATACAAATTGCAATACATCCTTTGGAACACCCGCGCGCCAAAGTTGATTAACTAAGTGCCAAGAGGTGGCAACGGTTTCTGGTGCTGATTTAAAAATAACGGTATTACCAGCTGCTAAAGCTGCGCAGATGCCACCAGTTGGAATTGCATAGGGAAAGTTCCAAGGTGGCACAACTACCACTACGCCAACTGGGTTTGATTGCTTTTCTAAATCTAGCGAGATCGCCGAGAGTGCGTAGTAATTTGCAAAATCAATTGCTTCAGAGACCTCAGGGTCTGCCTCTGCCACACTCTTGCCAGCATCACGGGCCATGATTGCAATGCTGCTCTCCTGCTCATCATGGGCAATTTGTGCAAAGTTTTTTAATATCTCAGCTCGCTTAGCTGCGCCTATCCCATCCCAATCTGCGACAGCTTTCTTAGCAATTTTCACGGCAGAATCAACATCACTCTTTTTAGCAACTGCGTAGTGATACCAAATCTTGGCATTATCACTTGGGTCATACCCATCGATTAATGTGCGGTCAAAAATCTGCTTGCCATCAATAACAATTGGTATTTGTAGATCACTTTGCATTAATACAGATCTAATCTCTTTATCTAGCTTATTAACAAAGGAATCCTTCGTTAGATCAGCATTTGGAGCATTTTCAAAGATATCTCCTACTTCAAACTTAATATTTCTATGGCGCAAACTCTTAGTTGATAAATCATGGCGGCCCGTTGCACTTGTTAAGAAGCGTTCTGCCTGAGCATTAAATATCTCTTCACTTTCGCCAATCTCAAATGAGGATCTTAAGTAATTCTCTGGCGCAGTGTTCTCATCTAATCTACGCACTAAATAGGCAACTGCGGAGGCAAAATCATCACCTCTTGTGACGGGTGCGTATAAAAGAATTCGAAGATTACGCTTTGCAATTGCAAGAGCCTCAGGGTTTGCCATTCCCTCAAGCATCTCAATATCTAATTGATCCATTACCTGCCGCTTTTTAGCGATCTCAAGGGCAAATGCAATATGGAAAAGATTATGACTGGCAACTCCAATACGAACTGCATCTGCATGCTCTGCGCGAAGTGCCGTATCTAACAAACGTGAGTAACTTGCATCAACTGCTGCCTTTGATTGATAAGGAGCAGCTACCCAACCATGCAATGAGGCCTCAGCCTTTTCCATTGCAAGATTTGCTCCCTTAACCAATCTAATCTTTATTACTCCACCTGTATTTTTATGACGCCTCTTTGACCACTCAACTAACTCAGCAAATACCTCATGTGATTCAGGTAGGTAGGCTTGCAAAACAATTCCGGCGTATAACTTTTCAAACTCTGCCTCAGAAAGTACTAACTTAAATGCATCAACAGTTAACCTAAGGTCGCGAAACTCCTCCATATCTAGATTAACAAATGTGTGAGATTGAATTGAATTTTTATAGATTATTCGTAGTTTTTCAGATACACGCTTCAATGTGCCATCTTGATCTAAGGTAATAATCTGGCTTACAACTGAGGAGAGCTTTACTGAAACATAATCAACCTCAGGCCGGTTCATCATCTCAAGTACTCTTTCAAACCGCTCAGCAGCTTCACGCTCTCCTAAAACCGCCTCCCCTAATACATTTATATTTAATCGAATATCCTTTTTAGCTCTGCGCTTTATTTGTTTAGCTAGCTTTGAACTCTCTGAGGGCAAAATAATTCCCTTAGATAATCGCTTAACCTGGGTGTGAACTGCAAATAGAACTGGTTTTGATAGAACAATTGAGATAGCCGCGATTAGTTTTAAACCGAGTGCGTTAATTAAGCCAAAGCCGGTGAGAGTTGCACTCTTTGCTGATTTCTTTAACACTCTGGCTGCATCTTTAGCTGAAGTTATGCGCATAACCTCATCAGTGAGTGAAACAGTAACTGAGATCGCTTTTGGATCTTTAAAGAGACGAGAAAATCTTTTTCTACTTGCCTTGTCATATCTTTTTTTATGTGGCTTAGATTCAGTAATTAATTGCTTTGCAACCTTAATCGCAGATTGTGCCAGTTCATCAATACCAGCCTCGGTATTTATCGGAACACTCACCCCTGCATCAACTCCTTTAATTTGACTAAGCTCTTTGCCATCGCAACTGGCACCCACTTACCTGAGTCTGATACCCACCACTTAGAGCGAGCATTTCGGCCATCCCAACTTTCAATTACCAATGTGGTGTTGGCATCAATCTCTTGTAATTCATAACGCCAAACATTGTGAAGCAGATGTTGCCAGGCAATTGATTTATTATCGGAGAATTCAACTACCTGATTCTTAATTACATATGGAATACCTAACTTCATCCTCATGCCAAACTTTGCCCCAAGATATAACTGATCAGCTCCAGAGAACTTACTCTTTACCATCCCAGAGCCATCCATTAATGAGTGATTTTTTGGCTTTGAAATAAAATCAAAAATCTTTTTTGCTGGAGCGTTGATTACTAACTGGGCTTTATAAAAAAGTGGGAGACCAGTATCAACTATCTCAGCACGCTCTTTCATAATTAATGAACAGAGGCTGAAGGACGCTCATACTCTAGAACTAAGCCAAGAATTGAAATTACTAATGCGCCAACTGCAATTAATACCAACCACCAACCAATAATTATGCCGGTGCCAATTGCCGCGATAGATAATCCAACTGGTAGTGGCCACCAGGAGTGAGGAGAAAAGAAACCAATCTCACCAGCTGAATCTGCAATCTCACCTTGTTGATTATCCTCTGGAAGCACTCCGCCTGATCTGCGGTCGGTAAACCAGAGATAAAAACCAATAATTAATGCCAGTCCGGCGCTTAGTGCAATTGCGGTTATACCAACCGCTTCACCACCAACCTGCCAGTAAATAACTGTAAGAATTGCGTAAAAAACTGCTAAACCAATAAATAAAACCCAACCAGTCTTCATTAGTGCTTAGCCTTCTGTGCCATATGTGGGTAGTGCAGATCAAAAGCCGGGCGCTCACTTCTAATTCTTGGCATCGAGGTGAAGTTATGTCTTGGTGGTGGACATGATGTTGCCCATTCAAGGGATGATCCATACCCCCAAGGATCATCGGTTGTGACCTTTGGTGAATTACGGGATATCCATACGTTTATAAAGTATGGAATCATAGATAAAGCTAGGAGGAATGAACCAACAGTTGAAACCATATTCATTACGGTAAAGCCATCAGTGGATAAATAATCAGCGTAACGGCGCGGGAAGCCTTTAATACCCAGCCAGTGCTGAATTAAAAATGTTAGGTGAAATCCTACAAATAATGTCCAGAAGTGAATTTTCCCTAAAGTTTCATTAAGCATCGTGCCAGTCATTTTTGGCCACCAGAAATAAAATCCGGCATACATCGCAAATACTACAGTTCCAAATAACACATAATGAAAGTGGGCCACTACGAAATAAGAGGCAGAGACTGCAAAATCAAGTGGCGGACTTGCCAGGATAATTCCAGTTAAGCCACCAAATAAGAAGGTAACCAAAAAGCCCATTACAAAGAGCATTGGGGTTTCAAAGGTAACAGATCCACGCCACATCGTGCCGATCCAGTTGAAGAATTTAACGCCAGTTGGTACTCCAATTAAGAATGTCATAAAGGAGAAAAAGGGCAGTAATACCTGACCACTTGCATACATATGGTGTGCCCATACTGAGACAGAGAGTGCTGCAATTGCAATTGTGGCAGCAATTAAACCTTTGTAACCAAAGATTGGCTTGCGACTAAATACTGGCAAGATCTCAGTTGCGATTCCAAAGAATGGAAGTGCCAGGATATAGACCTCTGGATGGCCAAAAAACCAAAATAGATGCTGCCATAACATAGCTCCACCATTTGCCGGATCAAAGATATGGGAACCAAAGGCACGATCTGATTCAAGTGCTAAAAATGCAGCTGCAAGTGGTGGAAAAGCAATTAATACCAAGATCGAGGTTAGTAACACGTTCCAACTAAAGATCGACATTCTAAACATTGTCATACCAGGAGCACGCATTGTTAAAATCGTGGTTACAAAGTTAACGCCACCTAAAATTGTGCCAAGACCACCAATTGCTAGTCCTACCAGCCAAAGATCGCCACCAATTCCTGGTGAGTACTGCGCATTTGAAAGAGGGGCGTAAGCAGTCCATCCAAATGATGCTGCCCCACCTGGAGTAAGGAATCCAACAAATGCCATGGTGCCACCAAATAAATACAACCAATAGGAGAGCATATTTAATCTTGGGAACGCCACATCTGCTGCGCCAATTTGCAGCGGCATAATTACATTTGCAAAACCCACAAATAGTGGCGTAGCGAACATCAAAAGCATAATGGTTCCATGCATAGTAAAGATCTGGTTGTACTGCTCATTACTTAAAAATTGCATACCTGGACGAGCAAGCTCAGTCCGCATTACAAGAGCAAGAATGCCAGCAATTAAAAACCAAATAAATGAGGTAATTAAATATAAGTAACCAATTGTTTTGTGATCGGTTGAGGTTAACCACTTAACCATTAATTTTCCTTTAGATGTTGGTGCTACATCTGCTTGCGCCGCTGAGATAGTTGGGCGTTGGGCGTAGGTGGTCATGCTTTTGCTGCTTTCTCTTCGGCTACTAATGCCTGAATATAACTCTCATACTCAGCAGGTGTTACCACCTTCACTGAGAAAAGCATCTGCGAGTGGTTACGCCCGCATAGGATATTGCATCTTCCGGGATAGGTTCCAATTTTGTCAGCGGAGAACTCCAGGTGATTTTCCACACCAGGCAGATTTTGCATTTGAATCATAAAGGCCGGAATCCAAAAACCGTGAACCACATCATTTGCATTTAAATTAAACCTGACCTTCTCACCCAGCGGAAGGTAGAGAGTTGGTGGTTGCGCTGGTGTACCAGTAACTGTGGCACTCTTGTAATCACCGGCATCCTTATATTTAAATTGCCAAGACCATTGGAATCCAATCACCTCAATCACATGAGCAGCTTGCGCCTCGGGCGTAACCTTCATGATTTCTGATTCTCGTTGCACAGTAAAATAAAAAAGAACCGCCACAATGATTAGTGGAATGATGGTGTAGGCAAGCTCGACTGGAATGTTGTACTGAGTCTGCTTAGGAAAATTTTCATCTTTTTTACGATGAAAAAATACTGGCCACATAATCAAAATTAAAGTAAATACTCCAACCACACCAGCTGCGATCCAAGCCCCCTGCCAAAGTGAGAGCGATTGGTCATTAACGCTTGACAGCCCCTCTTCAAAGCCAATGCCAGATACATCTTTACTAGAACATCCAGCAAGAAATACTGTCGTAAGCGAGAGCGCTGAAAGGGATTTAAAAGCATGCCGGTTCATAGGCTTAAGGATAACCTTGTGCCATAGCAATCTCCCAACAGCAAGGTTAGGGGTAGTAAGTGGTTCGTATCACAGGCGATTTTCAACGCGAGAGTGCCCTTGACTCTGCCACAACTGACTTATTAAAGGAGTTTTTTGCAAAGGGTTGGCCAGATCCAACCAAACTAAATAAAGTTTCACGCCAAACAGCAATACTTTTGCAAGAGGTAAAAGAAAGTTTTGCTAAATCATTAAATGTAAGAAGTGATGAGATCGAATTTATTGGTGAACCAGATTTAGGATTTCAACTAGGCGTTCAAGGCTTATTAAAATCCGGCAGCCAGCTGTTCTATTCGGCTATTGATCGACAGCGAGTATTTGCAGTTGCATCTTTTGAAAAAAATGCTGGGCGAATTGTTACGCAATTACCAGTTAATAACCATGGCGTAATAACACAATCTCAAGCAACAGCCAATGATTTATTGGTATGGCAGGTAGCCAATGGTGAAACTGGAAATACTCAAGTGAGTCCTGATTTTGGGCCAATGGTCTTTGCAGATTGCACCAGCAGTGGTGTTGATTTACTACCAAAATTTGATTACCAAACTGCTTTATTTGATAGCACCTCTTGGGCAGGACCTGCAGGTATTGGTATTTTAGTAATTAAATCAAATGCTAAGTGGCGTAATCCACTGCCCCACAATGATCTATCCCGCACCCCCAACACCTACTCTCTTCCACTTCTTCTTGCTAGCGCAGTTGCCCTAGAAAATTATCTAGCGCAAACAGATAACAGAGCTAAATTCAAACAAGAGATAATCTCATTTATTACTGCGCAAATCGCTGATGTTGATATCGCATCCGTCTCTAATAGCCTTAGCAAGTTTTTATCTATATCAATTAAAGGTGTTGAAGCAGATCGGCTGCTCCTAGATTTAGAAGAGAAAGGATTTGCAGTTGACTCAGGCTCGGCCTGCAAATCAGCTGATATGCAGCCATCTCATGTATTAGCAGCAATGGGCAGACCGATTGCTGGAAATATCCGGCTAACAATTCATAAGAAGATTAATGAGCAAATCGTGAAAGAGTTTTGTATCGCACTTAAAACAAGTGTTGCTAAATTAAGAGGAAACTAACCAACTAGCTTCACATTTAGATGCGGCTTAATCTCAGCGGTGGCAGCTTTACCGTAAGCAGTTTCAAATCTGGTTAAAAACTCATCCTTAGTAAATTTATACTCCTGAGTGCCAGTTGTCTCAATGCAGTATGTGGCAAGCATGGAGCCAAGTTGGCCACATCTTTCATGATTTAAACCCCAAGAAAGACCAGCGATAAAGCCAGATCGAAAATTATCGCCAACTCCAGTTGGATCTAACTTTGCCTTCTCTTTTGGTACACCAACATAAATTGTCTCTTTACCATGCTCTTCAATTTGCGCACCCTTTGAACCTAATGTGACAACTCGAACCTGCACCCGATCAAATAATTGTCGGTCAGTCCACCCAGTCTTTTGAATTGCAAGTGCTAGTTCATATTCATTCAAAAATAAGTACTTTGCACCATCAATTAATTGTGCAATCTCCTTGCCATCCATTCTGGCCATCTGCTGCGATGGATCGGCGGCTACTGGAATATTTAACTCCCGCGCCATCTGGGAGTAGCCCATCATTGCCTGCGGATCATCTGGTGAAATAACTAGCAAATCAAAATTGCCGCTCTTTGCAATAATTGAGGATAATTTAATATTTCTTGCCTCACTCATCGCGCCAGGAAAAAAGGATGCAATCTGATTTAATTCAGTATCAGTTGTGACCATAAAGGTTGCGGTGTGGAGTTTTTCTGAGACTAAAACATGTGAAGTATCTACGCCATGGCGATCAAGCCAAACTTGGTAATCAACCCAATCCTTACCAACAGCAGCAATTAATATCGGATTAAGACCAAGGGCGCCCATACCAAATGCAATATTTGCACCACACCCACCACGCCTAATTTCAAGTGTGTCTACTAAAAAAGAGAGTGAGACCTTTGCTAATGAGCCAGCAACAAGTGAGTCGGTGAATTTTCCACCAAAACTCATTATGTGGTCACCACCGACTGAGCCGGCTACCGCCACCTTCATACTTTTAAATTAGTGGTTTAGCTAAAGGAGTCGCCGCAGGCACATGAGCCACCGGCATTTGGATTATCAATTGTGAAACCCTGCTTCTCAATCGTGTCAACAAAATCAATCGTGGCACCCATTAAATATGGTGTGCTCATTTTGTCAGTTACAACCTTGACCTTTGCTGCGCCATACTCAGTCATAGTGTCACCATCTAGAGTGCGATCATCAAAGTAAAGTTGGTAACGCAGTCCTGAACAACCACCAGGTTGTACTGCAACTCGCAAACTTAAATCATCCCGTCCCTCTTGCAGCAGAAGTGCAGCAACCTTTGTGGCAGCAACATCGGTTAACGCAATTTTAGTGTTGGCAATTGCTACATCTGTTGCGCTAGTTGTCTCTGTGCTCATACTCACTCTTTTCATTGGGATTTAGGCTCCTAGGTTACTACTTCGCCAGAGTTATTTCTGCACCAAAACCTGTGAGCGTTTACACTCCACCTATGGGAATAACCGATCTACTGCTGCTGGGACAAGAGCGTGATCTAAAAAGTGAGCGGGGTGTCTCTTGTGATGGCGCCCTGCCCGCAGCTAGTGATCCAGATTTAGTAGCACGGGCGGCGGCAGCAAAAGCTAGTTTAGGTAGTAGGGCGATGATTTTGGGCCATCACTATCAACGCGATGAGGTAATTAATTTTGCTGACATTCGTGGAGACTCTTTTAAGTTAGCCCAGGCTGCGGCTGATAATTCATCAGCTGAGTTTATTTTCTTTTGCGGTGTGCACTTTATGGCAGAGAGTGCGGACATTTTAACTACTGCAAATCAAAAAGTTATTCTGCCTGATTTAGCAGCAGGTTGCTCGATGGCGGATATGGCTACTGCCTCTCAAGTTGATACCGCATGGCAGGTACTCACTAAATTAGGTGTAGCAGGTAAGACAATTCCAATTACCTATATGAACTCCTCCGCTGCAATAAAAGCATTTACTGGGAAAAATAATGGCGCTGTCTGTACCTCATCTAATGCAGCCAGAGCTATGAGATGGGCATTTGAAAAGGGTGAGAAGGTTTTATTTTTGCCCGATCAGCATCT
>CANKTS010000035.1:0-9238 GCA_947486485.1 Actinomycetota bacterium | reverse complement strand
GTCCCATCTTTACGAACCTTTGTTAACTGTTGCGCTAACTTATGAGCCAGGGCAATTGGAATTGGCATTAACTCTGGAGTGTCCTTACATGCATAACCAAACATCAAGCCTTGATCGCCTGCTCCTTGTAGATCTAACGGATCAGCAGATGATGCCACCCGGCTCTCAAAAGCGTCATTAACACCTTGTGCAATATCTTGTGATTGCTGGCCAATTGAGATTGAAACACCACAACTATTACCATCAAAACCTTTCTCTGATGAGTCATAACCAATCTCAAGCACAGTGTCCCTAACAATATTCATGACATCGGCATAACCATTTGTTGTTACCTCACCGGCAACGTGGACTTGACCAGTTGTAATTAAGGTTTCAACTGCAACCCGACTCTTAGCATCCTGTGATAGCAATGAATCTAAAATTGCATCAGAGATTTGATCAGCGATCTTATCTGGATGACCTTCAGTTACTGACTCAGAGGTAAAGAGACGATTTTTCATGTGCTTAACCTAACTTACTTACTAATTGATCCAGCAATATATCTGAGAGCGTGTCTTTTGAAATTTCGGGGACTTTGATCACCTTTTTTTGATTATCAATAATTAAGCCTTGAGTTTGATTGCTACCAAAAATGGCACCGTTAGATACATTATTAACATAGATAAGGTCGAGTGATTTACTAGCTAATTTTTCATGTCCACTCTGTTCTAGAGTACTTATATCTGCAGAGGTCTCAGCGGCAAAACCGACAATAATCTGTCCGGTTTTCTTTATACTAGATAAGGTTTTCAAAATATCTGGATTCTTTTCTAGATCTACCTGATTAAGAGATTCTTTTCTAATCTTTTGATCTGAATAATTCGCCACCCGCGCATCGGCAACAGCTGCGCTCATAATTAAAGCATCTGAGTGTGGAAATTCAATTTGCAGAACCGATGCCATTTGCTCGGCGGTCTCAACATAGGTTGTGGTGATTCCCTCAATAATTGGCAGATCAGTATTAGCACTTATTAAATGCACCTGCGCTCCTCTACTGGCAGCGGCCATCGCCAATGCAAAACCTTGTTTACCAGAGGATCTATTTCCGATAAATCTAATTGGATCAATTGGTTCCCGAGTTCCGCCAGCTGTAATCAAAATTTTCTTACCCTTTAGATCTGCGCTACTCATTACATGCAGATTAATCTCAGAGATAATCCGAGAACTCTCGGGATATCTACCAATGCCTATATCTGACCCAGTCATCCGTCCTTCATCAGGTGTAATAATGAAAAATCCGCGCTCCTGTAATAACTTCACATTTGCAACCGTCGCCGGATTAAGCCACATCTCTGGGTGCATGGCAGGAACTAAAATCTTTGGCGCAGTTGAGGCTAGAACAATATTTGTTAGTAGATCATCAGCTAGGCCGCTAGCCAATTTTGCTAATAGATCAGCAGTTGTGGGTGCAATAACTATTAGATCACTCTCTTTTGCCATACTTACATGCGGAACCGTTTCCACATCACTCCATAGATCAGTGATTACTTTTCGGCCAGAGAGCGCTTGCCAGGTGGCTTTACCAACAAAATTTAAACTTGCAGCTGTTGGTATGACATCAACAATAAATCCCTCATCTTGCAACCGGCGCAGAAGATCACAGGACTTGTAAGCTGAAATACCCCCAGCTACGCCAAGTATTAATTTACGACCACGGGGAAACATGGCAGATCGATTAGCTAGCTGAGTCCGCTGGCTTTGGTTCTAAATTTTCAATAGATAACAAGCCATCATTAATTTCACGCAATGCAATAGACAGTGGCTTCTCATGAACATATGTCTCAACAAGTGGGCCAACATACTCAAGTAGACCTTCACCCAATTGTGAGTAGTAAGCATTAATTTGACGAGCACGCTTTGCTGCATAAAGCACAAGGCTGTATTTAGAGCCAGCCTTATCTAGCAAGGCATCGATTGGCGGATTAGTAATTCCATCTAAGGCTTGATTGCTCATGAAAATAACCTTTCAAAATTATTGGGATTTAGGCAAGGGCTAAAGATACCAGTTCAGCAACCGACTCCTCTACCTGATGATTTATGACGATATGGTCAAACTCTGAGGCTGCTGAAAGCTCCTCCTTTGCCCTATCTAGCCGAGCCTGAGTTGATTGTTTAGATTCAGTTCCACGATTTATTAAACGAGTCTCTAACTCCTGCCAAGATGGTGGTTCGATAAAAATCAAAATTGCATCCTTTGAATTCTTCCTTACCTGCCTGGCGCCATTTAATTCAATCTCTAAAATCACATTTTTCCCATTGGCCAACGCCTCATCAACTGGCTGCTTTGGTGTTCCATACTTTGCCCCAGCAAAATCTGCCCACTCTAAAAACTCTTTGCTTTCAATCATTTCATTAAATCTCTCATCAGAAACAAAGTGGTAATCAACACCACCTACTTCATTTGTGCGAATGCGCCTAGTAGTTGCAGAGACTGAGATCCAAAATCTATTATCGGTGCGCAATCTGTTAGTGATTGTGCTTTTACCAACACCGCTAGGACCAGAGACCACCAGGAGTTTGCCACTTCTACGAGAGTTCTTAATCAATAGAAATTCCTGCCTCAATAGCTCAAGTTGTCGCTTGCCGACACCACCAATTCTACGCGAGGGTGAGATGCCAGTTTTATCAAAAATAATCTCTGCCCTAATCTGGCCTACTCCTGGAACCGCCTGCAGTAGATCGCTCAATTTCATTCTAGAAATAGATTTACGCTCATCTTTGAACAGGTCAAAGAAAAATAACTGCCCATTAGCCACCTGCTCTTTAACCTTAGCCCGCTCTTGTCTAGCGGCAACCGCCTTCTCACCAGCTTTTCTGCGATCTCGTCTACTTAATCTTGGTGGCAACATATTTACCTCAATGAGTTTGCTATTTGCTCAATCTTATTACGCATTTTTGCACCAGAGCCATCCCACATCTGAGTTATTGATCGACCGATCACTACAAAATTAGCACCTTGATCGATGGCATCCTTTGGTGTCATAACCCTTACCTGATCACCAGCATCATCTCCCGGCACACGAACTCCAGGTGTTATTAAGGTTGCTGAGGCAGATAATTTGCGAAGAGCTGCTACCTCAAATGGTGAACAAACAAGTGAGGTGGCACCGGCTGCTAGTGCACTAGCAGCCCAAGATTTACTTGTCTCTTCAATACTTTGCTTAGCTCCTAATGCTGCAAACTCTGATTCGGAAAAAGAGGTCAAAACTGTAACTGCAGTTATTGAGCCATTAGGTAGGCAATCCGCAGCTGCTCTAATCATCTTGCTACCACCGCTGGCATGAACGGTGAGAAACTTAGGTGCTAGCTGGGCAACTGATTCAACCGCGCCCTTAACGGTGTTGGGGATATCATAAAGTTTTAGATCTAAAAATAATTTGAACTCACTCTCCTTGCGCAGTTGCTCAATACCAGCGCTACCATGGCGAAGATAAAATTCAAGTCCAACCTTAAAATGATCAATTAAATCACCTGACGTCTTAATCCAGGCAAGAGCCTGCTTAATCTCCTTAGTATCTAATGCGAGAATTATTGGTAATGTCATTAAATACCTCGATGGGCAAAACCAATTGCATCACGGAGATTATTGAACCCTTTTTCAGTTAATAACTCTGCCAATTGATTTTTAATATCAAAGGCAGCTTTTGGATTACCAAAACTGGCAGTACCAACCGATACCGCACTAGCACCTGCCAGAATCAATTCCAGAGCATCTCGCCCACTCGCAACCCCACCCATTCCCACAATTGGCGTATTCGGAAAGGCTTGGTGTACTTGATAAATTGCTCGAACTGCAACTGGCCTAATTGCTGGACCAGATAATCCACCAGTCTTACCAGCAAGCTTTGGTTTCATAGTATTTGTATCAATTACCATCCCTAGAAGTGTATTAATTAGAGCCAGTCCATCAACACCTGCGTTAATAACAGCTCTGGCTATCTCCACAATATCTGTTACATCAGGTGATAACTTAGCAATTATTGGTAGCTCACCACCTATATTTCGACGTACCGCCTCAATTACTGCAATTGAAGTATCTGGATGACAGGCGAATACTTGGCCACGGTTTTCTACATTAGGACATGAGATATTTACCTCAACTGCACTAATTCCAGAGACCGCTCTTAACCTACGCGCCAAAACACCATACTCATCAACACTCTCACCTGCGATTGAAACAATTACCTTAACCTGTTGCTCAACTAGCCATGGAATATCTTTTTCTAAAAATGTATCAATTCCCGGTCCTTGTAGACCAATTGAATTAAGCATGCCACTTGGAGTCTCTGCCATTCTAGGAGTTGCTCTACCAGTTCTAGCCTTAACCATTATTGATTTAGTGACAACTGCGCCAATCTCAGTTAATGGAAAGAACTGAGCAAGCTCCTGCCCGGAACTAGCACAGCCACTAGCGGTGAATATTGGATTAGAAAATCTCTTACTACCGATTTTAGTTGAGAAATCCAGGGCGCTCATCTGATTACAACGCATCCATAACAGTTTTACGATCCCAGATCACCTGTGAGCCATCCATTACTGGGCCATCGATACAGCTGCGAATCATTTTTATGCCATCTTCATTCTTTACTGGTATCACGCAGGTCATGCAAACACCTATACCGCAGGCCATCGACTCCTCAACTGCGCATTGATGAACCAAATTAAACTCCTCTGCTATTTTAGCAACAGCAGCAAGCATTCCCATCGGGCCACATGAGTAGATAACCTCGGTACCAAACTCTCGTATTAATCTCGGCATTGCCTCACTTATTTGGCCGTGTATGCCAGTACTTCCATCATCAGTTGTTAGGGTTAAAGATGAAACGCTGCGTTTTCCTTCAAGTGGTGCGTAAATTTTAGTTGCAGTACTTGCACCTAGCACCATGTCTACTCGGCAACCCTTATTTTTTAAGAGTTCAGCTAAAGCAAATAGTGGCGCTGATCCATAGCCACCACCGACCAACATTGCATTAGCATTTACAGTTGGAATTCCAAATGCAGTTCCTAATGGGCCAATAAAATCAACTAAATCTCCGACATTTCTTTGGCAGAGCCACCTGCTTCCCTGACCATGTGGAGCTACTACCAATTCAATACTGCCCCCCATTGGGCCTTTATCTAATGCCCGATAAATTGCAAATGCTCTACGCAAAACTAAGGAGGATTGCTCACCCCCAACAGATATCGCAACAAAGTTGCCAGGTTTAACATGAGATGCCATCTCACCAACAGCAAAAACCATGTGGTGATACGGCCCAACTTTTTTATTACTAATTACCTCAGCCAGCATCTGAGTAGCAAATTGATTTATTTTTGCACTCATTATTTCTTCATCCATTCCTGCAATGATTTAATATCAAACTCATCTTTTTGTAGAGCAGTAATACCAGCTACTGCCGCTTTAAAGCCAGCAACTGTTGTTATACAAGGAACTGATCGGGATATAGATGCTGTTCTGATTAAAAAGCCATCCTGACGTGAACCTCTTCCTAGCGGTGTATTAATCACTAATTGCACCAGCCCTTTAATAATCACATCGTTCGATGATAATTGCTTAGAGGAGAGATCTGAGTTCTTTCTTACTAACTCTGATGGAACATTTTTCGCCGCCAGAAATGCATTTGTGCCCGCGGTGCTATAGATTTTAAAACCAAGTTCATGCAGATCACGCGCTGCTCGCCAACCATGCTCTTTATCTCTATGGGAAAGGGAAATAAATACTGAACCAGCTTTTGGCAGCGGCCCAAAGGCTGCAGTCTGGCTTTTAGCAAAGGCTAAACCAAAGTTCTTTGCTATCCCCATTACCTCCCCTGTTGATTTCATCTCCGGCCCAAGAACTGAGTCGACACCAGTGCCATCTAATCTACGGAAGCGATTAAATGGTAGTACCGCCTCTTTAACTGATACACCATTTGCAATTCCATCTCCATGCTTAGGCAAAATTCCATCACTACGAAGCTGCCTAATACTAATATTTGTTGCAATTAAAGCAGCTGCCTTAGATAGCGCTATACCAGTTGCCTTTGCCACAAATGGCACAGTTCGAGAGGCTCGGGGGTTAGCTTCTAAAACATAGAGCTGCGGTGGGTTTCCGCTGATTGCAAATTGAATATTTAACAAACCACACACACCAATGCCCTTGGCAATTTTCTCAGTTGCTATTCGAATCTCACTTAGCTGCTCCTTAGACAGTGAGATGCTTGGTAGTACACAGGCTGAATCACCTGAATGAACACCAGCCTCCTCAATATGCTCCATGACACCAGCCAAATACAGTTCATTTCCATCAAATAATGCATCAACATCAATCTCAATTGCATCCTCAAGAAACTTATCTATTAGAACTGGATGGTTTGGTGTTATGGCAGTTGCTTTATCAATAAAGCCACGTAGTGATTGTTCATCATAGACAATCTGCATGCCCCGACCACCTAAGACATATGATGGACGAACCAGTACTGGGTAGCTAATATCCTTTGCAATTTTTGCTGCTTCTTCATAAGAGTTAGCCATGCCGAACTTTGGTGCTAGCAAATCATTTGATTTCAAAAGTTGCGCAAACGCCCCTCTCTCCTCTGCTAGATCAATAGCATCTGGCGAAGTTCCTAAAATCTGCACACCAGATTGCATTAACGCCCTGGCTAAACCAAGTGGTGTCTGACCACCAAGTTGTGCAATTACACCTAAAACTGGGCCAGCTGCTTTCTCAGCTTCAATTACCTCAAGTACATCTTCAAATGTTAGCGGTTCGAAATAAAGTCGATCTGAAGTGTCATAATCTGTAGAAACTGTCTCAGGATTACAGTTAATCATAATTGTTTCATAACCTGCCCTTTGTAGCGCAAAAGATGCATGCACACACGAGTAATCAAACTCTATGCCTTGCCCAATTCGGTTTGGTCCACTACCAAGAATAATTATCGCTTCTTTAGTTCGTGTTAACACCTCACTCTGCTCATCATAGGATGAGTAATAATATGGAGTAAGTGCAGCAAACTCACCAGCACAGGTATCTACAGTCTTATAAACAGGATGTAAAGCAAGTTTAATACGCTCTTCTCTAATTTGATCTTCAGTAACATTACGTAGAAGTGCAATTTGAGAATCTGAAAAACCCATTTGCTTTGCTGATTTAAGTACCTCTCTACTTAACTCTGGTTGGTTTATCAATTCTTTTGCCTCTTGATTTATTAGATTAATTTGCTCCAAAAACCAAGGATCAATTTTGGTTATTTCATAAACCTGCGTCACAGTCGCACCCAAATGCATCGCTAGTTGCACCTGTTGTAGTCGAAACTCAGTCGGAGTACCGATCTGCTTCATTAGATTTACTAGATTGCCCCCACTCCAAGTAAAGCTAGCCCCAACTTTTTCAAGTGATCGAAGTGCTTTTTGTAGTGCCTCGGGAAAACTTCGCCCAATTGCCATTGCCTCGCCCACACTCTTCATCGTGGTGGTCAATCTTGGATCGGCCTCTGCAAACTTCTCAAATGCAAATCTTGGAACCTTAACCACCACATAATCAAGTGATGGCTCAAAGGAGGCAGGTGTTGATTTAGTAATGTCATTGTCAATCTCATCTAATGTGTAACCAATTGCTAATTTAGTTGCAATCTTTGCAATTGGAAAGCCGGTTGCCTTTGATGCAAGAGCTGAAGATCTAGATACTCGTGGGTTCATTTCAATTACAATAATGCGACCATCTTGTGGGTTTACTGCAAATTGAATGTTGCATCCCCCGGTTGCCACACCAACTGCCCGAATAATATCTATCGAAAGATCCCGCAGTTTTTGATACTCAACATCGGTTAATGTCATAGCCGGTGCTACTGTAATTGAATCACCAGTATGCACGCCCATTGGATCGATATTTTCAATGCTACACACAATTACAACATTGTCTTTATGATCGCGCATTACCTCCAGTTCATACTCTTTCCAACCAATAATTGATTCTTCAAGCAAAACTTCAGTTGTTGGACTATGGCGCAGTCCAGCACCGGCAATCTGTTGTAAATCTGCCTCGTTATATGCAATTCCAGAGCCGAGGCCACCCATCGTAAATGATGGTCTTACAACAACTGGGTAATTAAGCTCAATGGCTGCGGCTAAACACTCATCCATTGAGTGACAGATTTTTGATTTTGCCGAGTTGCCACCAATACTTTCAACAATCTTCTTAAATACCTCGCGATCCTCACCACGTTTGATCGCATCAATATCTGCGCCAATTAATTTTGTTCCATACTTTTCAAATGAGCCTCGCTCATATAATTGCATTGCGGCATTGAGCGCAGTTTGTCCACCCAGAGTTGCTAGTACTGCACTTGGCTTCTCTTTTTCTAAGATCTTCTCAATTACCTCAGGGGTAATCGGTTCAATATAAGTGGCATCTGCAAACTCAGGATCGGTCATAATTGTTGCTGGATTTGAGTTTATTAAAATAACTCGAATCCCCTCACTTCGTAATACTCGACATGCTTGAGTCCCAGAGTAATCAAATTCGCATGCTTGGCCAATGACAATTGGCCCACTACCAATTACTAAAACACTGGTTATGGAATTATCTCTTGGCATTATTGTCTTTCAAACCTAATTGTGGCGAACTCATAAGTTGAGCAAATCTTTCGAACAAATATGATGCATCATGCGGTCCAGCTGCTGACTCTGGATGGTATTGAACTGAAAATGCCGGGATTGAAATCATCTCAAGACCTTCAACAACTGAATCATTTAAAGATATGTGTGTTACTCGGCCATTTCCATAAACAGTATGAAACTCATTCTCTTTTGGCGCGGCCACTGCAAAGCCATGATTATGAGAGGTAATCTCAACCTTGCCCGTAGTTAAATCAATCACTGGTTGATTAATTCCACGATGACCAAATGGAAGTTTGTAAGTCTCAAATCCAAGTGCTCTGCCTAAAATTTGATGTCCAAAACAAATACCAAAAAACGGGATCTCTGCCTGCAAGATATTTCTAACTAATTCAACCACATCAACCATCGCAGCTGGATCACCCGGTCCATTAGAGAGAAATATTCCATCTGGTGAAAGTGCTTTTATTTCATCAAATTTTGTGGAGAGTGGTAGTACATGAACCTGCATACCAAGAGCTGCCATTGCCTTTGGCGTTGCAGCTTTTATACCCAAATCAATTGCAGCTACTTTAAATTTAGTAACCACACCTGCTGGAGG
>CANKTS010000034.1:0-9970 GCA_947486485.1 Actinomycetota bacterium | reverse complement strand
TTAGATTATAGATTGCCATTTCAATCATCCATCCCCCCTATTGGGGTCCATTGGCTGCGCCCTGTTGGCACAGCGCTAAGCAATATTTTCTAAAAACTACGCTGCGTAGTCAAGGAACTCTCACTCGTTTCTAAGAAAAAACCTCCTTTAACCAGGCGATACCCCCCTACTCTTAAGCCAGTAGCAAAACTCTCACTCACCGCACAGGGGATCTGAATAGTTGGCTCAGCAATAGCGAGTTATCTACTCACATCAGGTGCATGGGTACTTGAAGAAATGAGGAGTAAATGAATAAGAAGTTAATTGCAACAATTGCAACAGCAGTGGTTGCGCTAACAGTTTCTACAGGATCTGCTGCCTTAGCTGATAATGGCAAAGGTAAAGATAGATTGAGTTCACTCCTATCTGGGTTGGTTGCTAAGGGAACAATTACGCAATCTCAAGCAGATGCAATTGTTAAAGCCCAAAGTGATGTGAAGACTGCTGGTAAGGCTGCGATGGAGACAAATCGTGCAGCAGTTGATGCAGTAGTAACTGCCACACTTGGTATCACCGCCGATGCAATCAAAGCCCGTCTTAAAGCTGGTGAATCATTAGCCACTATTGCCGGAGCAAAGAAAGATACATTAATTGCAGCGATCACCGCTGAGATCAACCGCCAAATTGATGCTGCAGTAGTTGCCGGTAAGTTAACAGCTGCCCAAGCTGCTGAGCGAAAAGCAAAGACGGTTGAGAATGTAACCAAGAGAGTTAATAATCTAAGGCCGCCACATGGTGATAAGCCAGGTAGGTCAGATAAGAATGGTGCAAAGCCAACTCAATCACCGGCTGCCTATAAGTCAGTGATTAAAGTTGTTAAGGCTTAGTAGATTTAGATAATCTGCGCCTAATTTAGACACAGCCGGTCTGGTTCAGCAAAATGAACCCGACCGGTTTTGTTTTTCTGCCAAACTTGCCACTGTGAAGATTCATATTGGTAGCGATCACGCCGGTCTTGAGTTTAAGGCCAAGATAATCGAGCATCTTAAAAAAGGTGGTCACACAGTTACAGATCATGGGCCTCACACCTTTGATGCCCTAGATGATTATCCAATCTTTTGTATTCCAACCGCTATTGCAACTGCGGCAGATCCAGCATCCTTTGGAGTTGTCTTAGGGGGCTCTGGAAATGGTGAGCAGATCGCTGCTAATAAAGTTAAAGGAGTAAGAGCAGCTTTAGTTTGGTCAATTGAAACAGCAAAGCTTGCCCGCGAGCACAACAATGCAAATGTAATCTCACTCGGTGGCCGCCTTCACGATGAAGCATTTTGCCTACAGCTAGTAGATACCTTTCTAGCAACAGCCTTCACTAAAGATGAGCGGCATGTGAGAAGAATTAATCAGATAGCTAATTATGAAGATAAGGGAAGTATTTAAAGTTTCTCATATCTAAAATCAGTTACTAGATGTCCCTTCTTTAATCCCTGTCCTTCAAACTTTGAGATTGGCCGCCAAGTGGGCCTGGGCACAATACCGCCGGTGAATTTAGGGTTGGCATCAAAGCGAGGCTTTATCCAATCAGCATAAGGTTGCCAATCAGTTGCAATATGTATAAAACCATTTGGTTTTAATTTATTCGCTGCCATCTCAACAAACTCACTCTGCACAATCCGTCGCTTATGCTGGCGATTTTTTGGCCAAGGATCTGGAAATAATAGGTGAATCCCATCTAGTGAGTCATCTGGGATGTAATTAGCAAGTAGATAGGTAGCATCCTCGCGAAGTAATTTAATATTTGTTAATTGCTTCTCAACTATTAATAGCAGAAGTGCTGCAAGACCAGCGCTGTGCATCTCAACTGCCACATATCCCGTATCTACGCAGCTGTGCGCAATCTGCGCAGTTGCCTCCCCCATACCGGAGCCGATCTCTAAAATCACCTGATCTTTTTCAGGAAATACCTGATTAAGGATTAATGGCTGATCACTTGGTAAGTGGTATTGATCCCAGTACTTATCCATGGCCAAACTCTGAGCACGGGTCATCCGATCACCACGAAGTGAGTAACTTCGGTTTGAAGGACGTTCCATCTTGGCTTAACCTGCAATCTCTGCTTGGATATGGTCAGAAAATAATATTTCCAAGTCCAATTATTGCTTATTAATTAGGAGTTGATGTGCCAGGTTTAAACTCAACTAGGGCTGAGGCCGCGCAGCGCGCTGCCCATCTTGCGGTGCAAAGTTATGAGTTAACCCTTGATTTAACCACTGGAGAAGAAAGCTTTATCTCTGAGACCAAAATTAAATTTACCTGCAATAAAGTAGGTTATGAGAGCTTCCTTGATGCAGTTGGAAAGAATGTAATCTCAGCAACTTTAAATGGCCAAAATATTGATACCTCAAATTATGATGGCGAAAGCATCTTTATTAAGAATCTAGCAGCCGATAATGAGTTAGTAATTAAGATGAATGGGCTTTACTCAAAAACTGGCGAAGGATTGCAACGCTCAGTAGATCCAGTTGATAATGAGGTTTACCTTTACTCCCAAGGTGAGACCGCATTTATTCGCAAGATGTATCCATGTTTTGATCAACCAGATTTAAAGGCCACCTTCACCTTAACCGCCATTGCACCAAACCATTGGTCGGTAATCTCAAACAACCCTGTCAAAGAAAGGGTTGAGTTGGGCGAAAATAAAGCACAGTGGAGTTTTACCACTACCCCAAGAATCTCAACCTATATCACAGCTCTTATTGCCGGTCCCTACTACAGTATTTCTGATCAGTATGTGGGTAAGAAAACTGTGCCACTTGGAATTTACTGCCGTAAATCACTTGCTGAGTTTCTAGATCCAGAGGATATTTTCTTAATTACCAAGCAAGGTTTTGCATACTTTGAGAAAGTTTTTGGCCTTGAGTATCCATTTGAAAAGTATGACCAGATCGCTGTGGTTGATTTTAATTGGGGTGCGATGGAAAATGTCGGCGCAGTTACCTTCTTAGAGCGCTTACTTGTCTTTAGATCAAAGGTAACTGAGCGGATGTATAACGCGCGGGCTAACACAATCTTGCATGAGATGGCCCATATGTGGTTTGGCAATATGGTAACTATGAAGTGGTGGGATGATCTTTGGCTTAATGAATCATTTGCCGAGTGGTCCTCATACCTTGCCATGGTTGAATCAACTAGATTTAAAAACTCTTGGACAGGGTTTAACCAAGAGCGAAAGAACTGGGCGTACCGGCAAGATCAGCTAACTACCACCCACCCAATTGTCTCTGACATGGTTGATATTGACACAGTGGCGGGTAATTTTGATGGGATCAGTTATGCCAAGGGTGCATCGGTTTTACAGCAATTAGTGGCACATGTAGGACGGGATAATTTTATCGCCGGACTTAAGGCATACTTCAAAAAGCATGCATTTAAAAACACCACATTAGATGATCTATTAATTGAATTAACTACTACCAGTGGCCGAGATTTAAAACCTTGGGTCACTACCTGGCTGCAAACAGCAGGTGTTAATACCTTACGCCCAGCACTTGAAATTGAGAATGGTGCGTATAAATCGGTAACAATAATTCAAGAGCCGCCAACTATGCCCACTCGTTCCATCCAACTTCGCCCCCACCGAATGGCGGTTGGTTTATATGATCTAGTTGGCCAAAATGTAATACTTCGCAAAAGTGTTGAATTAGATGTATTTGGTGAGAAAACATTGGTGGCAGCACTTACTGGCGAAAAGGTTGCTGATTTACTGCTGCTCAATGACCAAGATTTAACCTATACCAAAATTAGATTTGATGATCGATCAATCACCACCTTAAAGTCACATCTTGGCAAGATTAATGATTCATTAACCCGCGCTCTTTGTTGGTCGGCGGCCTGGGATATGTTGCGAGATGCTGAGATTAGTGCCACTGATTTTATTGATATTGCATTAGCTGGCCTAGCAGGTGAGAGTGAGATTGCGACTGTAACAATTATTTGCGCCCAATTAGGCAGCGCTGTTGAGTTATATAGCGCTCCAACAAAGCGCGACTCCGCACGACTTAGAGTAGGAAATGCAGTTGAGCAGATGCTTACCAACGCAGCTGGTGGTAGTGATAATCAACTACAGTTTGTAAAGGCATTTACCAGCTTTGCCTCCTCTGCAGAGCATAATGATCTACTTAAAGGTTTATTAGCCGGTAAGTTAAATGGACTTAAGGTAGATGCAGAGATGCGTTGGTCTTTAGTAATTGCATTATCAGAGCGTGGCCTAATGAGTGATGATGAGTTAGCAGCGGAGTTAGCATTAGATAACACCTTAACTGGACAACTCTCCTATCAAAGCGCACTTGCTGCTCGGCCAACTGCTGCTGCAAAGGATGAGGTTTGGAGATCAATTACTACTGAGGAGATCTCAACCTCACAACGTGAGGCAAAGATTGCAGGCTTTATGCGGCCACTGCACCGGCCATTACTTGCTGCTTATGTTGATCCTTACTTTGATTTACTGCTTCAAACCTGGGGTAAAAAATCCTATGAGGTGGCAAGTAAGTTTGCTACCGGTATGTATCCGACCTATATAACAAGTGAAGAGACCTTAAATAAAACAATTGATTGGCTAGCAACTACTGGTAAGGATGGGCAGGCAGGGCTAAGAAGATTAGTCTCTGAAGGAAGAGATGCTATTGAGCGAGCGCTTGTGGTGCAGGCAAAAGATAAGTAATTAAAAGGTATAAAAAGAATTAATCAATATGAGTAAGGCTACTTGCCTTTTTCTTACTACCTTTTCTAGTCTCTTTTGCGGTTATGTAAGCAAAAAATGAGATAACTACAAATAACAAAATTGGTGCGCCAACAAAGTAGGTAAGAGTTTGCATAACTGTTAAACCATCCCCTGCTAATGTGCCATCTTCCATTACGCCGTTGCCGCTCCCATCGCCTCAACACCAAATGGTTTTAGATAGGGAATCCAAACTCGATCTGGTTTTCCAGTCCCTAAGATCCGCCATGCTGCGCCCACTGGTTCACGTGGGGTGTGACGAAGCCGCCAACCTAAATCCTTTAATGTGCGATCTGCTTTTGCATGGTTGCACTTATGGCAAGCTGAAACCACATTCTCCCAATTATGTCCACCGCCCCTTGATCTTGGAATCACATGATCAATTGAGGTTGCAGTAACTCCACAGTAAACACAACGGTTGTTATCGCGAGCAAAGATTGCCCGTCTAGATAATGGCACCGCATGGCGGTATGGAATCTTTACAAATTTATTTAATTTAACAACAGATGGTAATTTAATTGAGCCGCGGGCGTAGGTAAGGATGCGACCTGAATCTTCAACGCTAGTGGCGCGCTCATTTAAGACGAGGATTAATGCTCGTCGCTCTGATACGACACCTAGTGGCTCATAGGTGGCGTTCAGCACCAATGTTTGTGACACTGAATGCAACTCCTTTTAAGTCAGCGCGTGGCTCGCGCCGTAGGCATATCTTGCCTGAGGTTTGCAAAAAACGCATCATTTTTGGCGAGATTCTTTCTTACATTTGGGTTAAGGTTTTGATCTGATCATGAAAAGAGCTGAAAATATGCGCAATCTCATCGATTGGTTCACCGGCGCCCCATTAAATATCACCTTAATTATCACCCTATCGATCATCATCTCAATTATTGGTCAACGGGGGATCGCAAGACTTATGAACAAAATTGCCACCGCAGATCTGATCTTAGGTCCTAAAAGATCGGGTGTGCGGCAAAAGGAGCGAACAAAAACAACTAGTACTGTTTTAAGATCAACCTTAAATGGTGTGATTTGGTTAATTGCAATCTTTATGATTTTAGCTGAGTTTGGTTTAAATCTAGGGCCACTAATTGCATCCGCTGGTGTGATTGGTGTGGCATTAGGACTTGGCGCGCAAACCTTAGTACGAGATATTTTATCTGGCATCTTTATGTTAGTAGAGGATCAATATGGGGTGGGCGATAAGGTAGATGTGCTTGATATCCAGGGCGTAGTTGAATCTGTTGGACTTAGAATTACTACGGTTAGAGATAAAAAAGGAACTGTCTGGTATTTGCGAAATGGTGAGATCTTAAAGGTTGGCAATAAATCTCAACCTAAAAACAAAGCTTAATCTGCCCTCTTAATCTGCATAGTTAATCATCGAAGCAGCTGCTGCCTCTAAATACTCCCAAAGCTCACTCTTTAAATCATCACCAATCTCAAGACCATTTACCGCATCCTTCATGCAAAGTAGCCAGGCATCATGTTCAACTTTTGAGATATGAAATGATGCGTGGCGCATTCGAAGGCGTGGGTGCCCTCGTTCTTCACTATAAGTAGTTGGACCTCCCCAGTACTGCTCTAAAAATAATTGAAGTCTTCTGCCTGCCCCATGTAGATCATTCTCTGGATACATCGGGCGCAAAATTGGATTTACCGCAACTAATGCATAGAAGTGTGAGACTAGGTCGTTAAAGGTTTTTTCACCGCCCGCTCTTTCATAAAAGCTACTACTCAAAGCTTTACCGGCTCTTTTTTTAATGAGGTGGGAGTTGAAATTTGCAGTACAAAGTAACTTGTAATTACGCAGAGAATTCCAGTTAGATAAAAAGCGGCGGCGTAATCACCAAGCTTTACTCTAAGAACTGCTGCGCCAAAGGCTGCGATAGCACCACCTATTTGGTGGGCGGCAAATACCCACCCATAGATAACAGCGCCCTTGTCTGGCCCCAATACCTGACGACAGAGCAACACTGTTGGTGGCACAGTTGCTACCCAATCAAGCCCATAAAAAATAATAAAAACTAGCGTCGAAGGATGAAGAGTTGAGAATAATATGGATGGCAATAAAAATAATGATAAACCGCGTAGTAGGTAGTAAAAGAATAAAAGCTTTCTTGGATCAACTCGATCGGTTAGGTAGCCGGAAAAAATTGTGCCAATTACATCAAATAGGCCAATTAATGCCAGCAAACTAGCAGCGGTTACCTGAACCATTCCATGATCATGAGCTGCTGGAATAAAGTGGGTGCCAATTAAACCGCTGGTTGATAGACCACAAACAAAAAATGAGCCAACTAAGTACCAAAAGTTTCTTACCTTACTTGCATCCTTTAATGCATTTATCGCAGCCATTGCCGCATTGCCCGTTGGTAATACCGGTGGCTGCCAATCATCAGCTGCCCCATATGGCGTTGTGTTAATACTTTGTGGATCCTCCTTTAAAAAGAAATAAATTAGCGGCACCATCAAATAAGCACCTAGTGCAATAACTAAAGATGCTGCCCGCCATCCTGGATTCTCAGCTAGCTTTGATAGACCGGGCAAGAAAACTAATTGGCCAGAGGCTGCTGCTGCAGTTAATATTCCTATTACTAAACCACGTTTTTTAACAAACCATCTATTTGTAATTGTGGCGGCAAAAACTAATGCCATCGATCCAGTTCCTACGCCAACTACTACACCCCAGAGCAACATCAGGTGCCAACTCTGACTCATCCAGATTGTTAAAAGTGCGCCAGTGCCAACGGTGGCAAGGGCTGCCATTACAACTTTTCGCACCGTAAAGCGCTCCATTAAGGCAGCTGCAAAGGGTGCGGTTAGGCCATAGAGTAAAACATTTATAGCAATTGCAAATGAGATTACATCACGGCGCCAGCCAAACTCCTCCTCCAGTGGCAAAATTAATACAGAGGGTGCGCTACGAAAACCTGCGGTCGCAAATAATGTGCCAAAGGTTATGCCAGCAACTATCCAGGCTGGGTGAAGTTTGGTCTTCATTACTTAACCAGATACTTAGTTAAAAACTCTCGTTCATTATCCTTAATCGGGCGAGATTTTCTACTTTCTAAATCAATCATTACCTGCACTGTTTTCATTTTGGTAAATACCAGCCCATCCTTTGAAACCTCATACCCCACCACAAAGGATGAGTTACCAATTGACTCCACCCATAAATTTACATCGTAGTAGCTTTCAAACTCAGTAATTGGCAGCAGATAATCAATCTCACTTCTAGCTACTGTCATCTGAACCAAAACAGAGTCATCTTTTTCTGCAAATTGTTGCTGGCCCCAATCAATTCGGGCGCCCTCTGCATATGTTAAATACTTGGCATTGTTAACATGGCCAAAGGCATCTAAATCATTCCAGCGAACAAAGGCTTTGTGGGTAAATTTCATATCACTATCCTAATTACCTAGTTAATTTACGGTAGGTAGCACGGTGAGGACGGGCAGCATCAATACCAAGACGAGCAATCTTATTCTCCTCATAACTTTCAAAGTTTCCTTCAAACCAAAACCACTTTGATTCACCTTCGTAAGCCAAAATATGGGTAGCAATACGATCTAAGAACCAACGATCGTGAGAGATCACAACGGCGCACCCTGGAAACTCAAGTAAGGCATTTTCAAGTGAGCCAAGTGTTTCAACATCTAAATCATTGGTTGGCTCATCAAGTAATAATAAATTGCCACCCTGCTTAAGAGTTAGCGCAAGATTTAATCTGTTTCGCTCACCCCCTGATAAAACTCCAGCCATTTTTTGTTGGTCAGGTCCTTTAAAACCAAAGGCGGAGACATACGCCCTACTTGGCATCTCAACATTTCCTACTTTAATAAAATCAAGACCATCTGAGACCACCTCAAATAATGATTTCTTTGGATCAATACCGCCACGGGATTGATCAACATAGGAGATCTTTACCGAATCCCCTACTTTCACTAATCCAGAGTCAGCTTTTTCCATACCTAAGATAGTTTTAAATAATGTGGTCTTACCAGCACCATTTGGCCCAATTACGCCAACAATTCCATTACGAGGAAGTGTGAAAGATAGATCATCAATTAAAATCCGATCATCAAAGCCTTTAACTAACTTTTCACAGGCAACTACCACATCACCTAACCGTGGCCCTGGTGGAATTTGTATCTCTTCAAAATCTAACTTACGAGTTTTATCAGCCTCAGCCGCCATCTCTTCATAACGAGCAAGACGAGCTTTCGACTTTACCTGTCTGCCCTTGGCATTCATTCTTACCCACTCAAGCTCCTCTTTTAATCGCTTTGCTCGCTTAACATCCTTTTGTCCCTCAACCTTCATACGTGCTTCTTTTGTCTCTAGATAGGTTGTGTAATTTCCTTCATATGGATAAGCACGACCTCGATCTAACTCTAAGATCCACTGGGCAACATTGTCTAAGAAGTATCTATCATGTGTGATTGCGACAACTGTTCCCTCATACTTACTTAAATGTTGCTCAAGCCAAAGGACAGATTCTGCATCTAAATGGTTGGTTGGCTCATCAAGTAGTAATAGATCTGGTTTTTGAAGTAATAGTTTGCATAGTGCAACACGGCGTCTCTCTCCACCAGATAATACTTTTACATCCGCCTCAGGGGGCGGACAACGCAGGGCGTCCATTGCCTGCTCTAATTGGGAATCTAAATCCCAAGCATTTCGATGATCTAATTGTTCTTGCAGTCCACCCATCTCAGCAAGTAATTTGTCGTAATCTGCCGCAGGGTTTGCCATCTCTTCACTGATTGCGTTAAATCTATTTAATAAACCAATAGTCTCTGCCACACCCTCTTGCACATTCTCTAAAACATTTTTATCCTCATTAAGTGATGGCTCCTGCAGCAAGATACCGACGCTGTAACCAGGGGTTAGATATGCCTCACCATTTGATGGTTGTTGAAGGCCTGCCATAATTTGTAGCACCGTTGATTTACCCGCACCATTTGGTCCGAGCACACCAATCTTGGCGCCGGGTAAGAACATCAAGGTGACATCATCAAGAATTACTTTGTCGCCATGGGCCTTACGCGCCTTTTTCATCGTGTAAATAAACTCAGCCATAGGTGCAAACCTTACCTGTTGTGATCGGTAGACTTATCCCTAGAAAACCATACAAATGCGCCTGTAGCTCAGTCGGATAGAGCGAATGCCTTCTAAGCATTAGGTCGCCGGTTCGATTCCTGCCAGGCGCGCTTT
>CANKTS010000033.1:0-10144 GCA_947486485.1 Actinomycetota bacterium | reverse complement strand
TGAATATTACGGTGGCAACTACTAGAGCAGAAACGATGTTAGGTGATGGCGCTGTTGCAGTTAATCCAAATGATGAGCGTTATAAGCACTTAGTTGGCAAGAAAGTACTGCTGCCATTAGTTGATCGCATGATTCCAATTATTGCTGATGAGTTAGTAGACCCTGATTTTGGAACTGGCGCAGTTAAGGTTACTGCCGCCCATGATCCAAATGATTTTGAGATGGGTATGCGCCACGGTGTTGAGTTGGTAATTATTATGAATGAACATGGCGTGATGGCTGGTACTGGCACAAAGTTTGATGGCATGGATCGTTTTGATGCTCGTAAAGCTGTAGTTGATGAGCTTAGAAAATTAGGAAGAGTTGTGGCAGAAAAGCGGCCATATATTCATGCAGTTGGTCATTGCCAAAGATGTGAGACCACAGTTGAACCACGACTTTCTAAACAATGGTTTGTAAAGGTGGCACCTCTTGCTAAAGCCGCCGCTGATGCAGTTAGAGATGGCAGGGTAAAGATTGAACCAAGTGAGATGTCACCAAGATATTTTGAGTGGGTAGATAACATGCATGATTGGTGTATCTCGCGCCAACTTTGGTGGGGACATCGAATCCCAGTTTTTTATGGACCAAATGATGAGGTAGTTGTTTGTGGACCAGATGAAAAACCACCAGCTGGTTACACCCAAGATCCAGATGTATTAGATACCTGGTTCTCATCCGCGCTTTGGCCATTTTCAACCTTAGGTTGGCCGGCACAAACAGATGATCTAAAGAAGTTTTACCCAACCTCAGTATTAGTTACTGGTTATGACATCTTATTTTTCTGGGTAGCCAGAATGATGATGATGGGCTTATTTGCGATGGATGGCAAACAACCATTTGATGTAATTGTTTTGCATGGATTAGTGCGGGATCAATTTGGTAAAAAGATGAGTAAGAGCCGCGGGAATACCATCGATCCAATTGAGTTTATGGATAAGTATGGCTCCGACGCACTTCGCTTCACATTAGCAAGAGGTGCTAACCCAGGAACAGATCAAGCATTAGCAGAGGATTGGGTAGCAGGTTCTAGAAACTTTGCAACTAAATTATGGAATGCCACCAGATTTGCGATGATGAATGGTGCAACTACAACTGGTTCATTGCCAAAACGAGATGAGTTAAATGCAATTGATAATTGGATATTAACTAGATTAGATCAAACTATTGCCGAAGGCAGTGAGTTATTTGAAAAGTATGAGTTTGCCAAGGCCTGTGAATTGATTTATCACTTCGCCTGGGATGATTTATGTGATTGGTATCTAGAGCTTTCTAAATCAACATTTGCTGCCGGTGGTGCTAATGCTGCAAAGAGCCAACGAGTACTTGGTGAGGTTTTAGATCAGCTTCTTAGATTAATGCATCCGGTAATGCCATTTATAACTGAGGAGCTCTGGTGCTCACTTACCGATGGGCAATCCTTAATGGTTGCAGATTGGCCAAAATCAGATCCATCATCACAAGATAAGAGATCAGTTGAATTAGTTACAAAGATGCAGGAGATTGTTACTGAGATTCGTCGCTTTAGAAATGATCAGGGGATAAAAAGTACAGCCAAGATCGCCGCTAAGTTCACCGGCTTAGAAAAGGTTGGCTTAGCAGATTATGAAACTGCACTTCGCAGCATTGTTAAATGTGATTTAACCGATGGTAATTTCACCGCTAAGACTCAAGTTGGTGAAGTAGTAATTGATTTTGATCTAACTGGAGCGATTGATTTAGTAGCTGAGCGAGCTAGGTTAAGTAAGGATCTACAGATCGCCCAAAAAGATCGCGATACTGCCAAAGTTAAATTAGACAACGCTGGTTTTATGGCAAAGGCACCTGCTGAAGTAGTTACTGAGATTAAAACTAGACTCGCGCAAACTACCGCTGATATTGATCTCTTAACCGCTTTGCTTGAAAAACTTCCAAAGTAATGAGTAACCCAGATAACCAAAATCAATTAGATGTAATTGAGCAGCTGCTTAATAAGAGGTGGCCAGAAAATATAATTGAGCCAACCTTAGATCGAATTGCTGCTTTAACCGATGCACTCGGCTCACCACATCTTTCATATCCAACCATTCATATCGCCGGAACTAATGGCAAGACCACAACCGCTCGAATGATCGATCAATTATTAGCAGCCCTTGGCTACCGGGTTGGTCGTTACACCTCACCACATTTGCAATCTTTTACCGAGCGAATAAGTATTAAAGGTGCGCCAATTTCGCCAGATTTAATGATCGCTACCTATAACGACATCGCTCTTTACTTAGATTTAATTGACTCTGGCCAACCACATCCCATCTCCTACTTTGAAGCACTTACTGCAATGGCATTTGTCGCCTTTGCTGAGTATCCAGTAGATATTGCAGTAATTGAGGCTGGTTTAGGTGGGCAGTGGGATGCTACAAATGTAGTTTCATCACAGGTTTCGGTAATGACACCAATTGGCTTTGATCATATGGAGTACTTAGGAAATACATTAACTGAGATTGCTCAAACAAAAGCTGGCATCTTTAAACCAGAATCAAATGTGGTTTTGGCTGCGCAAAGTAGTGAGGTTGCTAAAGTCTTAATGGCACAGGTGGCAAAGGTTTCAGCAATCCCATTTCGAGAAGGTATTGAGTTCGCAGTTAAGAAAAGAGAGTTAGCAGTTGGTGGCCAATTGATCTCACTACAAGCTTTATATGGTGATGTTGATGATATTTACTTGCCACTTTATGGTGATCATCAGGCTGGTAATGCAGCACTTGCACTGGCCTCGGTTGAGGCATTTGCTGGGGTTAAATTAGATGATGAGTTGGTAAAGGATGCATTTAGTAAGGTCACCTCTCCTGGTAGATGTGAGATTGTTTATCGAGATCCAACGGTAATTATTGATGCTGCGCATAATCCCCATGGGGCGAAAGCGATTGCTAAGACAATTAATGCTGAGTTTGATTTTGAGATGGTAGTTGGCGTGGTTGCAGTACTGGCAGAAAAAGATGCAGCTGGGGTGTTAGCTGAATTAGCCACCTGTGTTGATTACCTAATTGTTAGTCAGAGTCAATCAGTGCGAGCGATGAAATCTGCCGAGTTAGCTAAGATTGCCGCAGATTACTTCAAGCCTGAGCAGATTGAGGTGATTGGTGATTTAACTGGTGCAATCACCTACGCACTTGAAAAAGTAACACTTGCCAATCAGGTAAGTGAGGCAGTAAGTGCAGTTTTAATTACCGGATCGGTAGTAACAGCTGGGGCGGCAAGAGAAGTTATTAAAAGGCTAGGAGCAAAAAAATGAGAGTAATGGCTAGTGCAGTCTTAATAATGGAGTCATTACTTATGGGCTTTGCTTTATTAATTGCTAAAGATGATGCCTCCACCACCGCACTTTGGCTCGGTGGATTCCTTGCGATCACCTTCATACTTAATGCTGGAGTTTTAAAACGCAAAGGTGGGTATTTGCTGGGAAGTATTTTGCAGCTTTGCCTAATTGGCTATGGCAGTGTGGTTACTCAAATGTATTTTATGGGCGCTTTATTTACCGCCCTTTGGATAACAGCGATCCTACTTGGCCGCAGAGGTGAGGCGATTAAAGCAAAATTGATTGCCGAGCGGGATAAGAAGGGCTCTAGCAACTTATAGTTTTCAGTCAGCGGTAAAAGTGCGTAGAATATGAAAGTGAGCACTGAGCAAACTTTGATTTTAATTAAACCAGATGGTGTCAAGCGTGGTTTAGTTGGTGAGGTAATTAATCGTATTGAAAAAAAAGGTTACAAAGTTACTAACTTAAAGATGTTAACTGCAGATCCCTCCCTACTAACTCAGCATTACGCTGAGCATGAGGGTAAAGTATTTTATGAACCACTAATTGAGTTCATGGCATCAGGCCCGATTGTGGCAATAGTTGCCCAGGGTGAGCAGGTAATTGAGGGCTTTCGCAAGATGGCGGGGGCAACCGACCCAGCAAATGCAGAGGCTGGCACCATTCGTGGTGATTTAGCAGGTGAGCAAGGCGGTAAAGTTGTCCAGAATATTGTCCATGGTTCAGACTCCGTTGAGTCAGCAAATCGTGAGATTAAGATTTTTTTTGGTAATTAATTTTTAAAGATTATTAAAAGTAACTACGAGGGAGAGCGCAATGGCTAAGGGATCAAATCGTATGTCTTGGGTTGGCCGTGATATGGCGGTTGATTTAGGAACAGCTAATACTTTAGTTTATGTGCGCGGTCGCGGAATTGTCTTAGATGAGCCATCAGTAGTTGCAGTCAATCAAGATACTGGCGCAATTCTTGCAGTTGGAATTGAGGCAAAGCGAATGATTGGTAGAACTCCTGGAAACATTGTGGCAATTCGTCCACTTAAAGATGGTGTAATTGCAGATTTTGATACAACCGAGCGAATGCTTAAATACTTTATTCAAAAAGTTCACAAAAGGCGCTACCTAGCAAAGCCAAGAATTGTTGTTTGTGTACCATCTGGAATTACTGGTGTGGAACAACGTGCGGTGAAAGATGCTGGATATGCCGCAGGTGCTCGTAAGGTTTACATTATTGAAGAGCCAATGGCCGCTGCAATTGGGGCAGATCTGCCAATTCATGAGCCAACTGGAAATATGGTTGTTGATATTGGTGGTGGAACCACTGAGGTTGCAGTTATCTCACTCGGTGGCATAGTTACTGCACTTTCAATTCGAGTAGGCGGAGATGAGCTCGATCAAGCAATTATTAGTTGGGTTAAGCGTGAGTTTTCATTGTTATTAGGTGAGCGCACCGCTGAAGAGATAAAGATGGCAATTGGTTCAGCATTTCCACTTCCAGGAGAGCCAGATGCTGAGATTCGCGGCAGGGATTTAGCAACTGGATTGCCAAAAACTATCTTGGTTACCTCAGCTGATATTCGCAAAGCACTTGAGGAACCGGTAAATGCGATTGTTAACGCTGTTAAAAGCACATTAGATAAGACACCGCCTGAGCTTGCAAGTGATCTTATGGATCGCGGAATTGTTTTAACTGGGGGAGGGGCATTACTGCGCGGCTTAGATGAGAGATTGCGTCATGAGACTGGGATGCCAATTCATATTACTGAGCGCCCACTACAAGCAGTAGTGGAAGGTTCAGGAAAATGTGTTGAAGAGTTTGAAGCCTTAGAGAAGGTTTTAATCTCTGAGCCTCGTCGTTAAATTAATTAACTTATAAGGGAGTTTATTTGTGGCAAAGGGCGGCGGTAATCGTTCGCGGCTCTTACTAGTCCTCCTACTAGTTTCATCCTTATTTTTAATCACCTTAGATCTGCGGGGTGTAAATGTTGCCAGTACGATCCGAGGTGGTGTGGCAACTGCTTTATCACCAGTTGAAAATCTATTTTCTAAGATTTTTTCCCCATTTGGAAGATTCACCACTGACCTGCGCAACCTTGGTCAATCAAATAGCAAAATTGCAGATTTAACTAGTGAGATAAATAAATTAAAGGCAAAAGATATTGTTGACCAGGACATGATCGGTCAGTTAAATCAATTAAAAAATGTATTAGATCTAGCCGGTCGGGGTGGCTACAAGGTGGTTGCAGCCCGAGTTATTAATCGTGGCTCCGCCGCTACCTTTAAACAAACAATTACAATTGATGTTGGTAGTAAAAATGGTGTTAGTAAAAATATGACAGTCATATCAGATAGTGGATTAGTTGGAGTAGTCAGATCAGTTACCAACAACAGCGCCATTGTTTTATTAATGAGTGATCCAACATTTAAAATTGGTGTCCGAATTGCTGGTACTCAAAGCATTGGCGTTATATCAGGCCAAGGTGGAAATAGTTATTTACTACAATTATTAGATGCGACTGGTGAGATAAAAGTCGGAGATGCTCTAGTTGCCAGAGGTAGTTCAGGGGGCCGGCCATTTGTTCCTGGAGTTCCAGTTGGCATAGTGACAACTGTGCAGAGCAATGCATCATCAATTACACAAAACGCAGATGTAGTTGGAATAAGTAATTTAGCAAGCATTGGGGTAGTAGCAGTTGTAATTTCACCTCCAAATGATGATCCAAGAGATTCACTTGTGCCAAAGCCAAAACCAACAGTTACCGTATTTGTAACCCCTACACCAACTCCAACCCCTAGTAAGTAATTATGAGTCAACTTAGAGTATTAAACACCAGCATTTTTTTATTTTTTATATTTATCATTCAAGAGACGGTTATAGCCCCAATCCATTTTCCGTTTAATTGCTTCTCACTTTATATCGCAGCTCTAATGGTCTTGCTATCACTTGAGGATAGAGCAGGCTCACTAGCATTTGGTTTTATAGGCGGCTTGGTTATGGATCTATCTACCTCAGCTAGCACTCCTTTTGGACAGTGGGCACTTGCTATGACATTTATTGGTTATATATTCTCAGTTAATCGTGAAAGCCTTGGTGATTTTATCGATCGCCCCCTTCTCTTCGTACTCTTTGTCTGCGCATCTTCAGCAGTATCAATGGCCACATTCTTATTAATTGGAGTACTACTTGGTCAAGAAAATGGTCCTTTTCTGCGGAATATTTTCTTGATCTTAGCTAATACATTTTGGACTTTCTTGATAATTCCAATTTTTTTGCCATTAATTATCAGAATTAGAAAAATGTTACTTACTAATCGGGAAAGAGTATGAGTCAACGCTCTCGGTTGAGTTTAATTATTTTTCAATCCCTAGTCTTTTCATTGCTATTTGCACTCTTTGGCCGACTTTTTTACCTACAAATATTAGCCAGCGATCAGTATCAAGATGCGGCAATTAGTATCCAAAGTCGAGATATTGTCACACCAGCTGTGCGGGGTGCAATAACTGATATTAATGGTCTACCTATGGTGGTTGATCTACCAGGATTAGTAGTCTCAATTGATCGAAGTACCTTAGATAAACAGCCAGATAAAGGTGTATTAGTACTGGTGCGAACTGCAAATTTATTTAATCTTCAATACAGCGATATTTATCAACGCACTAGATTATGTGGTGAGTTACCAAAAAATAATCGTGCTGGATGCTGGAACGGAACTAGATATCAGCCGATTCCATTGGTGGGAGGAGCCTCCCAAGATCTAGCACTTAAAATCATGGAGAATGCTGATCTTTACCCAGGTATTGAGGTTCAATCTGTACCAATTAGAAGCTACCCATCACTTGAGGGCGAGAATGTGGCACATGTATTAGGTTATGTGGGTTCAGTAACTGATGAGGATTTAAAAAATCAAGAGGAAACGTTTTACCGAAATGAGGTAGTTGGTAAGACTGGAATTGAGAGTGTATATAACAAATACTTACGTGGCATACCCGGGGTACGAACAGTACTTGTCAATCGTAAAGAGGTTGTAACTAAACAATCTAAAAATATTAAAGCAATTGCTGGCAATAACTTAATTACAAATATTGATGCAAAATTGCAGGCTGGAGCAGAGAGGGCATTAGAAGGAGCAATCAAACGTGCTCGCGCCTCTGGCTACAAGGGAGATTCTGGCGCCGCTGTTGTACTTGAGATTAAAACTGGCCGGGTACTTGCTATGGCCTCTTATCCAACATATGACCCAGCAATCTGGCAAAAAGGTTTAACAGTTAAACAAGCTGAGGATTTATTTAGTGAAGAAAAAGGTGTGCCAGCTCTTTCAAGACCATTGCAAGGTTTATTTGCACCTGCTTCAACCTTTAAATCAATTTCAGTTCTAGCTGCGGCTAATGCTGGCTATTCATTAGATGCTACTTATAACTGCCCAGCATCTGTTTTGGTTGGAAGTAGAGTCTTTAATAACTTTGATAGTAAAGCTGCCGGTAGGTTATCACTTGAGAAAGGCATAGCTATCTCATGTGACTCACTCTGGTATCAGATTGCATATGATGAGTGGATTAGAGATGGTGGACTAAAGCCAAAGACAAATACTAAGGATTACTTTTTTAACGCTGCTAACGCTTTTGGAATTGGCAAAATTACAGGAATTGATCTACCAACTGAGCTAGCTGGTAGATTACCTAATCGCCAGTGGAAGCAGAATTGGTATGAACAAAATAAAGATTTTTACTGTAACTACAAGCAACGTGCACAAAAAAAGGATTTAACCCCTTACCTAATAGAGATCGCCCGAGAAAACTGTATTGATGGCAACAAGCTGCGTGCTGGAGATGCGGTTAACTTTTCAATTGGTCAGGGCGATACATTAGTTACACCACTGCGACTTGCTGAGATTTATGCTGCAATTGCAAATAATGGTACCTACTATAAACCGCAGGTGGCTCGAGCAGTTGTTGATGTAGATGGCAAGGTAGTAAAAGAGTTTAAGCCAGTCATAGCTGACACAGTTAAGGCTGAGCAAAGTACCTGGGATTTCCTACACCGCGCACTTCGTTCAGTTGTTACCGGTGGCACCGCCACCGGCTCATTTGCTGGATTTCCAGTTGCAGTAAGTGGTAAGACCGGAACAGCTCAGGTCTTTGGTAAAAATCCAAATGGCAGTGCTAAAGATGACACCTCTTGGTTTGCTTCATATGGGCCAACTGAGAATCCGCAGTATGCAGTAGTGATGATGGTAAGTCAGGGTGGATTTGGTGCATCAACATCTGGTGTTGGAGTTCGAGATATTTATGCAACCTTATTTGGGGTAGTTGGTAATAAAGTTGATCCAACAAAGGCGATATTTCCAAATGGTGTCCCCACTACTATCGCTAAGGTAGATTTAAAGCGGGCAGCAAGTGAGGTTGATTTAACTGGAATTAAAGTTGGCGGGGTGAAGTTAAAGTGAGTACAACGAGAAACTATCGCAGATCAAGTAGAGGTAATGATTTTAAGTATGATTTTTTACTTAATTTTGCAGTTGGTGGCTTATTAATAATCGGCACACTTTTAGTTTATGCCGGAACTCGTGATTGGTTTAAGTCCTCTGGATTAGATCCTGAGTATTACCTTAAGCGCCATACCTTAAATATTTTAATCGGGGCACTACTTGCCTATGGCACAACTTTGATTGATTACCGCTTACTTAGGGCTTACACACCAATTGTTTGGGCAGCAGCGGTTCTTGGCTTAATAATTGTATTAATTCCAGGCCTTGGCTCAGAGGTTAATGGTTCAAAGGCCTGGATCTCATTACCAGGCGGCTTCCAATTACAACCTGCTGAGTTAGCAAAGATTGCAATTATTGTTGGTATTGCAATGATTTTATCTGATCGCGACCAAGTCGATAAGGATCCATCAGATCTTGATATTCTTAAGGTACTAGCACTTTCAGCGGTTCCAGTTTTATTAATTGTTCGTCAGCCAGATTTAGGAACTGTGTTAATTATCTCTGCATCTATTTTGGCAATGATTGGCGCATCTGGTGCAAAACCTAGATGGGTAGTTGGTCTGCTATTACTTGCAGCAGCAGGTGGTTTTGTTGCAGTACAAAGTGGTGTAGTAAATGACTATCAGGTTGCAAGATTACAATCATTTGTTGACCCAACTTCAGATCCCCGAGCAACTGGTTATCAATTGCGCCAATCTAGAATTACGATTGGCTCAGGTGGATTTTTTGGTAAGGGTTTATTTAATGGACCACAAACAAATGGGCGATTTGTGCCTGAGCAGCAAACTGACTTTATTTTTACGGTAGCGGGAGAGGAGATTGGTTTTCTTGGCTGTTCGGTCATTTTAGGGCTTTTTACCCTATTTTTTATAAGAGCTTTTTATATTTGCAACCGCAGTAGAGATTTATTTGGCAGGTTGGTATCTATTGGCGTAATTGCTTGGTTTGCCTTTCAAACATTTGAAAACATTGGCATGGCAATGGGGCTTATGCCGATGACTGGAGTGCCATTACCATTTTTGTCATATGGTGGCTCATCCATGTTTGCTAATTTAATTGGGGTAGGACTGTTGCATAACATCCACTCTCGTAGCCATTAAACACGCTTAAATTAGGCTAAGTTGGCACATCAGGCAGGATCTGCGATACTTACATCACGCAATCAGCGCGAGGATACAGAGCCTCAGCCGCGACAGCGTCGATATTTTTAGCATAATTAATAGGAATTAATTAAAAAGTATTGAAAGAGATACTGCAAAACTGCAGTAATTAAGATTTGATAAGGATTTGATTTATATGGCCGATGAGCCTAAAGCACCACGTAAACGTG
>CANKTS010000032.1:0-10159 GCA_947486485.1 Actinomycetota bacterium | reverse complement strand
ATTACAACAGCTAGTGATACTAAGCCCTTAGTTGTAGCAACTCCTAGTAATAGGTTGCCAAAAAAATCAGCTGCGCCAATCCCAATTAATATTGGAAGATCTGCCTTGGCAAAGCCACCAGTGGTTTTAAATCTTGCAAATAACAATAGCGAAATAATAAAGGTAGAAAATCGCATAGTTGTCATCGTCATAATTGCACTAGATTTTGAACCGATTGCAATAAATGTAATAGCCCCACCAAATCCAAAGGCGGCTATAACTGCGTAAATTAATGGCCTAGGTGATAAGCCACCTTTTATCTCTGGTCCACTTGCACAAAATGCACCAGCAAGTGCAACTGACATTCCAATTAATTGCACAGTAGTTGGCTTCTCCCCATTTATAAATGCAATAGTTAAGGGAATTAACACACTAAGTGAACTAATTGGTGAGACCACACCCATTCGCCCAGTAGCAAGGCCAGCATAAAAAGCGGTTAATCCGGCAAATCCCAAGATGCCGGCAAAGACACCTGGCAGAAAGTAATTACTCCAACTAAGTGTTGGCTGCAGCCATGCAGTAGCTAATAAAATTGTAATTACACCAAATAACAAGCCAAATGATTGGGAGACTGCAGTTACCGCAAGTGCCTTATAACGCTTGGTTAGATTGCCACCAAAAAAATCGGCACCACCCCATAACAAAGATGAGAACAGAGCAAGAAATGAGGCCATTAATTAAGCCTACTGTGTCGATTAATAGTATTTATCATCGGTAGTTGCTCGCGCCTGCACTTACTTAAGCCTTACCCAATTTATCCTTAGGGCGTGAAAGCCACCTTTGAACAATTAACTGCGCCAATATTGGCGCTTAAAACACGTAGTGAAATTTTGCTCGAGGCGGTTCCAGCACCCCAAAAACTTGCGCCCCACGCGTTAGCGATGACTGCTGATGTATTAGAGGATGCAGCAACTGGTCGCTTCGTTTTATTACATGATCCAGCAGGGCAATTGGGTTGGGGTGGGCAGTGGCGATGTGTAACTTTTGCTCGAGCTGCTATTGATGCCGAGATGGCATCTGATCCACTACTACCAAATATTGGCTGGGCTTGGTTAATTGAGGCGCTAAAGAAAAATGGTTGTGAATTTATTTCACCAAGTGGCACTGTTACTAGAGTTGAAAGCGCCTCCTTTGGTGATTTAAAGGATCGAGAAGAGGACTCTGAGATGGAGATACGTGCCTCCTGGACACCAACAAGTGGCGAGAATTTATTAGCACATGTAAATGCATGGATAGAGCTTCTTGGTATGACCGCCGGATTAGAACCAATTCCTGAGGGTGTTAGCTCAATCTCTCGTAATAGTTAAAGGCACCAACAAGTTAGACTCACCTGCAAATGAGTACCCCACTTCTTATCCCCCGTAATGGTGTGCCGCTGGTTGTAGTAGATGAGAGCAACTTTGAAAAATTAATTGACCAACTTGCAAAGGGAAGTGGCCCACTCGCCATAGATGCTGAACGCGCCTCTGGTTATCGATATAGCCAGCGGGCATATCTAATTCAGATCTATCGAAAAGATGGCGGCCTGCATTTAATTGATCCAATTCCACTTAAATCCTCAAAACTCTGGGATAAATTTAATGACCAATTTTCCAAGTATGAATGGGTAATTCACGCCAGCACGCAAGATCTGCCCTGCTTAATTGAGGTTGGCTTAAAGCCAGAGTTACTTTTTGATACCGAGTTAGGCGCCCGCCTTGCCGGCTGTGAGCGAGTAGGGCTGGGCCCATTATCTGAGAGTTTGCTTGAGCTACAACTTTCAAAGGAGCACTCAGCTGTTGATTGGTCAACTAGGCCGCTGCGCCCGGAGTGGATTACCTACGCCGCATTAGATGTTGATATCTTACTTGATATTAGAGATGCGGTTGAAAAATTATTAGTTGCACAAAGTAAATTAAGTTGGGCCCAAGCTGATTTTGCAGCAATCTTAACCTCATACCAGGATTTTAACTTTTCAGATCTACCCAAGCCAGATCGCTGGCGGCGCACCTCTGGCATGCATAAGGTGCGGGATAGATTAACTATGACAATTGTCAGAGATCTTTGGTTATCTCGGGATGAGCTAGCCCGAGAGTTAGATCTAGCACCTGGCCGGGTATTAGGAGATGAAGCGATTGTTGATCTGGCGGTTAAGCGGCCCAATAATCTAGAGGCGGTAGCAAAGTTAATTGGTAGGCGAAGTAGATTAGATCCTCCCCCATTTAATCGCTGGTTAAATTCATTAAACCTTGCATTGCAAACACCAATTATTGATCAACCTGAGTATCGAGTGCGATCACAAAATCTGCCACCAATTAAGATCTGGAAAGAGAAGAACCCACTTGGTTATGCCAGGCTAACCCATGCCCGAGCAGCCTTACTTGAGTTATCACTTCAATTAAAAGTACCAACTGAAAATTTAGTCACACCTGAGTTGGTTAGAAAGATATGTTGGCCGCAGCCTCCGGCATTAAGTAGTGAGCATCAATCCTTTGTGAAAAATGAGTTGGTGCAGATGGGCGCTAGAGCCTGGCAGATTGAGCAGGTAACAAGTGGGATCGCAGCTGCACTTTGTGAGATTGAGCCGGTAGTAATCGCTGAGCCGGTTGAGGTGGCTGAGCCTGAATCAGTTGAGGGAGAGTAGCTCCATTGTGATAGGAATTACGCAACACTTAGGTTGCGTAATTCACTTATCTGGGATTATGGTTATCCCATGTTAAGTACCTTTTTAATCGCCCTTCGTGAGGGGCTTGAGGCGGCATTGATCGTGGGAATTTTAGTTGCCTACGTAGTCAAAACCGATCGCCGAAAATTACTTACCCCTATCTGGAGTGGTGTGGCAATCGCACTTATTGCAAGCATTGCCTTTGGCGGCTTTCTCTCCTTTACCTCTGCTGAATTATCAGAGCGAGGTGAGCAATTCTTCGCTGGCACAACATCATTTATTGCAGTTGGCTTAGTAACTTGGATGGTTTTTTGGATGAAGCGAGCAGCCAGAACACTTAAAGATGAATTACATGGCAAGGTAGATACCGCATTAACCGCCGGTCCATTAGCACTTGCTGCCGCTGCATTTTTTGCTGTAGCCCGAGAGGGTCTTGAGACCTCATTATTTGTTTATACAAACTTTAGAACAGTAGCCGCTACCTCAGCCGCCTCTGTTGGTTTAGTTGCTGGTCTTTTACTATCAGTGGTACTTGGTTACTTGATCTATAACAGATCGGTTAAATTAAATTTAAGTAAGTTTTTTACCCTTACCGGTATCGCCTTAATAATTGTGGCAGCTGGTGTGCTCTCCTATGGCGTGCATGAGTACCAAGAGTTGGGCTGGATACCTGGAGAGAGTTCATTTGCCTGGGATATCTCATCCGTTATGGCAAAGGATTCAATCGCTGGCTCACTCCTTGCCGGCACAATTGGCTTTGATGTAAATACATCTTGGATTCAACTACTGCTTTGGGCTAGCTATCTTGGAGTAGTTTTGCGCCTCTATACCCAGCCAGCGAAGGTAACAATAACCGCTGCGCGGTAGGTGAAAGCCCACTACCCAATTTCGTTACCGGCGAGTAACCTAGCCTTATTAGATTGTTAATGGCTAGGAGTAATTAATGAGCAAAGAGGCTAGCGCGAAAACTAATGTGGTTTTAGTTGATGCAGTAAGAACTCCGTTTGGAAAAGCTGGCTCACTTTATGCCCAAACTAGAGCAGATGACATTATGGTTCGTTGTCTTCGCGGCCTACTTGAGCGAAATCCAAATCTACCCTTAGATCAAATTGATGATGTGGCGATCGCTGCTGCCACCCAAACTGGTGATCAAGGTATGAATATTGGTCGCTCCGTTTCGATATTAGCTGGGATTCCAAAATCAGTTCCGGGATACTCAATTGATCGCTGGTGCGCAGGTGCGTTAACAGCAGTGACAACTATTGCCGGTGGCATAAATATGGGTGCATATGATTTAGCAATTGCTGGCGGAGTTGAGCACATGGGAAATCACCCAATGGGTGATGGCATTGATCCCAATCCAAGATATCTAGCTGAGAAAATAGTAGATACCGACGCCCTGCAAATGGGAGCAACTGCTGAGCGCTTGCACGATAAGTTTCCGCACCTTACAAAAGAGCGCTCTGATAAATACGCATTAGCATCTCAACAAAAAACCGCAGCAGCATACGCGGCAAATAAAATTCAACCAGATCTAATTCCAGTGGCAACTAGAACTGCTGAACTTGGTTGGGGGGTGGCAACAGTTGATGAACCACCTCGGCCACAAACTACTTTGGAGGCTCTTGGCGCTCTTAAAACACCATTTCGCGCAGCTGGCAGAGTAACTGCTGGAAATGCAGCTGGTTTAAATGATGGCGCGACCGCTGCAATCTTGGCATCAGAAAGTAAAGCGAAGGAATTGAATTTGCCAATCAAAGCAAAGTTAATCTCATTTGCATTTGCCGGTGTTGAGCCAGAGATTATGGGTTATGGACCAGTACCAAGCACAATCAAAGCGCTTAAAAAAGCTGGCTTAGATATAGCAGATATTGGATTATTTGAGGTTAATGAGGCATTTGCAATTCAAGTTCTCTCATTCCTAGATCACTTTGGTATTGCCGATGATGATAAACGGGTAAATATCTATGGTGGCGCGATCGCAGTTGGTCACCCACTTGCCTCATCGGGTGTGAGATTAATTCTTAACTTAGCAAATGGTTTTAAAGATCACCCAGAGGTGCGATACGGCATAACTACTATGTGTATTGGTCTTGGTATGGGTGGCACAATTATTTGGGAGAATCCAAATTATAAAGGTAGTAAGTAATGGCTGAAGTTTTAGCTGGCGCACCTGATGAGGTAGTAACAAATGCACTTGTCCGGATGGTCTCCCTCACTCCATTTGGTCACAATGGCGAGTTAGCTTTAATAACATTAGATAACGGTGCAGATCACACCCGGCCAAATACCTTTGGCCCAGCATATTTAAATGCACTTGCTAGCGCAATTGATCAAGTACAAAAATCTGATGCGGTGGCAATTGCGATAACTGGAAAACCATTTATCTTTGCAGCAGGAGCTGATCTCTCCGGTATCGGAGTGGTAAAAGAAAAATCTGTTGCAACCGCTTTTGGTGAGTTAGGTCATGAGGTATTTCTTAAGTTGCATGAAAGTAAGAAGCCAACCTTTGCATTTATAAATGGTTTGGCTCTAGGCGGCGGCCTTGAGGTTGGACTTAATTGTCACTATCGAACCCTTGCCTCAACTGCATTTACTGGATTGCCTGAATGCTTCTTGGGGTTAGTGCCTGGTTGGGGTGGGGCCACACTTCTGCCTAAATTAATTGGAGCTGAAAATGCTGTGCAAGTAATTATTTTAAATGCGCTAAACAACAACACCATGATGAAGGCAAAGGATGCACTTGGCTTAGGTGTGGTGGATGCAGTATTTGAGCCATCAGACTTTTTAGAGCACTCAGTTAAGTTTGTCGCTGATATTTTAAGTGGCAAGAAAAAAGTTGAACGCAATGATTTTAGTAAGGATAGCGCCGGTTTTGAAAAGGCGATCACAACTGGAAAAGCTGCAATTGCTAAAAAATATAGTGGGGCACCGATCCCTGCTCCCCTTGCCGCACTTGAATTAATTAAAGCTGCGCAAACAAATACTGTAAGAGATGGCTACAGCGCTGAAACCAAAGTACTTTCAGATCTAGTTATGAGTGATGGCCTTCGTGCCTCGCTCTACTCATTTAATCTAATTCAAAAAAAGCGCAAAAAAGTGGAGGGTGCACCAAAGCCAGCACTTGCCCGCAAAATTACCAAGGTTGGCGTAGTGGGCGCAGGTCTTATGGCCTCTCAACTAGCCCTACTAATGCTGCGAAACTTAAAGGTGCCAGTTGTAATTACCGATTTAGATCAAGAGCGGGTGGACAAGGGAGTAACTTGGATTAAAAATGAGATTCAAAAGCTAGTTGATAAAAAGCGGCTAAACCCTGAGGCTGCTACTAGATTACTAAGTAATATTTCAGGCTCAGTTGATCAAAAGGTATTTGCTAATGCTGATTTTGTTATTGAAGCTATCTTTGAAGAGTTATCCCTTAAGCAGAAATTATTTAAAGATTTAGAGGCAATTGTTACGCCGGAGTGTATTTTGGCAACTAATACCTCATCATTATCAGTTGAGGCAATGAGTGAAGGACTTAAGAATCCAGAGCGGGTAGTTGGTTTTCACTTCTTTAATCCAGTTGCAATTATGCCACTACTTGAGGTCGCAAGAACTACAAAAACTGATGATGCCACCGTTGCTACTGCAATTAATATTGGTAAGGATTTAAAGAAGACGATGGTTATTGTTAAGGATGCACCAGCATTTGTAGTTAATAGATTGCTCACCAGATTTATGGGTGAGGTAACAGATGCGATGGATGAGGGAACTCCTTTTGAGGTTGCAGATGCAGCGATGGCTCCCCTAGGTTTTCCAATGTCATCACTTGAGTTATTAGGACTAGTTGGACCAGGTGTGGCATTACATGTATCTGAAACATTAAATAAAAACCTTGGGCCTCGCTACAAAATTTCACCTACGATGCAGCGCTTTGTTAAAGAGGGTGTAAAGACATTTTATGTAAAAAATGAGCAGGGCATAAATGTAGTAAACCCGGCAGCACTGGCATTGCTGGAGAAGGGATCAAAGGTTTCAACAGCTGATCAGGTAAGAAGGCGAGCCCTTGAAGCATTAGCAGTTGAGGCAAAGATGATGCTTGATGAAGGTGTTGTTTCAACACCGCAGGAGATTGATATTTGTATGTTACTTGGCTCAGGTTGGCCGATGCACCTAGGTGGAATTCTGCCCTACCTAGATCGAGAAGGAATTAGCGAAGCGGTTTGCGGTGCTCGTTTTCATCAGAAGGGTGTGGCATCTCTTCCTTAATATCAATTGCTAAATCACTACTGCTCCAGGTAACAAGTGAGCGAGTAATATTTTGAGCAGTAATTCCTAAATCCTCTAATATCTGCACTCTCTTCGCATGCTCAAGAAATACCAGCGGCACACCAATTGAATGTACTGGTACATTTAAATTCGCCTCTCTAAATAACTCAGAGATTGTGCTGGCAATACCACCATGTTTAATGCCATCCTCTAGCACAACAACACTCTTATAACGCTGGGCCATTGTGATTAATGATTTTGGTAATGGCTTTACCCATCTTGGATCAACGACAGTAACACCGACTCCTTCACGGTATGCCTGCGCTGCTGCTTCAACTGCGATAGCAGCAAAGGCGCCAATACTTACCAATAAAATATCGGCGCTCTCACCGCGATATAAAACATCAATCCCATCGCGTCTTTCAAAGGCTGGAATATCAGGATTTACTGCACCTTTCGGGAAGCGAATCAATGATGGTGCATCTGAAATATCTAATGCCTCTCGCAATGTCTCTCTTAACCGCTGCCCATCACGTGGTGCTGCCACATGCAAGGTTGGCACAATTCCAGTCAGTGCTAAATCCCAAATACCATTATGAGATGGTCCATCATCACCGGTAATTCCCGCTCTATCTAATACAAATGTCACACCCGCTTTATGAAGTGCCACATCTAATAAAAGTTGATCAAAGGCCCGATTTAGGAATGTGGAGTAGACCGCAAATACTGGATGAAGGCCTGCAAATGCCATACCAGCAGCAGCTGTGGTGGCATGTTGCTCAGCAATTCCGACATCAAATGTGCGCTCAGGGTATGCCTTCTCAAATTTATCTAGCCCAGTTGGCCCCATCATGGCAGCAGTAATTGCTACTACATCTTTTCTTTCAGATCCAATCTTTACCAACTCATCTGAAAATACAGATGTCCAACTATCACCTACCTTGCTAAGTGGTTGCCCAGTTTCAACATCTACTACCCCAACAGCATGAAACTTCTCCGCCTCATCATTTAAAGCCGGGCCATGGCCACGTCCTTTTTCAGTAATAACATGAACTAAAACTGGTGAGCCATACTCCTTAGCAATTATTAGCGCCTTTTCCATTGCAATAATGTCATGACCATCTACTGGGCCAAAATATTTAAGACCTAAATCTTCAAACATGCCTTGCGGAGCAATAACATCTTTAATACCTTTTTTAACACCATGTAATGTCTCATAAATTGGTTGTCCAACTAATGGTGTCTTCTCTAATACGCCTTTACCCCAATCTAAGAATTTCTCATATCCACGGGTAGTACGCAGAGTTGAGAGATAGGTTGCAAGGCCACCAATAGTTGGTGAATAAGATCTCTCATTATCATTGACCACAATAACTAGATTCTCATTACTACTTGCTGCAATATTATTTAATGCCTCCCAGCTCATACCACCAGTTAACGCACCATCTCCTACCACGCAAACCACAGTACGATCACTTTGGTTTGTTAAGGCAAAGCCCTTAGCAATTCCATCACTCCAAGAAAGAGCAGTTGATGCATGAGAGTTCTCCACCACATCATGCACACTCTCACTACGGTTTGGATATCCTGCTAGTCCACCTCGTTGACGTAGTTTTTCAAAACCTGCCATGCGCCCAGTTAATAATTTATGTACATAACTTTGGTGTCCAGTATCAAAGACAATTACATCCTTTGGTGATTCAAAAACTCGATGCAGAGCAATGGTTAACTCAACAACGCCCAGATTTGGCCCCAGATGACCACCTGATTTAGAGACCTGTTCAATTAAGAAGCTTCGGATCTCATCTGATAACTGGCTCAATTGCGCAGCAGTTAACGCTGCAAGATCTGCTGGTGATTTTATCTTCTCAAGCATTGGCCTAGTTTAAAGGTTAGTTGTTACTAATGCGATTTATTTGGTTAAAAGTGAGCGTAATACATACTGCATGATTCCGCCGTGGCGATAGTAATCTGCCTCACCTGGCGTATCGATTCTAACTCTGGTCTTAAAGCTCTTATCCCCGGCGGTGACATTTACCTGTAGTGGCGTAATACCCTGATTTAACTCTTCAACACCAGTAATTGAAAATACCTCACTGCCATCTAAGCCAAGGGAGGAAGTACTTTCGCCATCTAAAAATTGTAGGGGTAGCACTCCCATACCAATTAAATTAGAGCGATGAATTCTTTCAAATGATTGAGCAATTACTGCTCGCACACCAAGCAAAGCTGTTCCCTTCGCTGCCCAATCTCTAGAAGAACCTGAGCCATACTCCTTACCAGCTAAAATAACTAATGGCACACCTGCATTAATGTAAGCTCGGGATGCATCATAAATTGTTGTTTGCTCACCATTTGCTAAAAAGTTTTTAGTAAAGCCGCCCTCAACATCATTTAATAATAAATTCTTAAGTCTGATATTTGCAAAAGTTCCTCTAATCATCACCTCATGATTTCCACGCCGAGAGCCGTATGAGTTGAAATCACCCCGCTCAATTCCATGATCGGCTAAGTACTTACCCGCTGGTGAATCAACCTTAATATTTCCAGCTGGAGAAATATGATCGGTAGTTACTGAATCACCAAGGAGAGCTAAAACTCTAGCACCGGCAATATTTGTTACCGGCTTTGGATCCCTTGGCATCTGATCAAAGTAGGGTGGCTTTCGTACATATGTTGATTTACTATCCCAGGCAAATGTTTTACCAGTTGGTGTCTCTAAAGATTTCCAACGTTTATCACCTTCAAAAACTGAGGCATAATCCTTAGTAAACACATCTGAGGATATTGATGAACTAATTACCTCCTCAATCTCATCCGTTGTTGGCCAAATATCCTTTAGATAAACCGGCTTGCCATCATTGTCATCGCCAATTGGATCATTGGCAAAATCATGATTCATCGAACCAGTCAGTGCATAGGCAACAACTAATGGTGGAGAGGCTAGGTAATTCATCTTTACATCAGGTGAGATTCGCCCTTCAAAGTTACGATTACCAGATAACACAGCTGAAACCGCTAAATCATTCTCATTAATTGCCTTACTAATCTCAACTGGTAGCGGACCTGAGTTTCCAATACAGGTAACACAGCCATAGCCAACAAGATTAAATCCCAGCTTTTCCATAAAAGGGGTAAGGCCGGAGCGATCATAATAATCAGTTACCACCTTAGATCCGGGGGCGAGTGTGGTCTTAACCCAAGGCTTACTACGCAACCCCTTTT
>CANKTS010000031.1:0-10365 GCA_947486485.1 Actinomycetota bacterium | reverse complement strand
TTTGTAATACACCCGGAGAGAGTATCTGCGTAAACTGCCACATACCCTGGCTTGGGCAACCTAAAAAATCAAAGATAGAAAAGGTTAATTTATACTTTGTAGCGAACTATACGCCAGAGAGTTCACAACTTATTTTAGCTGCAAAGGAGAGGGGAAATAAAGATGCTATTAACTTACTAGCTAATGCAATCAGTAATTCAATTAAAATTGCTATCTATGAATTAAAAATTACGGGTCCAGTAAATTTGGTAACTATTCCCTCAAAGAACTTAGCAATTAGAAGGCGTGGGCGTGATCATATTAGTGAGCTAGCATTAGTTGTCATTAATCAACTTAAAAAGACAAAGATTGAATCTTCTTATCAACCTCTACTTTCAATCACGCGGAAAGTAAAAGATCAGAGTAGGCTAAATAGTCAGCAGCGAAGTGAGAATATTAAAGGTGCCTATTTAGTTAAAAACTCACTCATCCCACAGGGAGAAGTAATTTTGATAGATGACCTAATAACTACCGGCTCTTCAATCCACGAGGGTATTAGAGCCTTAAAGGCCGCTGAAATCGCCGTTAGCGCCGTTACTACTGCGTGTGCGGTGGGGCGTAATTCTCTAATACGATAACCCTCTAGATATTCAAACCAATCAAATTTTAACCACCAGCGGAGGATCCTTGTGAGTTTACTAGACAAGATTTTACGTGCTGGTGAGGGTAAGGCAGTTAAAGAATTAGCAAAAATTGCGCAGCAAATAAATAAGTTTGAAAGTGAAATACTTTCTTTAGATGATCAGGAACTTCGAAATAAGACAGAACAATTTAAAGATCGAATTTCAAAAGGAGAGAGTTTAGAGTCAGTTTTACCAGAAGCATTCGCAGTAGTTAGAGAAGCTGCAAAGCGAACTTTAGGGCAACGACATTACGATGTTCAGTTAATGGGTGGAGCAGCACTGCATAAGGGAAATATTGCAGAGATGCGAACTGGTGAAGGAAAGACTTTAGTTTCAACTCTGCCAGCATATTTAAATGCATTAACTGGTAAAGGAGTACATATTGTTACGGTTAATGATTACCTTGCAGAGCGTGATAGTGAATGGATGGGTCGAGTTCACCGCTTCCTAGGACTAAGAGTTGGTGTAATTCTTTCCAGTATGTCACCAGCCGAACGACGCGAAGCTTATGCAGCAGATATTACTTATGGTACAAATAATGAGTTTGGTTTTGATTACCTACGAGATAATATGGCTTGGTCATTATCAGATTGCGTACAACGTGAACATAACTTTGCAATTGTCGATGAGGTTGACTCTATTTTAATTGATGAAGCAAGAACACCATTGATTATCTCTGGACCAGCTGACAAAGCAACTAAGTGGTATATGGAGTTTGCAAATATTGTTGGAAAACTAATTCGTGATAATCACTATGAGGTCGATGAGAAAAAGCGAACTGTAAGCATTTTAGATCCAGGTGTAACTCGAGTCGAAGAGGTGCTTGGTATTGAAAATCTTTACGAAGCGGTAAATACCCCAATGATTGGCTACTTAAACAATGCGATTCGGGCTAAAGAGTTATTTAAAAGAGATAAAGATTATGTAGTAATGAATGGTGAGTTATTAATTGTTGATGAGCACACCGGTCGCATGCTAGCTGGCCGCCGCTATAGCGAGGGCCTACACCAAGCACTTGAAGCTAAAGAGCGAATTGAGATTCAAGATGAGAATCAAACCCTTGCCACTATCACATTACAAAATTACTTCCGGCTCTATAAAAAACTAGGCGGTATGACTGGTACCGCTATGACAGAGGCATCTGAGTTTATGCAGATTTATAAGCTAGGAGTTATTCCAATTCCTACCAATAAAAGTATGGTGCGTATTGATCAATCAGATTTAATTTACAAATCTGAAAGTGGAAAATTCACCGCTGTCGCTCAAGACATAGTGGCACGGCATAAAAAAGGACAACCAGTGCTAGTAGGTACAGTCAGTGTTGAAAAGTCTGAGGAGCTATCTGCCATCCTAAAGAAAAATGGTATTCCGCACGAAGTATTAAATGCTAAACAACATGAGCGAGAAGCATCAATTATTGCCCGTGCTGGAAGTGTTGGTGCGGTAACTGTTGCTACCAATATGGCAGGGCGTGGAACTGACATCATGCTTGGTGGAAATCCTGAATTTATGGCTGATTTCGAATTACAGCGCCAAGGTTTAAATCCAGCGGAGACACCTGAGCAGTATGAAAAAGCTTGGCCAGCTGAAATTGCAAAACAAAAGGCTGCGGTAGAGAAATCACACGAAATAGTTGTATCACTTGGTGGTCTTTATGTATTAGGAACGGAGCGGCACGAGTCTCGGCGAATTGATAATCAGTTACGTGGTCGTTCTGGTCGGCAGGGTGATCCAGGTGAGTCAAGGTTTTATCTATCACTGCAAGATGAACTCATGCGTAGGTTTAACTCTGGATTAGTTGAGCGTTTCTTAGGAGCAGCCGGTATGCCGGAGGAGACTCCACTTGAATCAAAGATTGTTAGTAATGCAATTAAGTCAGCACAGACACAGGTTGAGTCATTGAACTTTGAAATGCGTAAAAATGTTTTGAAGTATGACGATGTAATGAATAAGCAACGTGAGGTAGTTTACTCAGAGCGCCGTGAGGTATTAGAGGGTGCCGATATTAAGGACCTAGTTAGTCAGTTTTTAAATGAGACCATTGCAGCATATATTGACGCAGCAACTGCAACAGGAGTATCTGAGGATTGGGATCTAACGACACTTTGGAAAGCACTAAAGGTATTATTTCCAATCTCATTTACTGCAGATCAACTTCTTAATGAGATTGGTGGTAGCTCTGCGCTTAATACTGAGTTATTACTTGACCGGGTATTAGCTGATGCAAATGCTGCATATCAAAAGCGAGAGAGTGATTTATCTCCGGTTGTAATGCGAGAGTTAGAGAGAAAAATTTTACTCTCAGTTCTAGATCGTAAGTGGCGTGAGCACCTGTATGAGATGGATTATCTGCAAGAGGGAATTGGGCTTCGTGCTATGGCACAACGTGATCCATTAGTTGAGTACCAGCGCGAAGGCTATGATTTATTTACAGCGATGATGGATGCAATTAAGGAGGAGTTAGTTAGCTTCTTATTTACTGCTGAGGTTCAAGTTGAAGGGAAAGAGGTTGGTGCCAAGGGCTTAACTCCTACACCAGCACCAGTTGCCGCTCTACAGTATTCAGCTGCTGAAATTGAAACAACCCCTGCCGGTGGCACTTCAAAGAATGCACCGTGTCCATGTGGCTCTGGCAAGAAATATAAGAGATGTCACGGACAATCTTAAAGAAGATTTAGTTCAGTACAGATCCATCGTCCTTTAAAGCGCAGATGGAAAAAATTGGTAAGGAACTAACGCAGTAATACCTCTACCATTAGCCCATGGCCACTCTCTTAGAGTTAATTAAAGATAACTCGAAATTAACACCCAGTGAGGCTGAGCACCTTGCTGAGCTTGTCGCTGAATGGCGACTTGTTGCTGATCTATCATTTGCAGATTTAGTTTTATGGCTACCAATTCGTAAAAATGATAAGTCTTGGCCAGATGGCTATATAGCAATTGCACAAATTAGACCAACTACTGCCGCTACCGTCTTTAGTAATGATCTTATTGGCTCAACAATTAATTGGGGCCAGCGCCCAAGAATTGATCAAGCATTATCAGATAGTGAAATAGTACGAGACGCTCAACCAGAGTTAGTTGGTGAGATTATGATTAAAGAAGAGAGTATTCCAGTAATTTTTGGTAGTAAAACTTTGGCAGTAATTTCACGCCATCGCAATTCCGACTTAATGCGTATGCCCTCTAAACTTGAATTAAATTATCGCGAGATTGCTCATAATATATTTCAGATGATCGCAGAGGGAAATTTTCCAATTAGAAATAGTATTTATAGTTCAGAATCAGCACCACGAGTTGGTGATGGGTTAATCAGATTAGATATTAACGGAATAATATTTTTTGCTAGTCCAAATGCTAGATCTGCATTAAGCAGGGTGGGTTTTCAAAGTGAAATTGAACAAAAAAATTTAGGTGAAGTATTTGCCTCATTAGGTAAGGGTGATAATCAGCCAACCGATGAATCCTGGCAAACCTTATTAAGTGGTAAGCAATTACGACGTGCTGAGTATGAAGGTACTGGTGGTGTAATTGATTTACTAGTTATTCCATTAACTAAAGGAGAAGATCGGGTAGGTGCCATTGTGTTACTTCACAATGTAACTGAACTGCGAAATAGAGATCGTGCTCTAGTTACTAAAGATGCCACAATTAAAGAGATTCATCATCGAGTAAAAAATAACCTACAAACTGTCTCTGCATTATTGCGTCTTCAATCTAGAAGAGTTGAGGATCCAATAGCGAGTGCAGCATTATCAGAAGCTGTTCGTAGGGTTGCTTCCATCGCTTTAGTTCATGAGACTCTTTCTAATCAATCAACGGAATCAGTTGAGTTTGATCAAGTTTTTACACAAATTATTAAAAATGCAATGGATCTAAATCCACGCAAGATTAAGTTTGTGAAAACCGGTGAGTTTGGCTCATTTGACTCAAAAACTGCAACTGCGCTCTCATTAGTTATTACCGAGTTAATTCATAATGCACTCGAGCACGGCTTAGCTGAGATTGGTGATTTATTAGAGGTTGAGATTATTAAAAAAAATAACGCCTATGCTGTAACTATTAACGATAATGGAGCTGGATTACCGGATGGTTTTAATCTTGAACAAGCCGCAAACTTAGGATTACAGATCGCAAATACCTTAACTAAGAATGAGTTAAATGGTGGTATTAAATTATTCCGCAGTGGTCAAATGACTAAAGCCGAGGTATCTTTTTCAGTTAATTAAAGGTTACTTGGTTTTCTGCTTGGCGCGCACGGTTACGAGCAGCTCTACGTTTCATTGCTCGCCGTTCATCCTCAGATAATCCACCCCAAACACCAGCATCTTGGCCACTTTCAAGTGCCCACGCAAGGCAAGGTTCTTTAACAGGGCAACGTTGGCAGATCTTTTTTGCCTCTTCGATTTGAGCTAATGCAGGCCCGGTGTTGCCAACTGGAAAGAAAACCTCTGGATCTTCTTCGCGACAAGCAGCCTCATGTCGCCAATCCATAGGGCAATCATCTCCTTAGATAAATAGAAATCAGATATATTTTTAAAAAGCAATAATCTATGACTTTATTATCTACTTAAACTAAATAATAAACAAGGATATTTTGCTATGAAGTTAAAGACCTAGATCACAAATTGAGAGATTTAAGTGCCCCCGGCAGGATTCGAACCTGCGCACCCGCCTCCGGAGGGCGGTGCTCTATCCCCTGAGCTACGGGGGCTGAATTAACAGCCGCAGATCAAAGGTTATCAGTTGCATATATAACAATCCTTTGCATCTTTTTTGATTGCACAACCCCTAAGTTATAGGAGAGAATTAGCAGATGAGCCGAGCCGCATACTTTGCAACTGGATGTTTCTGGGGAGCAGAGCGAAGGTTTTGGCAGTTAGATGGTGTTATCTCAACATCAGTTGGTTATATGGGTGGAAATAAATCAGATCCAACATATGAACAGGTCTGCACTGGTAAAACTAATCACGCTGAAATAGTTGAGGTTATTTATGATCCAACAGTTATAACTTATGAGAGGTTACTTGCTGAGTTTTGGATTATGCATGATCCAACCTCACTAAATCAGCAAGGTGGGGATATCGGTACACAGTATCGCTCAGCAATATTTACAACCTCTACTGAGCAATTAACTCAAGCATTAGCAAGTAAGGATATTTATCAGAAAGAGTTAAGTACGCAAGGTATAGGTGAAATTGTCACTGATATCTCACCCGCCTCCGGTATTACCTACTGGCTTGCTGAGGAGTATCATCAAAAGTATTTAGCAAAAAATCCAAATGGATATGATTGTCATTCCTCAACTGGAGTTGCCTACCCATTAACTACTGTCAGCCATGAATGAAATAACACCGATTAATTCAAAGGGTGAGCCATATAAAGTAAAAATTGATGAGGCTGAATTAAAAGGGCGAGTTGATCGACTCTCTTTTGATGTACTACGTAAATCAGATACCGAAGCAGCTTTTACTGGTGAATATACAGATAGTGAAAGTATTGGTGTTTATAAATGCAAAGCTTGTACCGCTGAGCTATTTAGATCAGATACTAAGTTTCACTCTGGCTGTGGTTGGCCATCTTTTTATCAACCAACAGCTCAAGATGCAGTTGAGCTAATTGAGGACCGATCTTTATTTCCTAGAGTAAGAACAGAGGTTAGGTGTGCAGCTTGTGGTTCACACCTGGGCCATGTCTTTACCGGTGAGGGTTACGCTGTTCCAACTGATGAGCGCTGGTGTATTAACTCGGTAGCGCTAATTCTTGAGCCAAAAAAGTAATCTTAATTTCTTAACTTTGCTCCGGCCACCACTTTAAAGTAAACCCGTTAGGCTCTGACCTATGAATCATGAACAAGATTGGAATAAGTTAGCAACTGAGACCAAGGTTGTAGCAGCAGGCCGTCCTGAGAAAAAACCCGATGGGGCGCTTAATCCACCAATCGCACTTAATTCAACCTTTCATGAAGGTGGACCAATTGGTTATGCCAGATATGGCAATGAAACATGGAGTGCGTTAGAGGATGCAATCTCAGTTCTTGAGGGTGGCCAAACTTTAATATTTTCATCTGGCATGGCTGCTATTAGTTCAGTTTTTTCCTTATTACCAGAGTCTGCAGTAATTATTGCATCTCACAATGGTTATCAAGGTACTACCACCATGCTTAAGAAGATGCATGAAAATAAGCGAGTAGAGGTTAGATTTGTTGATTTAACTAATACTGATGCAGTTCTTGCTGTGTTACCTGGGGCGCAAATGCTTTATCTAGAATCACCAACTAATCCAGCAATTGAAGTTGTAGATTTACCAAAAGTCATTGCAGCTGGCAAAGCCGCAGGTTGTTGGGTAGCAGTAGACAACACACTAGCTACACCAATGATTCAAAACCCATTAGCCCTTGGTGCCGATATTACTTTGCACTCAGTTACTAAATATCTCTCTGGCCACAGTGATTTATTACTTGGTTCAGTTAGTACAAATGACAAAACACTTTATGGCAGATTAGAACAAGCTCGGCGTTACGGTGGAGCAATTGCTGGACCATTTGAGGCATGGCTGGCACTTCGAGGTTTACGCACCTTTGCACTTCGTATGCAGCGGTCGCAGGAAAATGCTATGGAGTTGGCAAATCGGTTAGTAAAAGATCCCAGAGTTTCAAAGGTTCGCTATCCCGGACTTACTACAGATCCTTATCATGAGCGTGCCAAATCATTTATGAAGGGCTTTGGTGCGATGATCTCATTTGAGGTTAAAGCAACTACTGCGCAGATCGACCAAATGTGTGATTTTTCAAAGTTAATAACCAATGCCACATCACTTGGCGGTGTGGAATCTATTTGGGAGCGCAGGCGCAGATGGGCAACTGAGAGCCATACGATTCCAGAGAATTTAATTCGTTTCTCAGTAGGTATTGAAGATGTAAATGATCTTTGGGCTGATATTCAATTTGCATTTACCGCGGCAAAAATAATATAAATGTCAGTAACTATCCGCTCTGCTCTCCCAGCTGATTTACCAGAGATCTTTCGCTATATCCATGCACTTGCTGAGTATGAGAAAGCACCAGCTGAAGTTGTTTTATCGTTAGCAGATCTTGAGAGATCACTCTTTTGTGAAAACCCCCAGGTTTACTGCGAACTTTCACAATTAGGCGATGAGATTACCGGAATCGCTATTTGGCATTTGAATTACTCAACCTGGCTAGGCAAGCACGGGATCTATCTAGAGGATCTATTTGTTGATCCAAAGTATCGTGGCGCAGGTCACGGTAAAGCGTTACTGGTTAGGTTGGCACAGATTTGTGTTGAACGAGGCTACCCAAGATTTCAATGGTGGGTACTTGATTGGAATGAACCAGCAATTGATTTCTATAAATCTCTCGGCGCACAGGCTATGGATCAGTGGACTGTATTTCGCCTGAATGAAGATGCCATCACTAAACTCGCAGCAGAAAGTAATTAGCAACAATAGGAGCTTAGGTATAGTAGATTTAGCCTATGTTTAAAGTAATTAAGCGGTTATCTACAGCACTTACAGCTGTTGCACTTTTATTTGGTGCCGGTAAAGCTTTATTTAATTGGCTTGCTCGCTCAGAAAATGATGAGTATGAAGTTTGGCGCGATGATGAAGAGCGGGAGGATGCTTAATTGAGTACTCAATACATTCCAGGTGCCTGCAATCTTGGCAAGGATGAGATTAGAAGTAGGCAGATAGTGGCATTATTTGGTTTGTTTTTAACAATATCTTCAGTAATTGGCATTTTAGCGGCAGATCAAGGTCGATCTATTAGATTTTCTATCTTTATTCCGGCAATGATTTTTTCAGTAGGGTTTGTGCAATCAAGGAGTAAGTTTTGTTTAGCCTACGGTCTTGCTGGAACATTTAATTTTGATCGACTTGGAAAGGTTTCAAGAGTTCAATCAGCTCAAGATCGCAAAGCAGATCGCAAAACTGCAATAGTTATTTTGCTTAAATCAGCAGCTTTAGCTGCAGCAATTACTTTAGTATTTTTTGTATTACCTTTATAAATCTTCATAACTAGAGGGTAATTTACCAACATTTAAGAACTTTAAGTATTGTTCGGTAATCTCTTCAGGTTTTCCACTCGCCAGCATCTGCCCTTTATGCAACCAGATTGCTTGATCACAAAGTTCATTAACTGAAGAGAGTGCGTGCGAAACAATTAAAATAGTTCTTGCCTCTGCACAGAGTTGACGCATTCGATTAAATGATTTTTCTTTAAACGCTGCATCGCCAGCAGAGAGAGCCTCATCCAATAACAGAATATCTGGTGTCATGTTTACTGCTACTGAAAATGCAACTCGGCTATACATACCATTGCTATAGGTGCGAACTGGCATATCAATAAAACCTTCAGGTAGATCAGCAAATTGTGCAATTGCATCAGTTTGACTATCTATTTCTGCCCTACTCATACCAGCTGCTAAGCCACCTAAAATAATATTATCTCGACCAGATAATGCTTGATTAAAACCAACACCTAAAGCTAGTAAGGTCGATATCCGACCATTTACTGCAATTCTTCCAGTAGTTGGTGGCAAGATTCCAGCGATTGATCTCATCAACGTTGATTTACCCGCGCCATTTGCACCAACAATTCCGACTACTGAGCCATGGGCAATATCAAGAGTTAAATTCTTAACCGCCTCCACAGTTCTTGTTCTAATCCGCTCACCCCGACTTGCTCTCATTAGCGCGTTCTTTAATGTTTTCTTTGACTCCACATTTATTTTGTAGCTAATTGAGAGATTCTCAATACGAATTGCCAGGTTCTCTGGCAAAACAAACTTTTGATTAGATGTGGATGGCAAAATCGCGCTCCCTAGAAATAAAGAAGTAACCACCTAGCAAAATAGAACCAAATGCCCAAAATAAGCAAGCAAGCAATTGCGGGGCGGTTGGGGTCAACCCATCAATCCAAATTCTTGAGTTAGCAGAAAGTATTGGACCTAGTGGATTTAAGTAGAGAATAATCCGATACCAACCGGTGAGCATATCTGGCTGCCAAAGTACCGGGGATGCGTAAAGCCAAATGCGCATTATGTATGAAAGTAATTTAGTTGTATCTCGGAAGTAAACATTCATTGTTGCAAATAAAAGTGAAAGCCCAAAGCTTGTGAGAGCTAATAAAATAAATATAAATGGAATAAGAAGGTAATTCCAGGTAAGTCCTGGGAGAGCTTCATCGTTAAAAACTAATTTACCAATAAGAACTATTAAAATATATACCGGCAAAGTTGGTAGAAACTGCCGCGCGGCACTAATTGCACTAGATAAGGGAAGAAGTGATCTTGGGAAGGCCTGATTTAAGATAAGCCGCCCGCCAGAGGTAATTGATTGGGCGCCTAATAAGATACAGTTTTGTGCGAAGTAAAAAGTGAATAAACCGATCAGAATATGACAGAGAACTATAAAGGAATTTGTCTGAGCTGATCTACCTTGAATAATTGTTACAAGTAAGTAGTAGATCACTGCTAAAAATAATGGATTTAAAACTAGCCAAACTTTTCCTAACTTTGACTCCAAGTACTCTGCTTTGTCAGAGAATTTTGAAAGCTCTGTTGCAAATTCTCGTCTGCGCCAGAACTCAGAAATATATGGCTTAAGTGGCGGCAGAGATGAGCGATGTGGTTCGAAAACCTGAATCTTATTTGAGCCCTCAATCATGAGGGCTATTCTGCCA
>CANKTS010000030.1:0-10383 GCA_947486485.1 Actinomycetota bacterium | reverse complement strand
CCAGAGATCTCACCATCACCCATTGATGCATGCATATCACCAATTGCTAACTGACCACCTGATTGGAAAACAGGTAAATGAATAGTTGCGCCAATGCCATTTTGATTATCATCCATATTTCCACCATGACGATCAGCAGCAAAGGTTGAAATCTCACCACTGGCTGGGGCAACACCAATCACACCAAACATTGGGCGCTTAGGAAAAGTAACACCATTAGATTGCATGGTGATCGTCTCACCTGCAACTTTAAAAATTCTTGTTATTGGTGATTTTGCCTTATCGACTAATTGCCCCCACTCTGGAATTACCATGCCAGCACCTTGTGGTCCTGGCTTGATGTCAATCAAAGTTACGGAAATTGAATCTCCAGGCATCGCACCTTTGACTGCAATTGGACCGGTAGCACTATTAATTCTTGTTAAATCTAATTTTTCTAATGTGTCACTCTCACTTTGCACCTGACCGGTAAAGCAATCCCAAGTTTCTATTTCAATTACAGTTCCTGGATCAACTGTTATAACTGGTTGCATGTCCGCTTTAAATGCCCAAACATGTTGGTCTTTACTGATCTTTACAGTAGGTGTGCTCATATTGAAAACCTACCATTTATAGCAGGGGTGTGGAAGGTGTTTGGTAACGCATAAATTTATAGAATGAGCAATTAATTAGATAGGGTCAGCACCTATAAACAAGCGGGGCTGTAGCGCAGCTGGTAGCGCACTTGCATGGCATGCAAGGGGTCAGGGGTTCGACTCCCCTCAGCTCCACAAGATTTATCTATCTGGATTTATCATTTAGGTTAAAGATAAGAGGAGCGATGATGGCAAATAAAGTAATCGCCATACTTAGCTGGTCTTGCTATGCATGAGGCTTATGACTTTAAAGCGGTGCAGGATAAGTGGCTGCCAATTTGGGACAAGTTAGCGCCATTTAAATCTGGAAAAGCAGATGATCCTCGTCCGAAAAAATATGTATTGGACATGTTTCCTTATCCATCAGGGGACTTACACATGGGACATGCTGAGGCATATGCATTAGGTGATGTGATTGCAAGGTACTGGATTCAAAAAGGTTTTAATGTAATGCATCCAATTGGTTGGGATGCCTTTGGTTTACCGGCTGAGAATGCGGCAATAAAGCGAGATGCGGATCCTCGGGCTTGGACCTATGAAAATATTGATGTGCAAAAAGCTTCCATGCGCAGGTATGCATGTTCATTTGATTGGGATCGAGTTCTTCACACCTGTGATCCTGAGTATTACAAATGGAATCAATGGTTATTTCTTAAGATGTTTGAAAAAGGTTTGGCATATCGCAAAGACTCTGCCGTTAATTGGTGCCCAGATTGCCAAACTGTATTAGCAAATGAGCAGGTGGTTGCAGGTCTTTGTGAGAGGTGTGATAGCGCGGTAACAAAGAAGAAGTTAAATCAATGGTATTTAAAGATCACCGATTACGCCGATCGCTTACTTGATGACATGGATCAACTAGAGGGTGCCTGGCCTGAAAAAGTACTGCTGATGCAACGCAACTGGATTGGCAGATCAACTGGCGCCCAAGTTGATTTTGCAGTGGAGGGTTTTGATCAAAAGATAACTGTTTACACCACCCGCCCGGATACTTTATATGGCGCAACCTTTATGGTGGTAGCAGCAGATTCTGAGCTGGCAGCAAAGTTAGTTGCTGGCAGTAGCGTTGAGAGTGAGTTTAAAAAGTATTTAGATTCAGTAAAAGCTGACTCTGATATTGACCGATTAGCAACTGATCGGGTTAAAACCGGTGTTTTCTTAAACCGCTATGCAATTAATCCAGTAAATAACGAGAAGATTCCAATCTGGGCATCTGATTATGTATTAGCAGATTATGGAACCGGCGCCATTATGGCAGTTCCTGCCCATGATCAGCGAGATTTAGATTTTGCACGTGCTATGAAATTACCGGTCCGAGTAGTAATTGATACCGGCCTTGAGGATCCAAATACCACAGGCGTTGCAACATCAGGTGATGGCAAGGTTATTAACTCAGGCTCTATTTCTGGTCTTACAAAAGATGAAGCGATAACTAAGATAATTAAAGAGTTAGCAGATAAAAAGGTTGGCATCGCTACTAAGAATTACCGCCTGCGTGATTGGTTAATCTCACGTCAGCGTTTTTGGGGAACACCGATTCCAATTGTGCACTGCGATAAGTGTGGTTTAGTTCCAGTACCGCAAGATCAACTACCAGTTGAGTTACCAGATGCTAAAGGATTAGATCTAAAGCCAAAGGGATCATCCCCACTAGGGGCAGCCTCTGATTGGGTAAATGTTAAATGTCCAAAATGTAGTGCTCCTGCAAAACGAGATGCTGACACGATGGACACCTTCGTAGACTCTTCTTGGTACTTCCTTCGTTACACCTCAGTGAATCATCATGATGTTGCCTTTGATAAAAAAGCGGTTGATACCTGGCTACCAGTTGATCAATATGTTGGCGGGGTAACACATGCGATCTTGCACCTTTTATACTCCCGCTTTTTTACCAAGGTATTACATGATCTTGGCATGCTCACCTTCACCGAACCATTCACTAGATTATTAAATCAAGGCATGGTTTTAATGGATGGCTCAGCAATGAGTAAGAGCCGAGGCAATTTAGTTAAGTTATCTGATGAGTTAGATAAGCATGGCGTGGATGCAATTAGAGTCTCATTAGTTTTTGCCGGGCCTCCTGAGGATGATATTGATTGGAATGATGTTTCACCTGCTGGTTCATTAAAGTTTTTAAACCGGGCTTGGCGAATTAGCCAGGATGTAACAAGTAAGGCTGGGATTGATTTTAAGAAAGGTGATCTAGAACTGCGCAAAGTAACTCATAAAGCATTATCTGATATTGAGTTAGCGGTTGAATCATTTAGATTTAACGTAGTAATTGCCAGAATTATGGAGTTAGTAAATGCCACCAGAAAATCAATTGACTCAGGTGCTGGCGCAGGCGATGCCGCAGTGCGAGAAGCGGCTGAGGCAATTGCAATCACACTCTCACTCGTTGCCCCTTACACCGCCGAAGATATGTGGGAAAAACTTGGGCACAAACCTGCGATTTCTAATGCTGGTTGGCCAGTAATTGATAAATCATTACTAGGAGCAGATGATGTAATTGCAATCTTGCAGATAAATGGCAAGATCAAAGATCGAATCCAGGTCTCACCTAATATTACAAAAGATGAGTTAGAAAAACTTGCTAAAGAAAATGGTGAGATTAAGGCTGCATTAATTGGGGCGGATATAAAGAAGATAATTACCGTTGCGCCAAAGCTTGTTAATTTTGTTATCTAATAATTAGTAAAAGCTCCACTGGAAGGGTTGTGGAGCTTTTACTCTAAAGGCTTTATCGGAAAAAGCCTCTCTGCTAGGAGGATCTACTGCCAGATTTATCTCGCGCACAAATCTGTTCGCTCAGTCGATCTGATGCGAACTATGCCCAAAAGCTGTTAACAATTGGTGAACAAATAGGATTTTGTGGATGAAGCACGGGTGAAGATCACATCGGAATAGGTTGATAAAACTGAAAGGAAATATAAAATTGGCCTATGTTTACTAAAGCTTTAGGCGCAAGTGGGCTGGTTGCCACGTTGTTACTTTTTCCACAACCTGCCATCGGAGCAGGTCGGGATCTGCCAACTCCAACCCCACAGGAGGTAACTCAGCCTCAGCCAACTGCGACAACTGCAACTACAAAAAGTAATCCAACTCCAACACCAACTCCAACAATTAAAACTGTGACAAGTGAACTAAACACAATTCGTATTTTAATTAATTCTGAGAAATATACCGCCGCTCTTACCTCTTTAAAAGGTGTTGATAAGAGTTATCCAAATAACGCTGATGTTAATAATTTATTAGGTTATACAAGCCGGAAGTTAAAGCAGTACACCCAAGCCGGCACCTACTATACAAAAGCGCTAAAAATTGACTCAAAACATTTAGGAGCTCTTGAGTATCAAGGTGAGTTATTTATGATTCTAAAGAAAACCTCATCAGCTAAAAGTAATCTGGCAAAAATTAAAGGAATCTGTGGCACAAATTGTGAGGAGTACATTGATTTAAAGAAGGCGATCGGTAATTAGTAATTAGAACTAGTATCCTTAAGATTATGGGGATATTGATCGGCCTTCTTAAAGCTTGCCACCTAGGCCCAACCTTGACTGTAACTATCACCAGCTTTTTACTAGCAGCAAATCTTTGGTGGGAAGGCCCAGCATTTGTAATAGCTATTGGGGTATTTCTTGGCCAACTTCTAGTTGGCTTTACCAATGATTTAAATGATTACCAAGATGATCTAAAACATCAGCGTATTAATAAACCACTAGTAAGTGGGGTAATTACAACCTCGCAATTACAAAGAGCAATAAAGATTGTGGCCCCAATCGCTGTGGTATTAAATATTGCTGGGCCTCTTGGTATTAAGGGTGGCCTTATCTATTTATTTGGGGTTGGCATGGGAATCTCATACAACCTCTACTTCAAATCAACTCTGCTCTCACCCCTTCCTTATGCAATCGCTTTTGGAGCGTTGGTCTCTTGCATTGTGGTGGCAACAGATAGAAGACCACCCCTTTGGTTAATTACTGCAGCTTCCTTACTTGGAGTTGCAGCCCACTTCGCTAATGTGCTTAAAGATCTAGATCAAGATCTAACCTCTGGTATTAAAGGATTACCGCAACGAGTTGGTAAAAGATACTCACGCCTTATTTGTAGTGGCTTATTGATCCTCACAACATTATTACTAAATAGTACCCACCCAAATACACCACTCTTAGTAATTGGTTTAATTGCAGCAATCATTACATCATTTGCCCCAAATAAACTTATGTTCTCTGCTTTAATGATTACTGCGGTAATTGATGTGGTCCTACTACTAAATGCCGCCGATACCTTAATTGGTAGTTTAGTTATCTAAAAAATATGGGCCAAGAGTTAACCCAGCCCATATGAATATCTATAAGTTATCGCCTTCGAGATCTCATTATGAAATAAATTGCAATAAGTGCCACAAGTACTATGAACACTGTTAACAAGGTGCACATCCTTTTCTGATCGGTTATTTAATTCTCCTCGTTACTACTGGGTATAAAGATCTATAATTTAGTGATTTGCCAATTAATCTGCGCTTGTGAAGGTATCTTCTGAGTTACCCTCCAGTTGCAACAGGGGGGCTAAAGCCAGAGTATTAACCTATGAAAAGGTTAGTAGTTCTGCTGTTACTAACTCAATTACTTCCTAATGCCGCAGCTGCCCAAGATACGACCAGTGCGATCTGGGTTTTAAATAAGTTAGAGGTAAAAGGACGTGCTGCTAAGACCGGTTATACCCGTGCGCAGTTTCCACACTGGTCAGATCTAAACCGTAATGGTTGCGATACCCGTAATGAGATATTAAAACGAGATCTAACAGCGCTTATCTTTAAAGTTGGTACCAAGGATTGCAAGGTAATCTCAGGTTCGCTCCTTGATCCTTATAGTGGCAAGGTAATTACATTTAGCAGCACCAAATCAACAATTGATATTGATCATGTAGTAGCACTTTCTAATGCATGGCAAACTGGCGCTGCCTACTTTGATAAAAGTAAACGAGAGGGCATTGCAAATGATCCACTTAATCTCTTAGCGGTTGATTACTCACTTAATCGCCAAAAAGGTGATGGTGATGCCGCCACCTGGCTACCACCACTTAAAACTTATCGATGTGATTATGTCTCTAGACAGATTGCAGTTAAAGCAAAGTATGCCCTTTGGGTGACAGCTCCAGAGAAGGATGCAATTACAAAAATACTAGATAAGTGTGTGGGGCAGAGGATTCCAAGTTAGATTTATAGCACTGATTTTTTAGTAGATTGATCAACTATGCAGAGACAGATGAATCAAAATGTTCTTCAATTATAAAATCCTTTGATTCAAGACAGAATTCAACTCCTTCGACAATTAACTCTCGTAATTTAGATAGTGAGTCTGACCAAGCAACCCAGCCTTTCAAATCAACTGAGGTTGCTTGCCAGCATGGTCCATCATTTTCAATTAAAATTGATATCTTCATTTGATGATCCTCCTTGCCATTTTTTCACTTAATCCAATCTCTTTCATTAACAAATTCTTTACATATCCTCCAGATACTTCAACAGAATCGTGATATCCAATTTTTAAATCTGGGTAGTTGGAGCTTTTAAGAATTCTATGCGAACCTCTTTGTCTAATAATTTTATAGTACAGGGGAGAGCGACACAAGCATTTTATTAGCTCTTTTGCCTTCATGCTTGGAAATTGGCTCACCCGCCAATTGTTTTATTTTCTTATTACAATTTGCTTTTAATATCCACAGTTAAAAACAGCATAGAGTGAGTAAAATAAATTATTTATTACTAGCAGTAGTTAGTTCTTAGGTATCTCATCCATAACAGTAATGCTCTCACCATCAACATAATTAGCTGCTACTACCTGCCAAGCTTTTGAGCTCTCATTAGCCATATGCACATCCCAAGAGGTGCGATCTCGCCAAACCTCCCAGACACAGATATTGCCACTGGCAACATCTTTATAGAGCTCTAGTGTGATTAAACCATCCTCTAATCTCATATCTGCCACATGTATTTCAATTAGTTTAATAAATTGCTCAAATTTTCCAGGCTTAACCCTTACCTGCACAAATAAATAAACATTTTCTGCTGCCACTTAAAACTCCTTAAATTGGCTTTGCCTAAATCTAGGAGAGTAAGTGCTTAGATGCAATAGAGATCTTGCTTTGATTTTGATAATTAAAAAATACTATCTAAAGGCTGCAATTCCAGTAAGTGCTTGACCTAAGACCAGCATATGAATCTCATGGGTTCCTTCATAGGTAAGAACTGTCTCCAGGTTGCTCATATGTCTAAATACTGAGTACTCGCTAGTAATTCCAGCACCACCAAGAATAGATCTAGCACTTCTAGCAATTTCAAGTGAGGCATTTACATTGTGGAACTTGCCCATACTAATTTGCTCTGGCTCAATTTTTCCTTGATCTTTAAGATCTGCTAAGTGGTAGGCAAGTAGCATCGAAGTAGTTATTTTTGTGGCCATATCAGCAAATTTACCTTGAGTTAATTGGTGCTTTGAGATTGGCCCATCAAATTGCTCCCTAGTTGTGGCGTAACCAAGAGAAACCTCAAAGCAGTCACGGGCAGCACCAACTGAACCAAAAATAATTCCATAACGTGCTTCAGCTAAACAAAGTAGTGGGGCGCGAAGACTTGTAGCCTCTGGCAATCGAGCTGAATCTGGCAGCTTCATATCATTGAAAACAAGTTCAGATGTAATTGAAGCGCGCAGGGAAAGTTTGTGCTTAATTGGATTAACAACTAGGCCAGCAGTTTTAGTTGGCACACAAAATCCGCGAATTCCTTCATCAGTTTGTGCCCAGATAATTGCAACATCTGCCACGCCACCATTTGTAATCCACATTTTAGATCCGTTAATAACCCAATCAGAGCCACTTCGTTTTGCATAGGTTGTCATGCCTGATGGATTAGAGCCATGATCTGCTTCAGTTAATCCAAAGCAACCAATTGCATCTCCCTTAGCCAGCTTTGGTAGCCACTCTTGTTTCTGTTCCTCAGAACCAAATTTATAGATCGCAAACATCGCAAGTGAGCCCTGTACTGAAACTAGTGAGCGAAGGCCTGAGTCAACCGCCTCTAACTCTAAACAGGCAAGACCATATGACATTGCATCTGTTCCAGCGCAACCATAATTTTTAAGGTGCATACCCAGCAGGCCAATGCCACCTAATGCCTTTGCAATATCACGAGCTGGTAATTCACCTGCCTCATACCAGTTGGCAATATTTGGTCTTAACTCTTTAGCTGCAAAATCCCTAACTACATTTTGAATAGCTTTTTGCTCAGCGGTAAGGCGTGCTTCAACCTGCATTAATACCAGTGGGTGAATTGGCGTGGCTGGCTGCTTACTCATAAGGTGAGTCTATCGGCATACTTGTTTAAGGCAGTAGAGGTTATTGCTGAAATATATCTAATCGTGATTAATATCATTATTAAACAATGTTGTATTCAGGACGTAATTGGCCACCACCACTAAATCTATCGGCGCTTAGCTGTTGTATTTCAACAAATGGTTGTTTTTGTAAATACAGATCTCTAAGAATTTCACCGATTGCTGGTCCTTGCAGGAAGCCATGACCACTAAAACCAGTTGCATAAAAAAATCGAGAGACTTTCTTAAACTCACCTAAAATTGCATTGTGGTCAGGTGTTACCTCATATAAACCTGCCCATCCTTTACCAATTCCTAAATCCATTAACCTAGGAGCTCGATGCATAGCAATTGCGCCAAGTTTTTCTAGAAAAGCTGGATCTCGCTTTAGATCAAATCCAGATTCGGTAGTTTTATCTGAAAATCCCATAAGCAAACCCTTACCTTCGCGATGGAAATAAAGTGATGATGAGTAATCAATTGTCATCGGCATACTCTTAGGCAGATCAGCAAAATTATCACCAAGTGCTTCAGTAATTACTAACTCTCGTCGGTATGGTGTTACTGGTAGATCTAAGCCAACCATGGCTGCAATTTGTGGTGACCAAGCACCCGCACAATTAATTACAGTATTTGTTTTAACATCACCGGCGGTGGTTTGAACGGAGGTTATCTCGCCATCATCGATTGTAATATTTGTTACCTGCGTATTGGTAAGTATTGTGGCGCCAAGTTTTTTAGCACCTCCGGCATAACCAAGCACAACCGATTCAGGTGTGCAATGGCCATCATTTGGCGTAAATGAACAAGCTAGTAAATCAGAGGTGTTTAGTAACGGTGATATTTTTCCCGCCTCAGTTGGGGTAAGCATCCTTGACTCAACACCAAATTTTTTATGGATCTGGGTGGATTTTTCAAAGAGTGCAACATCCTCACTCTTGCTTAATGCAAATAAGTAACCAGATCTGTGTAGATCGATCTCATAGCCAGGACGCTGATTAAATTTTGCAAAAAGATCTAATGATCTAGCACCGAGTGCGACATTAAATTCATCAGAGAAATTTGCCCTAACTCCGCCTGCCGCCTTTGAGGTTGAGCCACTAGCTAATTCATTTTTCTCACATAGCAGAACTGAGATCCCAGCTTCAGCTAAGTGAAAAGCTGCCGAGGCTCCCATAACCCCACCACCAACTATTACTACATCAACCTCATTCGGTAGTGACATAGGTTATGGCCTCATTAAAGATTAGAGAGTTAGTTACTATTTATTTTAAATCAAAATTTGGATCATGCTTAATCTCAATTAAATCCATCTGAGCCTTCTGTAACTTATTAGACCAATCCCAATTCATAGATTGCCATCTAGTAAATTGATCAAGCACCCAAATACCACTTTGTCTTGAGCCATTACCGCTCAAACCATTGCCACCAAATGGTAGGTGGGCCTCAGCTCCTGAGGTTGAGTTATTAATTGAAACCATTCCAGCAGAGATCCCCTCTCGAAAGCGCCAAACATTTTGTGGATCATTGGTATAGATAGCAGAGGAGAGGCCATAACCATGTCCATTTGCTAACTCAATCGCTTCATCTAAGGTAGAAAACTTACCAACTGTTACCAGCGGACCAAATGTTTCAGTTCGATATAACTCATCATCTTTTGTAACTCCAGCAACAATTACTGGATGGGCAAATACTCCCTTTTCAGGATCACCGACAAAGCCTTTTCGTGGATTCTTTGCAGTTATTTTGCCAGTTGCCGTTGACCCAGAGACCTTATGGTGAGGTTGAATCATCTTAAGATGATCTAAATGATTTTCTAAATACTTTTCACTAATCATTGGGCCAAACAAAACATCTTTAAATGGGTCACCAACTGCGGCATTTTCTACCAGCGCAGTGAATTTAGCTAGCACTGAGTCATAGATTGATTCATGAATCCACAATGTGCCAAGTGATGTACAACGCTGGCCGGCAGTTCCAAAGCCGGCAAATAATGCACCATCTAAAGCCAAATCAATATTGGCATCTGGCATTACCACCATCGGATTTTTTCCACCAAGCTCTAAGCAGGCACTTTGAATGTACTCACCAGTCTTGGCGCCAATTTTCTTGCCAACTGCAGTTGAACCGGTAAAACCAACCTTATTTATAATTGATTCTTTAAGACCGGTCTCTAATGCGGAAAAAGTTTGCTCACCATCTGCAACTACGGTAATTAAAACATCCTTGGGCACACCACCTGCGTGAAATAGATCAGTTAATGCATTAGCAACAGCGGGTGTGAACTCAGATGGCTTCCAAACTACGGTATTGCCTGCAAGAAGTGCTGGCACGATATACCAAGATGGAACTGCAGTTGGAAAGTTTCCAGCGGTAAT
>CANKTS010000029.1:0-10385 GCA_947486485.1 Actinomycetota bacterium | reverse complement strand
ATTTAAAGAAGATCCGTCGAGCGGCGGTGACCTAAGTAGATATCTGTCTAGTAAAGAAGTTAGAAGTAAAAAAAAGAAAGAGTAATTAAAAGAAGGGGGAGCAGATGAGTGCAGATGTAGTGCATATTCCAGTTGCATTAGAGCGCTGTCTTGAGTTGCTAACCCCAGCCATAGTCAATAAAAGTAATCCGATATTAATAGATGCCACACTTGGTTTGGGCGGCCATGCCAAAGCATTACTTGAGCGATTTAGTAATCTGCAGCTAATTGGAATTGATCGTGATCAAGCTGCGATTGCAATTGCTAGCGAAAATCTCTCACAATACTCAGATCGCACAACCTTTATTCACACAACCTATGATCAGATTCAATTTGTCTTAGATCAAGTTAATGCCAGATCCATAGATGCCATTCTCTTTGATCTTGGCGTCTCTTCTATGCAATTAGATCAAGCCGAACGTGGTTTTTCCTACTCACAGGTTGCCCCACTTGATATGCGAATGGATCAGAGCTCTCACCTAACAGCTGAGATTGTGCTTAGTACGTACTCCCATGGTGAGTTAGCGAAATTGCTACAAAATTATGGCCAAGAAAAGTTTGCGAGCAAGATCGCTGAGAAGATTATTAAAGCCCGTAGCAGTGGAAATCTAAAGAGCACAAAGGATCTAGCTGAGATAGTAAAGGATTCAATTCCAGCACCAGCCCGTCGAACTGGTGGTAATCCGGCTAAGCGAACATTTCAAGCACTTCGGATAGAGGTTAACCAAGAGCTAGAGGTCTTAGAGCGAGCAATTCCAGCAGCCCTGGCTGCATTATCTGTGGGCGGGCGATTAGTTGTTATGTCCTATCAATCACTTGAGGACAAAATTATTAAAAACTGCTTTGCCCAGGTTACTAAATCAAAGAGTCCACTTGGGTTGCCAGTTGAACTGCCAGATTCAGCGGCAAGTTACAAATTATTGGTCAGTGGCAGTCAGGGCGCTGATGAGGATGAGCAGCTGCGCAATCCAAGATCACAATCTATGCGGCTTCGAGCAATAGAGCGGGTGGGCATCTAATGGCAATTTTTGAGTTAGCGCCAGCTCTTAAGATTTCGCGCAAGATTGTTAGGGCTCAAACCAATAAAGCAGTACTTAAGCTGGTGCCAGATCTTAATAAGGGTGAGGTTGCTGGAGATAAAACATTTGGAGTTTTCCTGGCGACAATTTTTACCGCTGGCTTACTAGCTTTACTGGTAATTAATACAGCGCTCGCCCAAGATGCATTTGTACTGCAAGAGTTAAAAAAACAAGCACAGATTTTGACTGATGAGCGTGAAGCGATTTTGCACCAGGTGGCGGTGGAGTCATCTCCAGATAAGTTAGCTGAAAGTGCAAGCAGATTAGGAATGATCCCCTCTACCAATCCACGCTTTCTTGATATCTCTGGGGGCAACTAATGGAGCAACAGCAAATGGATCAACAGCAAATTGTGCAGGATCGAATTCGTAAGATCGTGGCACTTGCAATAGTGATGCTGATGCTTTTCACATTAAGATTAATTGAGATTCAAGCGGTGCGAGCAAAAGGATATGTCGAGCGAGCTGAGAATGAGCTAAATAAATCAGCAACCTTACTGGCTCCTCGTGGAACCATCTTTGATATTAATGGCATCGAGTTAGCGCGCAGTATTTCTGCAATAAATATTGCAGTTGATCAGACGGTGGTTAATGATCCAGTAAAAGCAGCAGCATTAGTTGCGCCGATTTTAGGAATCTCCCCAGCCCAACTACTGCCAGATCTGATCGGTACAAAACGGTATGTGCTAATCGCCAAGAATGTAACTCCAGCAAAATGGTCAATGATCAGCACAGCACTTGATCAGTACAACGCAGAGGCACTTAAAGTAAAGGGTGGAATTAGTAAGCGGCTTGGTGGCTTTATCCCCGAGCGCAGTTATATTCGAGATTATCCAAGTGGAAAATTAACTTCATCGCTGATTGGAATTATCAATGATCAAGGAGTTGGTGCCTCTGGTATTGAGAGCAGTTTAAATAGCACTCTGGCAGGCATAAATGGTAAGTACATTTATTCCAATGGCCGGGGCAAAATTATTCCAGGATCAGAGCAGGTAAGTGTGGAGGCAAAATCTGGTACAAGTATTAGATTAACTATAAATCGAGATGTGCAGTGGGTAGCGCAAAATGCTATTAATCAAGCAGTTTCTGCAAGCAGAGCTAAATCTGGCACTGTGATTGTGATGGATCCAAAAACTGGGGCGATCCTGGCACAGGCTAGTGCACCTACATTTGACCCAAATGATGAAAGCTCAATCACCTTAGAAAAATTGCGAAATCCTGCAGTGCAAGAGGTTTATGAGCCCGGCTCTACTGGCAAAGTGATCACCGTTGCTGCAGCAATGGAGGAGGGAATAATCTCACCTGATACCGTATTTACAATCCCATATTCAATGAAGGTATCTGATGGCACATTTTCTGATCATGAGAAACATCCCACACAGCGGCTTACAACCACTGGATTACTAGCAGTATCTAGTAATACTGGTGCAATACAAATTGGTCAAAAGCTAGGCAGGGAAAGTTTGTATGATTATTTAAAACGGTTTGGAATTGGGCAAAGCACTAACTCCAAACTACCGGGTGAGTCAGCAGGTATTTTGCATCCTGTAAAAAATTGGTCTGGAACATCACTACCAACAATCTCATTTGGTCAGGGCTACTCAGTAACTGCCATGCAGGCAACCTCAGTATTTGCCACAATCGCAAATGATGGGCTGCGGGTAAAGCCATCAGTTGTAGCCGGTGTAGTTGATGAGAGTGGCAAATACACACCAGCTCAAGCAAATGAATCGGTTCGAGTGTTAAGTGAGCAAACTGCTACCAAACTTAGAGCAATGATGGAGAGTGTGGTTACTAAAAATGGAACTGCGCCATCGGCTGCAATTGCTGGCTACCGAGTTGCTGGTAAGACAGGAACCGCTTCACGCTTTAACTCTGATTGCAAATGCTATAGCGGATATACCGCATCCTTTATTGGCTTTGCCCCAGCCGATAAGCCAGAGTATGTAGTGAATGTGACTATTCAGGATCCACAAGGACTTCACTGGGGTGGGGCACTTGCTGGACCGGTTTTTAAAAAGGTGATGAGTTTTGTTTTACAAAGTGAGCGTATACAGCCAACCCCAGCAAATAAAATTACCTTTTCACTTACTGAAGCTTCATTAAAAACTAGTAGCAAAATCCCCGCTAAGAGCGGAGCTTAATTTATGAGTAATCGCCCAATTAAAAAGATTACAAAGTCTTTATTAGATTTTGATTCAGGAATTTTCGATACTGCAACAAAGATATCGGGCGTGGCAATTAATGCCGATCAGGTTAAAGCTGGTGATCTTTTTATTGCCCTACCAGGAGCCAAAACTCATGGCGCAAATTTTATTGATAAGGCGATTGCTAATGGCGCAGTTGCGGTTTTAAGTGATAAAAAGCTATCGGTTTCGATTCCCAGCTTCACCCATGCTATGCCAAGAGAGGTAGTTGGCTTAATATCTGCTTGGCTTTATGAGTTGCCATTTAGTAAATTAACTGCAGTTGGAATAACTGGCACAAATGGAAAAACTACTACCGCTAATTTACTTAAGCAGTTTTGGGATTTATCTGGTCATAATGCTGGCCTAATTGGAACCTTAGGGGTAGAGATTGGCAAGAAATCTATAGCAGGTGTTAGAACTACTCCAGAGGCAGATGAACTGCAATCTATGGCAGCTCTAATGATAGAACAAGAGTTAACTTATCTTGCTATGGAGGTTAGTAGCCATGCGATCGATCAAGGGCGAATAGAAGGAGCGCACTATAAAGTTGTTGCTTTTACTAATCTAACTCAAGATCATCTGGATTATCACAAAAGTATGAAAAATTACTTCACCGTAAAGGCAAAGTTATTTACAGCAGGGTATGCTGATTTAGCAATCATAAATATTGATAATGAATATGGGATAGAGCTAAGCCACCAAACTAAAATCCCAGTAACAACCGTCTCTCGATTTGATATTACTGCTGATTGGCATTACCTAAGTGTGCTGAGCAAAAAAGATGGGTTTGAAGTTGAGATAGCTAATAAAAATAATAAAAAAATCTCAGCAGAGTTTGATCTGCTAGGTGAATACAACTTAGATAATCTATTAATAGCAGTTGCCCTAGCTAGTTCAACTGGGTTAAGTGATGAGCAGATTGCCTTTGCCATCCCTAGATTGCAAAGTGTGCCAGGTAGGTTAGAAAAAGTGCTTGCTGGACAATCTTTCGCTGCGTTGGTTGATTATGCACACACCCCAGATGCGGTAGAGCGAGTATTGGAAACTGCGCGATCTTTCACCAGCGGCAAGTTAATTGCTGTTTTAGGATGTGGTGGTGATCGAGATAGCAGTAAAAGATTATTCATGGGTAAGGCATTATTTGCCGGCAGTGATATCGCAATCTTTACGAGCGATAACCCACGTAGTGAAGATGCTGATCAGATTTTAAAGGCTATGACTGCCGGTGTAGAACTTGCTGATAAAGGCTTTGTTTTATCAGATCGCAAAGCAGCAATTAATTTTGCAGTTAAGCAAGCAGGTAAAGATGACACAGTTTTAATACTTGGAAAAGGTCATGAGAGTGGTCAAGAGATTAATGGGGTAGTTACACCCTTTGATGACCGGCTTGAGTTAGCAGATTCAATTAAGCAGGTAAATAAATAATGATAAAAGTTTCTGCTGGTGAGTTAGCAAAAATATTATCAGGAAAGCTCGAAAATCTGCCAGCCGATACTGAACTTAATCAGTATCCAGTTATTGATTCACGTAAAGCCAAAGCCGGCACATTTTTCGTTGCCTTTAACGGTGAGCAGGTAGATGGTCATGAGTTTGTAGCGCAGGCAATCAAAGCTGGTGCGAAATTTGCCTTGGTATCTAAAAGTGTTGATTCACCCTCAATCTTGGTTAGTGATGTAGGGCAAGCATTACTTACTCTGACAGAGTTTGTCCGAGAGAGATTAGCAAATATGAAGGTAGTTGGAATTACTGGCTCACAAGGAAAAACTACCTCTAAAGAGTTTTTGTATTCGATTTTAAGCTCTATTGGCGAAACGGTAGCAACTGAAGCAAATTTTAATACCGAAATTGGTGTTCCACTAACAATGTTACGGTGTACCGAGAGTACAAAGTTTTGTATTGTTGAAATGGGAGCACGCCATATTGGAGAGATTGCTAAATTAACAAAGGTAGCAAAGCCTGATGTTGGTGTAGTACTAGTTGTAGGCTCTGCACATATTGGCGAGTTTGGATCCATTGCTGCCTTAGCTAACACAAAGGCAGAGTTAATAACTGGGCTAGCTACAGGTAAAACTGCAGTTCTGGGTAGTTATGACCAGTGGACTCCAAAAATGGCAGATAACTTGTCAGTTGAAAAAATAATCTTTGGAGAAAATCAAAGTATTCGAGCGGCCGATATCCAGATGCATGGTGGCTTTGCCCATTTTGATTTAGTAACACCAAATGGACGCACGCCAGTATCGCTACAAGTATTAGGTGAGCACCAACTCCCAAATGCACTTGGCGCAGCAGCCGCAGCGTTTGTATTAGGAATTAGTAATGAGGTTATTGCAGTTGGATTAACTACTGCGCAATTGAGTAGTAAGTGGCGGATGCAATTAGCAGAGGTAAATGGGCTGCAGATAATTCATGATTACTACAATGCAAATCCGGAGAGTATGAAAGCAGCTTTAAAAACACTTGTATTACTAAGCCAAGAAAGCGGTGGCTTATCTTGGGCGATTTTAGGAAAGATGCATGAGCTAGGTCCGCTTGAGCAACAGGCACATCTTGAGATTGTCGAGTTTTGCCAAGAGATTGGGGTAGACCACTTGCTTAGTATGGGTACTGATCTGTATAAAGTAAGTAAAAATGAAGGATCTGACAAACATCTACTGCTACATAACTGCCCAAATGCTGATGCTGTTTTAGAATTAGCCAAGAACTTCTCTGCTGGTGATGTGGTTCTATTTAAAGCCTCACGTTCTGAGAGATTTGAAGATGTTGCCCAGTTAGTTGTCGATATATGGAGTGGGGGTAGAGCATGAAAGGCATATTACTTTCCGGTGCACTCTCAGCACTATTTGCATTTTTTGCAACGCCACTTTTCATAAAGTTTTTAACAAAAAAAGGTTATAGCCAGATGATCAGAGATGATGGTCCAACTACTCATCAATTAAAACGTGGCACCCCAACCATGGGTGGCATAATTTTGATTGCTGCTACATTAATTGGTTATTTTCTCTCTCATTTAATAACTGCGGTAGCGCCCACAACCTCAGCACTTCTAGTGCTTGGGTTGATTATCGGATTGGGTGCGGTTGGCTTTACTGATGACTGGATCAAGGTGAGAAAGCAGCGTTCACTAGGTTTAAACTCTATACAGAAGTTAATTGGTCAGGCCTTTGTTGCTGGCTGCTTTGCATTCGCTGGCCTAAAATTTCCCGATAAAACTGGTCTAACTCCGATTTCAGAATATCTTTCAACAGTTAGAGATACCTCTATTAAATTAGCAATTGGCTTAGTAATTGCTTGGGTGATATTGATGGTGCTTGGAAGTAGCAACGGCGTTAACCTAACCGATGGCTTAGATGGACTGGCAACAGGGGCTGCCGTAATGGTATTTACCGCATTTATTTTGATAGGTGTTTGGGAGTTTGGACAAAGTTGTGCAGTTGCGCCAGGCCTTAAATGTTATGCAGTGCGCGATCCACTTGACCTAGCGGTATTAGCAGCAGCTCTTGCGGGAGCCTGTGGTGGATTTTTGTGGTGGAATGCATCTCCGGCAAAGATATTTATGGGAGATGTCGGTTCACTCGCTATTGGCGGGGCATTAGCTGGCATGGCAATTACATTGCGCACCCAACTATTACTTGTAGTTCTAGGCTTTCTATTTGTACTTATAACCTCATCGGTGATAATCCAAGTTGCGTATTTTAAGATCTCTGGCGGTAAACGTGTATTTAAGATGGCACCGCTGCAACACCACTTTGAATTAGTTGGATGGGGAGAGGTAACAATTGTTATTAGATTTTGGATTATTGCAAGCCTTGGGGTAGCAGCTGGTTTAGGACTGTTTTATGCCCAATGGGTTGTCTCCTAAAATGAGTTTTATTACTGAACTTTCTGGCAAAAATTGCTTGGTATTAGGTGCAGGTGTCACTGGTAGAGCGGTACATAATGCACTTCTAAAATTTAAGGCCACCTCAAAAATATTTGATGAAAAAGTTTCCCCAGATACAGAGGTGGTAAATGAGATTCCATCTGGAGTTAATTTAGTTGTTGTATCACCTGGCTGGCCTTTGGATCATCCAGTAATAGTTAAATTAAAATCAACAGGAGCAATAATTTTAAGTGAGATCGACTTAGCCTGGCAGATAAAGCAGGTTTTGGCACCAAATCAAAAATGGATCGCGCTAACTGGAACTAATGGTAAAACTACGACTATTAAAATGCTTGAATCTATTTTTAAATCTGCAAAAATAAATGGGGTAGCCTGCGGAAATGTGGGGCAAACAGTTATTGAGTCAGTTTGTGCTGATAGACCTTTTGATTATCTGGCAATTGAATTATCTTCCTTTCAAATTCAGTGGAGTGATCTACCAAGGTATCAGGCAGTTGCTCTATTAAATATTGCTGAAGATCATATTGACTGGCACGCAAGCTTTGAAAATTACGCTGCTGCCAAATTAAAATTACTAACGCACTCAGATAAGTTAATTTTAAATAAATCAGACCAAGAGATCACCCGGCGGATTAAAAATGATGAAGTAATCTGGTTTTCACTGGGAACTCCCGCTTCAGGTGAGATTGGTGTAGTTGAGAACCTATTAATTGATCGAGCTTTTTCTGCCTCCGTTTCTGAAGCAAATGAGATTGCAGAGTTATCAGATATCACACCTGCTGTGCCGCATAATATTTCTAATGCTCTTGCTGCCGCTGCATTAGCACTCTCTATCGGAATTAAATATGAATCTATTAAAAATGGACTAAAAAATTTCTCTGCAGATCACCATCGCATGGAGTTGGTTGTAAACAAAAATGAGATTAATTGGATCGATGACTCTAAAGCTACAAATCCCCATGCCGCTATGGCTTCCCTACTTTCTAACTTTAAGATCATTTGGATTGCAGGTGGCTTGGCAAAGGGTGCCAGCATGGGGGAGTTAGTTTTAAGGTGTGCTAATCGAATTAAGGCTGTGATATTAATTGGACAAGATCGAGAAATTATTGCTACTGCTTTCACGCAGTATGCAAAAGGTATTGAAATAATCCGTGTGGACCAGGTTAGTGATGCTAGGACTTTAATGAGTGATGTGGTTAAAGCTGCAAAAAAACTAGCGCAACCAGGGGATACAGTTTTACTCGCTCCAGCATGCGCTTCGATGGATCAGTTTGATTCTTATGCACAGCGCGGGCAATTATTTGCTCAAGCGGTTAAGGAAGAGCTTCTATGAGTAGCAATCTAACTCTACGCAAATACTCAAGAATTTTTACCAGGCCTGAGCTACCTTACTTTCTAATTATTTGGAGCACAATATTTTTATGTGCCTTAGGTTTGACTATGGTGCTATCTGCCTCAACCGTTAAATCTTTACAGGAAAGTGGTAATACGTACTCCATATTTATTAGGCAGTTCTTCTTTTTAATTTTAGGAGCCATGGCTACATATTGGGCTTACCGAGTTCAAGGTGGCATTTGGCAAAGAATTGCTAAGATTTCACTTAGTATTTCAATTGTTATTTTGCTTTTGCCATTTATTCCAAATTTAGGTAAAAATATTAATGGAAACAGAAACTGGATTGAGATTTTAGGCTTTACCCTACAACCCTCTGAATTTGCTAAGTTTGGCTTAATACTCTGGTGTGCGCTGCAGCTTAGAAATATTGATGTAAGTACCAAGGGAAAAAATCCATTTATTGCAATCCTGCCTGGTCTAGTAATTATTGAGGGATTAATTTTAATGGAGCGCGACTTGGGCACTGCTTTATTAATATTATTAATTTTTGCAGGCATTTTATTTACAACAGGAGCACCGATAAAACACTTTATAATTGTGGCCGCATTGGGAGTAATTGTTGGCGGAGCCTTTATTATAAGTAGTAGTTATCGGCTTAGTAGATTCGGAGCATTATTTAATCCATTTGATGAGCGCTACTATAAATTTTCTGGTTGGCAACCTGCTCATAGCATTATGGGGCTTGCAAGTGGCGGACTTTGGGGATCGGGCTTAGGTGCGAGCAAACAAAAATGGGCGAATTTAGCGGAGGCTCACACCGACTTTATTTTCTCGGTGATTGGTGAGGAGCTTGGATTACTTGGCACCTTATTAGTACTGGCACTTTATGCCGCCCTAATCTATGCAATGTTGCGTGTTGCATTAAAAACAAAGGATTCTTTCTCAAGGTATGCAACAGCAGGTGTTGCCTGCTGGTTTATTGTCCAGGTAGGAGTAAATATTGGATCGGTTACTTCGATCATTCCAGTGATTGGCGTAACTTTGCCACTTATTTCTTATGGTGGATCATCACTTTTGGCTAATTTGTTAGCAATTGGTTATGTGCTTGGCGTCGCACGTAGAACGCCAGAGATATCAGATGGTATTAAGGCAAATCGAATGCGAAAATTAAATCGATGAGTACCAAGATAATTTTTGCCGGTGGCGGAACTGCTGGCCATGTCGAACCAGCACTTGCGGTAGCAAGTTGGTTAAGAATTTCTAGGCCAGATTGGCAATACAGTTTTGTTGGCACAAAGAAAGGTTTAGAGAATAAATTAGTGCCGCAAGCAGGCTTTGAACTACTTTATATCCCAAAGGTAGTAATGCCGCGAGAGTTAACTCCTTCAATATTTATCTGGCCAGTACAGCTATTAATTGCTATTTGGCAGGGAGTAAAAATATGTCGTGACGCTGATTTAGTTATTGGTTTTGGTGGCTATGCATGCCCACCTGTCTATCTAGCAGCAGCAATTTTACGTAAACCTATTTTTATTCATGAGGCTAATTCAATCCCAGGTTGGGCAAACAAGTTGGGAGCACCCTTTGCAACTAAAATTTTTGTTGCATTCAATCGTGCGCAACTAAAAGTTGGCCGCTGGCGAAGTGCAACTTTAAGTGGCATGCCGATTAGACCGGAGATAATTGAAAACTCATCCTTATCGAGTGAGGATTCAACTAAAAAACGGAGATTACAATTAGAAAAGTGGCAACTATCGCAAGATAAACCAACAGTCCTAGTATTTGGTGGCTCACAAGGATCTCAACATATTAATGAATCAATAATGCAATCCCTCTCCACCTTTACTGAAAAAGGTGTTCAGGT
>CANKTS010000028.1:0-10439 GCA_947486485.1 Actinomycetota bacterium | reverse complement strand
CCTTAACCAAAACCTTAAATGACTCAGGAATTCCTGGCTCTGGAATATTTTCACCCTTAACAATTGCTTCATAAACCTTAACTCGACCTAATACGTCATCAGATTTAATAGTTAGTAACTCTTGCAAGGTGTAAGCAGCGCCATATGCTTCAAGTGCCCAAACTTCCATCTCACCAAAGCGCTGACCACCGAATTGTGCTTTTCCACCCAATGGCTGTTGCGTAATCATTGAGTAAGGACCGGTTGAACGTGCGTGGATCTTGTCATCAACTAAATGGTGGAGCTTTAAGATATACATATAACCAACTGAGATAAGTTGTTTGTATGGCTCACCAGTTCGGCCATCAAATAATTGTGCTTTACCATCGGCGCCAACCAAGCGCATGCCATCTTTGTTCGGCAATGTTGAACCAAGTAATCCAGATAACTCTTCTTCTCTTGTTCCATCAAACACAGGGGTAGCTACCTTGGTATTTGCTGGTGCATCTGCATAACCATTAGCACGAAGTGATTGCTGCCAATCAGCACTTCCTTCTAGCTTCCAACCAGATTTAGCAACCCAACCTAGGTGAGTTTCTAAAACCTGACCAACATTCATACGTCCTGGTACACCAAGTGGATTTAATACAATATCTACTGGAGTTCCGTCCTCAAGGAATGGCATATCTTCAACTGGCAAAATCTTTGAAATAACACCCTTGTTACCGTGACGGCCAGCAAGTTTGTCACCATCTTGAATTTTGCGCTTTTGTGCAACATAGACGCGCACAACTTGGTTAACACCAGCTGCTAATTCAAATCCCTCTTCAGAATCTTGGATGCTAACTCCGATGATCTTTCCAGATTCACCATGTGGCACTTTAAGTGAGGTATCGCGAACTTCTCGAGCCTTCTCACCAAAGATTGCGCGAAGTAAGCGCTCCTCCGGGGTTAATTCAGTCTCTCCCTTAGGTGTTACCTTTCCAACCAAAATATCTCCTGGCACAACATCTGCGCCAACGCGAATGATTCCGCGCTCATCAAGATCTGCTAATACCTCTTCAGAAACATTTGGAATATCACGAGTGATCTCCTCCGCTCCTAATTTAGTATCGCGAGCATCGACCTCATACTCTTCAATATGAATAGAGGTAAGCACATCATCTTGAACTAAGCGCTGCGAAAGAATAATCGCATCCTCATAGTTGTGGCCCTCCCATGACATAAATGCCACAAGTAGGTTTTTACCAAGTGCCATCTCGCCCATCTCAGTGCTAGCGCCATCGGCAACTACCTGACCAGTCTCAATCTTCTCGCCCACTGAAACAACAACCTTTTGATTACGGCTAGTTCCTTGGTTTGAACGTACAAACTTCTCAACAAAATATGACTCTGTTGTTCCATCATCATTTTTAACAGTTACTTCATCAGAGTTAACCTCGGTAACCACACCAGATTTGCGAGCAAGTAAAACATCGCCAGCATCGACTGCGGCACGAAACTCCATACCAGTTCCAACTAATGGCGCCTCTGCTCTAATTAATGGCACAGCTTGGCGCATCATATTTGCACCCATCAACGCACGGTTAGCATCATCATGCTCTAAGAATGGAATCATTGCGGTTGCAACTGAAACCATCTGGCGTGGTGAAACATCCATGTAATCAACCTCAGATGCTTGAATATTTTCAACCTCACCGCCACGACGGCGTACTAATACCCGAGGTTCAGCAAAGTGATTGTCATCAGTAAGTGGGGCATTTGCCTGAGCAATAATGTGCTCATCCTCTTCATCAGCTGTTAAGTAATCAATGCGATCAGAAACTTTGCCATCAGAAACTTTGCGATAAGGAGTTTCAATAAATCCAAATGGTGTAACCCGTGCATATGTTGCAAGAGATCCGATAAGTCCAATGTTTGGACCCTCCGGTGTTTCAATCGGACACATACGACCGTAATGAGATGGGTGAACATCTCGAACCTCAAAGCCAGCTCTTTCGCGAGATAGACCGCCGGGTCCAAGGGCAGATAGACGACGCTTGTGTGTCATACCTGAAAGTGGATTTGTTTGATCCATAAATTGTGAAAGTTGTGATGTACCAAAAAACTCTTTAATTGATGCAACAACTGGACGGATGTTGATCAGAGTTTGTGGGGTAATAGCTTCAACATCTTGGGTGGTCATGCGCTCGCGAACTACGCGCTCCATTCGAGATAGACCGGTACGAACCTGATTTTGAATTAACTCACCAACGGTACGAAGGCGACGGTTACCAAAATGGTCAATATCATCAGTTTCAACGCGAACCTCTTTGCCGTACTCCATCAAAGCATCACCCTTATGAAGTGATACTAAATAACGAATTGTTCCGACAATATCTTCAATAGTTAGTAGGCCACGGCTTAGATCTAACTCAAGACCTAACTTCTTATTAATCTTAAAACGACCAACCTTTGCTAGGTCATATCGCTTTGGATTGAAGTAAAGATTCTCAATTAAGTTCTGAGCAGCTTCCTTAGTTGGTGGCTCACCTGGACGGAGTTTGCGATAAATATCAAGCAAAGCCTCATCTTGAGTCTCAACATTGTCTTTTTCTAAAGTTAAGCGGATTGATTCGAACTCACCAAATTGCTCAAGAATTTGTGCGCTACTCCAGCCAAGTGCTTTTAGAAATACAGTTACTGATTGCTTACGCTTGCGATCGATACGAACACCGACCATATCTTTCTTATCAACTTCAAACTCAAGCCATGCACCACGGCTTGGAATAATTTTTGTCGTGAAAATATCTTTATCAGATGTTTTTTCAATAGTGCGCTCAAAGTAAACACCAGGAGAGCGAACAATCTGCGAAACAACTACCCGCTCAGTTCCGTTAATTACAAATGTTCCGCGAGGTGTCATTAATGGGAAGTCGCCCATGAAAACTGTCTGGGATTTAATTTCACCAGTGATGTTGTTGGTGAACTCTGCAGTTAAGAAAAGTGGAGCTGCATAAGTAATGTCGCGCTCTTTACACTCTGCGATTGTGTACTTAGGTTGTTCAAATCGATGGTCACGGAAAGAAAGTGACATTGATCCCTGGAAATCTTCAATTGGCGAGATCTCTTCAAAAATTTCCTCAAGTCCAGATTGCTTTGGGACTTCGCCACGATGAGATTTCTCTGCATCATTTAAACGCGAGCGCCATGCTTCGTTACCGAGTAACCAATCAATACTTTCTAGTTGTAGCGAAAGTAGATTTGGAACCTCAAGTGGTTCACGAATCTTTGCGAATGAAACACGACGTGGAGCATGAGATTTAATTTTTGAAGCGGCCAAAGTTTCCTCCAGTTGTCAACTGCGTTAAACGCACGGCTACCGCTAGGTCATAGCCGCTATATGCTTGAGACCCTTTGGTTTATAAAAATGTGAAGGGGCAGAGTATCTAACCTCTACCCCTCCTGTCTAATTCAAATCTTTACTTGATAGTGACCTTTGCGCCAGCAGCCTCAAAAGCAGCCTTTGCCTTATCGGCAGTTGCCTTATCAGCCTTCTCCATAATTGTTGCTGGGGTAGCATCAACTAGATCCTTTGCCTCTTTTAGGCCCAAGCTGGAGTTAAGTACGCGTACCTCTTTGATAACTGCAATCTTCTGAGATCCAGCATCCTCAAGGATGATGGTGAACTCATCTTTAGCAGTATCAGCAGCACCACCGGCGGCAGCACCACCGGCAGCTGCAGCGGCAACAGGAGCAGCTGCGGTTACATCAAACTCTGTCTCAAATGCTTTAACAAACTCTGTTAGTTCAACCAAAGACATATCTTTGAACTGACCTAATAGATCTACAGTATTTAGCTTTGCCATGTTCATTCCTTTTCTGCTAATCCCGACTCCAACTCTTGGTATGAGTACGGGGGTTGGGGGTCGGTTTAGTTTTCTGTGCTTTCAGCAGCAGGTGCTGCTTCGGCGACAACTTCAGGTGTTGCATCTTGTGCAACTGGAACTTCGGTAGCAACTTCAGCAACTGGTGTTACCTCAGCAACTACAGGAGCAACTTCAGCAACTACAGGAGCAACTGGGGCTGGAGCACCAGCTTCCATCTTGATGCGTAGTGCATCAAATGCGCGAGCAGCCTTTGACATAGATGCCTTCATTGCGCCAGCAATCTTGGCAAGGAGAACCTCACGAGACTCAAGATTTGCTAACTCCATAATTTCAGCAGTTGTTACCGCTTTGCCTTCAAAGATTCCACCTTTAATAATTAGTAGTGGATTATCTTTAGCGAAATCACGTAATGCTTTAGCAGCATCAATTGGGTCACCTTTAATAAATGCCACAGCAGATGGGCCGGCAAGCATCGCTGGATCTAGATCAACGCCCGCCTCTTTTGCTGCAATTTTAGTTAAGGTATTTTTTACTACGGAGTACTTGTTTTTAACACCAAGTGAGCGACGTAGTTGCTTTAAAAGAGTAGCTGACAGTCCGCGGTACTCAGTGAGTACAGTCGCATTTGCGCTACGGAAATCTTCTACGATCTCTGCAACAGCAGCTGTCTTTTCTGGGGTTGCCATTTGGCATCCTTTCTAAATAAGAAAAACCCCGGCGCATAAATGCACACGAGGTTATCGGTTACACCTATGCTGGTTGTTTTTCAACAATTACCTTTTAAAGATTTACTTTAAAAGACCTGCAGTCTTTGGTTTTGAAGTTTTACTAATCTCTTAGTTCACTTCAATATGCCAAGGGTAGGCGGTTGGGCCTACCCAAGTCAAAATTAGATATTTATTGGATCTGGGCTCCACCATCACGAGCAACTGAGGTATCAAGTTGGATTCCTGGGCTCATTGTGGAAGAAACAGTGGCTGATTTAATAAAGCGGCCCTTAGAGGATGATGGCTTAGCCCGCATTACCTCTTCAATTGCAGCAGCGTAATTCTCAGCTAATTGCTCAGCAGTAAATGAAACCTTGCCAATTACAAAGTGTAGGTTTGCATTCTTATCTATACGGAACTCAATCTTTCCAGCTTTAATATCAGTTACAGCTTTAGCAACATTGGTAGTTACAGTTCCAGTCTTTGGGTTTGGCATCAGGCCGCGAGGTCCAAGAACTTTTCCAAGTCGGCCAACCTTTCCCATCAATTCAGGGGTTGATACAACTGCGTCGTAATCAAGACGACCTTTGGAAACCTCATCAATTAATTCATCTGCGCCGACAATGTCAGCACCAGCAGCACGTGCCTCTTCAGCTCGCTCACCGCCTGCGAAAACTAATACGCGAGCAGTCTTACCTGTTCCATGTGGCAGGTTAACGGTGGAGCGGATCGCTTGATCTGCTTTCTTAGGATCTACACCTAGAAATAAAGCAATATCAACAGTTGCATCATATTTAACAGTTGAAGTCTCTTTTACTAACTTCATCGCCTCACCTGGCATATAAAGATTATCTTCTTTAATCTTCTCTGCGGCGGCCTTATATTTCTTACTGCGCTTCATTTCTTCTCCTCTTGGTTAATCTTGAAAGGGTTTTCAAGATTGGGGTTGTGGTATTTGCGAACCAGCGAGGTTCTCCCACATTTGTTATTAATTAGAGACAGTAATACCCATCGAACGAGCAGTACCGGCAATAATTCGGGAAGCCATCTCTAAGTCATTAGCATTTAGGTCAACCATCTTTTGTTTGGCGATCTCTTCAACCTGTGACTTAGTTAGATTTGCAACCTTATCTTTGTGAGGGATCGCAGATCCCTTTTCAATTCCAGCAGCTTTTAGGATTAGACGTGATGCTGGTGGAGTTTTAGTAATAAATGTAAATGAGCGATCTTCGAAGACGGTGATCTCAACTGGGATGATGTTTCCTTTTTGACTCTCAGTTGCAGCGTTGTAAGCCTTAACAAAGTCCATGATGTTCACACCATGTTGACCCAGCGCTGGACCTACCGGTGGTGCTGGTGTCGCAGCTCCTGCCTGGATCTGCAGCTTAATAAGTGCGGTTACCTTCTTCTTCGGTGCCATATTTTTTCCTTTTCTCTTCTAGTTAAATCTTCTGGACTTGATGGAATGAGAGCTCAACCGGAGTTTCCCGGCCAAAGATAGAAACCAAAACTTTTAGCTTTGCTTGCTCTGGCATGATCTCAGAGATAGTTGCTGGCAAAGTAGCAAATGGACCATCCATAACAGTGATGGATTCACCAATTGCATAATCAATATCCTTCATATCAATCTTGCCATCCTTCTTAAGTGGGCGAGGAGCCAAGATGTTTTCAACCTCAGTAAGTGTTAATGGTGATGGATGATGCGCATTTCCTACGAAACCGGTAACGCCAGGTGTATTTCTAACACATGACCAAGACTCATCGGTTAATTCCATGCGAACTAATACATAACCTGGAAATACATTGCGCTTAACAACCTTAATTGCGCCATTCTTAAGCTCACGAACCTCTTCCTCTGGTACTTCAATCTGAAATATGAAATCCTCCATATTTAATGATTGAATACGGTTCACTAGATTTCCTTTAACCTTCTTCTCATATCCAGCGTATGAGTGAACAACAAACCACTCACCAGGGGCGTTGCGGAGTGCGGTGCGAAACTCTGAATTCTCATCATTTTCTTCAGTTGTAGATTCTTCAACTACATCCTCAATTACCGGAGCAATTACCTCTTCAACTACCGGCGCAGCTTCAGCCACAGCCAGCGCAGCCTCAAATGCATCCACTGGTGGATTGGCAGGCGTATCAATTGACATCATTTTTCCTATTCGCCTTAGCCAAATACCCAGAAGGTAATTTTGGTCAAAATTAAATCAAAGATTGAAACTACTAAAATAATAAAACTTACGAAAACTAATACCACTGCGGTGTAGGTAGTCAATTGGTTTCGAGTTGGCCAAACAACCTTTGTTAACTCCGAAATAACTTGGCGATAGAACAGGGCAATGCGACCAAAGAACCCAGTTGATTCTTCAGTTGAGATGATCTCTTCGCTCATCTACCTATTCCTTCTCTTTTGTTAAATCTTTTTAAAACTACTTGCAGGGCAGGAGGGACTCGAACCCCCAACCGGCCGCTTTGGAGACGGCAACTCTAGCCAATTGAGCTACTGCCCTTTGTCCCGAATTAAGGCATGAAAAATCATGACCTAATACAAGCGCCGGGGGAGAAAGTGTAGATGAGGTGAAGGGGAAAGGTAAAACTGAGATAAATATGAAGCCACTTCTAGGCGTAGATGGCAGACTGTCCCCCCATGAGCGCATCTGAAAAACCTAGAGTTTCAAAGCGAATTGCTGCGATTGCAGAATCTGCAACTCTTGCAGTTGATAGCAAAGCAAAAGCATTAAAAGCTGCAGGTCGGCCAGTAATTGGTTTTGGTGCTGGTGAACCAGATTTTCCAACACCTGATTACATAGTTAATGCTGCAATTGAAGCAGCAAAAATTCCAGCTAACCATCGTTACACACCAGTTGCAGGTCTTCCAGAGTTGCGTGAAGCAATTGTTAAAAAAACTAAGCGCGATTCAAATTATGAGATAACTGTAGATCAGGTGTTAGTAACAAATGGTGGTAAGCAAGCTGTTAACCAAGCCTTTGCCACATTACTTGATCCAGGTGATGAAGTAATTGTGCCATCCCCATACTGGACAACATATCCAGAGTGCATAAGCCTTGCCGGTGGAAAGATGGTTGAAGTATTTGCTGATGAATCGCAAAATTATTTAGTAACTGTTGAACAGCTAGAAAAGGCTCGCACACCAAAAACTAAGATGCTGTTATTTTGTTCACCAATTAATCCAACTGGTGCGGTTTACTCACCAGAGCAGGTGAAAGAAATCGGTCAATGGGCATTAAAGAATAATTTGTGGGTACTAGCTGATGAGATCTATGAGCATTTGCTTTATGACGGAGCGAAAGCGCCAAGTATCTGTGTTGCAGTTCCTGAATTAGCCGATCACACAATTATCGTAAATGGTGTTGCTAAAACCTATGCCATGACTGGTTGGCGAGTAGGCTGGATGATTGGGCCAAAAGATATTATTAAGGCAGCAACAAATCTGCACTCACACTCCACCGCAAATGTGGCAAATGTTTCTCAGCGAGCAGCAATAGCAGCGCTTAATGGTGACCTATCTGCTGTTCATAAGATGGGTGAAGCATTTGATCGCCGCCGTAAATTAATTGTTAAGTTATTAAATGAGATCCCAGGAGTTATCTGCCCAACTCCAACTGGTGCTTTCTATGTTTATCCCTCAGTTAAAGGTGTATTGGGCAAAGAAATTAGAGGAAAGCGCCCTAAGACATCTGCTGAGCTTGCAACTTTAATATTAGAAGAGGTTGAGGTGGCTGCAGTTCCTGGTGAAGCATTTGGCCCATCTGGATACTTACGATTCTCATATGCAACAAGTGATGAGGATATTGTTGAAGGAATTGGTAGGGTTAAGAAACTTCTTAGTGAAGCAATTTAGTTTAAATCTAACCCAACTAATTGCACCTCAGTTTGTAATTTAATTCCAAACTTCTCAAATACCTTAGCCCTAGCCATCTTTGCTAGCTCAACAATGTCATTTGCAGTTGCGTTGCCAGAGTTAGTTAACGCCAGAACATGCTTGCTGGAAATTTGCGCGCCGGCCAATTTGTCACCCTTAGTAACGCCGGCATGTTCCATAAGCCATGCAGCTGAGGTTTTAACCTTGCCATCTGCCTGAGGCCAACGAGGTGCATCGGTTGGCAACTTATCTGCAATCTCTTTACTTAAGATTGGATTTATGAAAAATGAACCTGCTGAACGTATTTCATCTTTCGTGTTCCATAACATTCCCTTACTGCCTCTAAGTTCTAATACCGCTTTACGAACTGCAGCGACGGGGGCTTTGTCTCCTAAATTTACCGATAGATGTTTAGCAAGCTCAGCATAGGAAATTGGCAGTGACATCTCACCTTTTCGTAATTGGAAGGTGACACTTAAAATTACGTATCGGCCGCTCGCCTCTTTAAAAATAGAGTTGCGGTAGGAGAAATTACACATTTGATTTGTGAAGGTGACTACCTCACTTTTTTTGCGATCAAAGACCCTTACCCTGGCAATAGTTTCACTTACCTCGTGTCCATATGCACCGATATTTTGAATTGGTGCTCCCCCAACAGTTCCGGGTATTCCACTTAATGATTCAAGATCGGCAAAACCCTTTTCGATTGTTAATTCAACAAACTTATCCCAATCCTCACCAGCTGATACTTCAATCATTCCACCGCTGCACGCATCGTAGTCAAGTGCGTTTCCTTTACTTTCAACTCTAATTACAGTTCCAGCAAAGCCTGAATCACTTATTAATAAATTAGATCCGCCGCCTAAAATTAATACTTGTTCACCTGATTTATCTGCATCCTTAACAAATTCAATTAACTCATCCTCATTATGAGCATGCGCAATCTTTTGGGCAGGTCCGCCAACTCTAAGTGTTGTGAAGTTTGATAATGATTCCATTACCTAAGCCTACCTGCGAGGTGAGAGGATCTCATTTTTTCCTCTAAACCGATCTAAAATTCTCTGATAATTCTTTCGAGAATTTTTATCCCGATAATCTGGATCAGTATCGTAATAACCGTGATGTCGGCCTTGCTCAAGAGGTAAGTCAATCTGCATTAACTTTCCACCGGTAGCCCGCATCGCAAGTGATAACTCCATATCAGCATTTCGATAATACTTAGCACTTGGATTAGCGCCCCCTGCTTTTAATGCAAACTCTCGATTAATTGCCATGAAGTAACTGAAAAGCACATCCACCTCACCCGCCCCTTTATCATCGGTGCTTCGCCATTCATCTTCTAAATTAACTAAGCCACCTTTCCAGCCAGCAGCTTGGTAACCTGATTCAAGAGCAGAGAGTGTTTCTGGGATTGGATCTCCCATAAAAACTGTCGATGGATCCATAATTACTAAATAATCCTCGGTAAAAGTATTTAGAAAATGATTGATTACATTGCCCCAGCCAAGTGGATTTTTTTCTTGGGTGATCCTGACCTGTTCTGAATTAAAAAGATCCTCAGCAAGCCAATTATTCTTACCATTGGCATAGATATTTATTGGAGTTTGGGTGTGTTTTGTAATGGATGAAACACAGGTAATTAAATCCTCAGTAAAGCCCTCTGCAATTAAGCAGATGCGAATTGACCCAGCCATTGGCGGGTTTTAATTAACGAGTTTCGCGGTGAAGTTGTGAGGATTTACAACGTGGACAAAACTTCTTTAGCTCCAGCCGATCTGGATCATTACGACGATTCTTGCGTGTGATGTAGTTGCGCTCTTTGCACTCAACACATGCCATTGTAATTTTTGGACGAACATCTGCGCTTTTACTTGCCATGGTTGAGCTCCTAGCCTTGTAGTTAATTAACGATAGTTAATTCTTGTTGGGGGTGAGGCTACCTGACCTGCACCATTTACTGAAATTACGCTTATTTCTTACCCTGCTTTACATCTT
>CANKTS010000027.1:0-10532 GCA_947486485.1 Actinomycetota bacterium | reverse complement strand
TGGTGAGTTAAAGCATGGACCTATTGCATTAATTGATAAGGGCACACCAGTAATTGCAATTATGCCAGCTCAAGATTCAGTGTTGGCTGAGAAGATGGCAAGTAATATTCAAGAGGTTAAGGCGAGGGGCGCAGTCGTAATTGCAATTAGTGAGTTTGAGTTTATTGGCGCTGATCATCTAATTCGAATCCCGCAGGTTGATCAGTTACTACAACCGGTTTTATCTGTTGTGCCTCTTCAGGTTATTGCTTATGAGATGGCGGTAGCTAGAGGAAATGATGTTGATCAGCCAAGAAACTTGGCTAAATCAGTAACAGTTGAGTAAGTAAATGCCAGAGAGAAGGCGTAAGCAGAAAAACTCTGCTCTTAAGTTAGCACTCTTATTCATAAGTATTTACGGTGTTATTACTCAACAGGTATTGGCAAATACTTGGATTAGGCGCCTTGATGAGTGGATTTATAATCGTGATATTTTACTTGTCACACCTGGCAAAACACCAACCTTAGTTATGTTAGTTGATGATTTAGGATTACGAAGTGTTACGGCAATAATCTTGATAATTACCTCCATTTTAATTGGGCGTAGGTTTAAAACATGGCGACCATTTAATTTATCGCTACTTTCACTAATACTTTTAAATCTATCAGTTGGCGCATCAAAATTATTATTTGGTCGCACCAAACCACACTCTGGATTTGATTTAGTATTTACCGATAGCGGTCTTTCATATCCCAGTGGGCATGCGGCTAATGCAATACTTACCTGGGGTATTTTTGCTTATTTAATATTTCGCTACTCCCACAAGGAGCCATTTGAAGGAATGCGATTAACCTGGTTTGTCTCAATCGTTACCAGTGGTGTTTGCCTAGCCTCCCTATATCGCAATACCCATTGGTTCTCAGATTTACTTGGCGGCCTATTTATTGGCTCAGCACTTTTAGTATTAATTATCGCACTCGACAGATCAATCTCCTCAGATAGTCAACCCTCATAAAGCAGGCGATAGGCTTTATCTTATGAGTCGCGCCAGCGCTGAGATAAATCTTTCTGCAATTGCAGATAATTTAAAATTTATTAAAAGTAAAACAAGTGCACAAGTTTTAGCGGTTGTTAAAGCAGATGCTTATGGGCACGGGTTATTGCCAGTAGCAAGGGCTGCGCAAGATGCTGGTGCTGATTGGCTTGGCACCGCCTTACTTGAAGAGGCAATCACATTACGAAAGGGTGGGATTACCAAGCCAATTATTGCTTGGCTAACACCGGCGGGTGAGGATTTTAAAACTGCAATTAATCTAGATATTGATCTATCTATTTCATCAACTGAATTATTAAATAAGATTGTATTAGCTGGAAAATCAGTTAAAAAGATCCCAAGAGTACATATTGAAGTTGATACTGGAATGAGCCGAGGGGGTGTGGGCGATGATTGGCAGATATTTCTTGAAGAATTAAGTATTTATGCAAAAAATAATGAATTAAATATTGTTGGCATCTGGTCACACTTTGCCAGAGCTGATGAACCAGATGAGGGTATGAACAAAGAGCAATTGGATATATTTGAGGATCGAATCAAAAGTGCTAATGCTGCTGGCATAAAAGTAGAGTTTATTCACATTGCAAACTCAGCTGCTTCACTAACAATTAAGTCTGCCCATAAAAGTATTATCAGATGGGGAATTGGTTTATATGGTTTAAGCCCTGATATAAATAATTTAGGTGATTCTAAATCACTTTATTTAAAGCCGGCAATGAGATTAAAGGCAAAGTTACATTTAGTTAAAGCTGTTAAGGCTGGCGTAAGTGTTGGTTATGGTGGTACTGAAGTAACAACGAGTCAGACCAAACTTGGTGTAGTAACACTTGGTTATGCAGATGGAGTCCCACGAAATGCCAATAATTTAGCTGGGGTATTTGTTGGTGGTAAGCGGGCGCCATTAATAGGGCGGGTTTCGATGGATCAATTTGTTGTAGATCTGGGAATTAATTCCTTAGCAAAAACTGGGGATGAGGTGATTGTTTTTGGTGATGGTAGCAGCGGTGAGTACACAATTGATGAATGGGCAAAGGCATCTGGCACGATAAATTATGAGATAGTTACTCGAATCGGCCCACGGGTGCCTAGAATCTACCCTCGTGAGTAACTCTAATCTGCTATCAATTAAATCTTTATCTGTTTCATTTGGTGGATTAAAAGCGTTATCAAATGTAAACCTAGAATTAAATCGCAATGAGGTAGTGGGATTAATTGGTCCCAACGGAGCAGGTAAGACAACTTTATTTAACGCACTCTCTGGTCTTGCCGATGTTGAATCTGGCTCACTTGAAATAAATGGTAAGTCACATAAATGGCCAAAGCCTTATCAACTAATTGATTTAGGAATCTCTCGTACCCTGCAAGGAGTTGGTCTCTTTCCAGAGCTAACTGTTTTAGAGAATGTAATGGTTGGCGACTATAAGAGAGCAAGAAGTGGTTTGATCTCATCCGCGCTTGGCCTAAGCGGCAAAGATGAAGCAAAGCTTAAGCAACGAGCAATGACCGCACTTGAGCGGGTTTATGCCTCAGGTATTGCCGGCCGGCGGGCAGACTCCTTGCCCTATCCAGTTACAAAACGAGTGGCAATTGCGCGGGCATTGGTAAGTGAGCCAAAGATTTTATTACTTGATGAACCAGCAGGAGGTCTTGGCGCTCAAGATATTGAGTGGATGAACTCATTAATTCACAATCTTGCCGCCCAATGTTCAGTGATATTAGTTGAGCACCACATGGATGTTGTGATGAATGTTTGTGATCGCCTATATGTTCTTAACTTTGGTCAGGTAATTGCCTCCGGTGAGGTTGAAACAGTACGACGTGATCCAGCGGTTGTCGCTGCCTATTTGGGGGTGAACAGTTGAGCCTGGTAGTTGAGAACTTAACAATTGATCACGGTGCGATCAGAGCAATAAGTAATGTCTCATTTAGTGTGCCACAAGGAGAGCTGGCTGCAATTATTGGTGCCAATGGTGCCGGTAAAACTACATTACTTAGAACATTATCTGGACTTAAAGAGAGTAAATCAGGAAGTGCTACCTGGAATGGTAATTCAATTCTAGGTGAACGGGCTGAGGATCTGGCCCGCTCCGGAATCATGCATGTCTCTGATGGTAAATCTGTAATTGCTGAGTTAACCGTTAAAGAGAATTTAGCGCTCGCAGGTTTATGGCGAAAAGATAAGAAGGATGTTGTTAAAGCAACTGATGAGGTAGTTGAACTGTTTCCAATTCTTGGCCAAAGAATGTCGCAAGGTGCTGGCTCATTATCAGGGGGTGAGCGGCAGATGCTGGCAATTAGTAGAGCATTAGTTGCCCGGCCAAAACTTTTATTACTAGATGAACCATCCTTAGGACTTGCACCATTAATTGTTGAGCAGATATTCCAAACAATAAAATCATTGGTTAAGAAAATGGATTTAACTGTTTTATTAGTTGAGCAAAATGCTATGGGTGCGCTAAAGATTGCTGATGAGGGAATAGTTTTAAACCTAGGCTCAGTTGTCGCTGCAGACTCTGCGCAAAATCTCTTAAATGATCCGGCAGTTCGCTCTGCCTATTTGGGGTTTTAAATGTTGAAATTTATAACAGCGGTCTTAACCTCACTTACCACCGGATCTATCTACGCTTTAATGTCTACTGCGCTAGTTTTAGTCTGGCGCTCTACTCGAGTAATTAACTTTGCTCAAGCAGGCCAAGCGGTATTAACTACTTATATTGGTTATGAGGTAATAGTTAGATCCGGTTCATATTGGGTTGGATTAATTATGGCAATAGTTGCTGGAGCGGTAATCGGGGCAGCAATAGATAGATTTTTTATGCGCCCAATATTTAAGCGAATCACATCGGGTCCGATCGTAATGATTGCACCAGTGGTAGCAACCTTAGGATTACTTGGCATCGTTCAAGCAATAATTGGATTTAAGTGGGGACTGACCTACCAAACAATTGCTGCACCAGTTTCTACCGATGGTTATCGAATTTTTGGCTCTGTTATTGCATTTAGTCCATTTAATTTAATGGTTCTAGTTTGCGTAACAATCACGATGTTGCTTCTAACCTTGTTATTCCAAAAAACTAATCTTGGCTTAGCACTTCGTGCCTCTGCCCACTCACCTGAAATTGCAAAGCTTTCTGGCATAAAGGTGGATGGAATTAGGACCTTAGGTTGGGCATTAGCCGGTGCTGCCGGTGGGCTAGCTGGCATGTTATTTATACCCAGCACTTATCTATATCCAAATGCGATGGATGTGCTCTTAGTATTTGGTTTTATTGCTGCCGTAATTGGTGGTTTGGACAGTTTATTTGGCGCGGTAGCTGGTGCAATGGTTCTAGGTTTTGCAATTAACTTTACGACCTCCTATGTCAGCTCTAGATTAGTTTTTCCTACCGCATTCATTATTTTAATTTTAGTCTTATTGATTAAGCCAGCTGGAATATTTTCAAATAAGAAAGGCCGGCGAGATTAAATGCATAATTTTTCTGCGACTAAAAAACGTTTATTTTTATTTATTTTATTTGGTTGGCTACTACTTCTAGTCGGTGATCGGGTGGGTGAGCTTCGCCAATACCAAGGATCATTTGTGGCTATGTATACCTTGGCGATTGCTTCAATTATTTTACTAACTGGTTACTCAGGACAGTTATCGCTTGGCCACTCTGCATTAATGGCGGTCGGGGCATACGCTGGAGCTTTATCAACTAATAATGCTAATCTGCATCCAGTAATCGCATTAATAATTGCTACATTTGTCGCCGGTTTATTTGGATTAATTTTAGGATTTGGTGTTGCTAGATTATCTGGCCCTTATTTAGCTGGCACTACCTTAGCCCTTGCCGTCTCATTGCCATCTCTTGCTAATCAATTTCCAATTTTAGGTGGTGAGCAAGGAGTGGCATTTGATGTTGGTGCACCACCGGCTAGATTTGGTGAGGCCTTCTCGCAATACAAATGGTTCTTCTGGATCTCATCCCTTGCCGCCCTGATAATGATTTGGTTGATCTCTAATCTGCTTAGCTCAAAGTATGGGCGAAGTTTTAGAGCGATGCGGGACAATCAGGTGGCTGCTCAGTTGACTGGTATTAATACTGGCCGGCTAAAGGTCACCGCCTTTACTATCAGCGCTGGGGTGGCAGGGCTGGCTGGTGGGCTGCTGGTTATGCTCATAAGCGGGGTTTCACCCTCAGCTTTCCCCCTTTCCCTCTCATTTTCCCTCCTAACAGGGGCAGTTGTTACTGGCGTGTATAGCCTAAAAGGTGTGATGCTAGGGGGGTTGGTTTTGGTGGCGATCCCTGAGATCGCTGATTCGGTAGTAAACCGAATCGGCGGATCTGAAGGATTCACCGCAACCTTGCCTGGTTTTTTGGTCAGCGCATTGCTAATCGCAGCGGTGTTGTTTGCGCCTAATGGACCAGGGCAGTTATTAAAGAAGAAGCATTAAAAATGTAATAAGCAAGATAACCATACGGAAGGAAATAAATGATCAGAAATACTCGCATGAAACGTTTCTCAATCGTTTCAGCGGTAGTTGCTGCCGGAGCAATGGTGCTAAGCATCATGCCTGCACAAGCTGCCGATCCTGGCGTTACCGCTACTGAGATTAAGTTAGGAGTTTCAACTCCATTAACTGGCTCTGCTGGCTTAGCCTACGGAAAAGTTCCTGGCGCAATGAAAGCTTACTTTGACTATATCAACGCTAATGGCGGAGTGTATGGTCGTAAAATTAAATTAGTAGTTCGTGATGATAAGTACCTGCCAACATTGGCTGCTACCCAAACCACTAATCTAATTCTTAAAGACAATGTATTTGCACTTGTAGGCGCACTTGGTACAGCAACACACTCCAAGGCATACACCGCTGCATCACTTGCCGCTAAGAATGTCCCTGATCTTTTTGTGAATACTGGTTTTAGCGGATTTGGTAACACTACTAAGTACCCAACCACATTCACTGTACTTCCAAGTTATGCCATGGAAGCAAAAATTATGTCCAAGTTCATTAAAGAGAAGTTCGCTGGACAAGCTGTTGCTTTAGTTGCACAAGATGATGAGTTTGGAGTAGATGGTGTTAACGGCTTTAAAGCTGGTGGACTAACTATTGCTTCCACAACCTTGTATCCAACTAGCTCCATTACCGATGCTCGTGCTAAGGCACTTCTAACTGGATTAAGCGCTATTCCTGGTAAGCCAGTAGTTGTTCTATTTGGTACAACTGATGTAACTGCACTTATTTTTAAGGCTGCAGAGTCACTTGACCTAGTTAGCAAATTCACCTGGATCGCAGGATCTGTCGGTGGAGATGCAAATACATTGCTCGCACTTGGTGTTAAGTCCACAACAATTGATGGCGCAATCGCAGCTAGCTTCTTCCCAGATGCTAAAGACACATCTGATGAGTATGTAAGCCAGTTCATGAAGATCAATGAGAAGTACAACAAGGGTATTTCCTTTGACAACATTGTTCTACAGGGAATGAACTCAGCGATGTTAACTGTGCAGGCACTGCGTGCTGCTGGTAAGAACCTAACCCGTACTGGTCTGATTAATGCAGTTCAGAACAAGGGTGCAAAGTTTGCCAGCGCAGGCCGCGTGCCACTTAATTACTCAGCCACTAGCCATGTTGGTTACAACGGTTACTGGTTCGGTCAGTTAAATGCAAAGGGTGAATTAAAGCCATACGGTGGAACGCTATCTATCTTCACTACTGATTCAGCAGCTGGAGCAGTAGAGGCCTCTACCTTCACACGTCCTGCAATGCCTAAGAATGGGATACCAACAAACTCATGAAAAATCTAAAACTAAAGAAGGGCTTAACTGCTCTTATCTCTGCAGCTCTTGTTGCAACATTTGCCGTAGCAGTACCAAGTTCTGCTAATGCAGCCGAAGGCTGCTCTGACACCGGCTTTATTGACGGCGCTCAGTTTGTTGCATTCCAAAAATGTACCGGCGCTGATGGCAATGGTTCTAAGTATGAGATCAGAATGCCAGCGAAGTTCAATGGCATGATGTTTTTATATTCACACGGAATCAGAAACCAAGTTCTTCTGCCTAAAATTCCAGTGATCAACCCAGATGGTGCTTATTCAGTACCTCGTTCAGCACCTGAGGTTGCACCAGGACGGACTGCAGCAGATCAGGAAATTATTGCCCAAACACTTCTAAAGCAAGGCTATGCCTTAGCTGGTGCGGGTGTGCAGGTAAATGGTTGGTCAGTTCCAGAAGCAATTGAGGCAAATGTAAACTTAATTGTCTACGCTAAAGATATTTTCCCGAAGATTAGCAAAGTTGTTTCTTGGGGAGATTCACTAGGCGGACATATTTCTCAATCACTTTCTGAGCAATATGGAATTATTGACGCTGCAGCCAATCTGCATATGGCAGGAACTGCTGCTAGCCAATACTCATACGCAAATGATGTTTTATGGATGTATAAAACATTATTTGATCCAACAATTAAAGGAAATGGATATACCCAACCTGAGTATGCAGGTGATACTCGCGGTTATATGGAGTTAATTGGCGATATTGGAAAGCTCTTAACTGTCCTTGGCGCACTTTCAGCTGCTATTTCGGCCAATCCATTAGCTCCAGCATGGCCAGCTAGTGCTACAAACGCACCAGCGTCATTAAAAGGTATCCCAGTTCGTAGTGCAATTTTATTAATTGGCCTACTAGCAGGAATGCCTACTCAATCAAATACATATGATGCTTCATCTGGACCTAAGGGTGCACTTGAAACCTCATTTGGATTAGCGATTAGCCCAGCACTTGCAGTTTTAGAAAACACAGCAACTGCACTTGCACTTGGAGTTATTGGAAACTATGACGCTGAAATGCGTTGTGGTGGAAGTATCTTTGATAACTCAGCTACAGATTACGCCTCACGACTTGGTGATAATGGCGATATTTATGCAGCAGGGTTAAGTGGCAAGACAGCAACAGCTGGAATGTTAGCTTTCCTGAGCAAGTTCAACCCAGTAGCTCCTAGAGTTACTGCAAGTGCCTCTGCAATTGCGTGTATAAATAACCAAGCTGCATACACTGGAAAGATCTCTGTTCCAACAATCACAGTCTCACAGACAGCTGATCAAATTACACCAGCTGGCTATATTCAAAAGATGAAGGATTTGTATGAGGCTTCCATAAGTAATGGAGATGCAAAGCCTGGTTTGTTGCTAAATATATGGAACAAGCCACCAGATGAGTACACAGAGTTTGACTCAGCTGGCTCTCCAAAGGCTCCAACTGGAGTTACAACAGGTACATCTCACGCGATGTATACAAATGATCAGATTATGGTGATTGCTAAGTTACTTGCTAGCGCAGGTAAGAGTGGAAAACTTCCATCAATGGCAGCCGCTAAATCTGCACTAAAGAAAGATCCAAGCATGTTTATTGATCCAAACTTCAAACCTGCTTTGATGTTCCAAGATCGGTAATAGCTAAATCTAAAAAAGGCCCTTCAGGAAACTGAGGGGCCTTTTTCTATCTATAAACTACTTCCATTATGAAAACCTCTGTCACCTCAGTAGAACAGATGCAGCAAATTGGTGAGCAGATTGGCAAAGCATTAAAGACTGGCGATGTTGTGGTTTTAACAGGTGAGCTAGCTGCTGGCAAAACTGTCTTAGCCCAAGGAATTGCTACCGCCCTAGGTATTATCGGTGTTACCTCCCCTACCTTTGTAATAAGCCGAATCCATAAGGGCAGCCCAAACTTTATTCATATTGATGCATATCGATTACTTGATTCTGGAGTAAGCAGTTTTACCGATTTAGATTTTGAAAGTTACCTACCAAGCTCTATTTTTGTAATTGAGTGGGGAGCAGCCTTTGTTTCAACCCTGACCGATCAATACTTAGATATTAAAATTACTCAAGGTGATAAGGAAAGCTCTCGAAATCTTGAGATAACTCCAATTGGTGATCGTTGGGCAGGGTTTAAATTATGAGCACAATCCTTGCAATAGATACCTCTACCTCACAAACATCGGTGGCATTGGTTAAAGATGGCGAAGTTTTATTTAATAAAACCCATAATGATGCCTTGGCTCACGGTGAGGTGTTGCCTAAATTAGTTGCGCAAGCTTTAGAGGTGAGTAGAGATATAGATCTAGTTGCAGTTGGTATGGGACCTGGCCCATTTACAGGCCTTAGAGTTGGTATTGCATTTGCACAAAGCTTTGCAATAGCAGCAGATATTAAATGGATTGGAGTTTGCTCATTAGATGCAATGGCAGCTGTTATTAGTGAAGGTCATTTTATTGTTTCAACAGATGCTAGGCGCAAAGAGAGATATTGGGCAGAGTATAAGGATGGCTTGCGCATAACGCAGCCAGCAGTTGCTAACGCAAGTACTTTAGAAAAATTAGGAGTTAAAATCTTTAATGAGGGTGATTACTACCCAGATCCAGTTGCGCTAGCAAAGATTGCACTAACCTCTAGTTCAGTTGAACAACCAATCTATATTAGAAAACCAGATGCTTATCCACTACCAGCTGGAGTTAAATTCAGATTAATGAGCACACTTGATTTAGTAGTCGCGACTGCAATTGAGAAGCAGGTTTATGGCAAAGCTGCTTGGAGTAGTGCGCAATTTAAAGAGGAGTTTGCCAAGGCACCCAAAGATGCTTACTACCTTGCAGCCGAAGCAGATGGTGAGTTAATTGCCTACGCCGGCATTTTTTATGTGGCAGATGTGGCAGATGTTCACACTATTACTGTGGTTGATAATTATCGCCGCAAAGGTGTGGGACGTGAGTTATTAAAGCGGCTAATTGATTGGGCAAGAGTTAAAGAAGCGGATGCGATCATGCTTGAGATGCGTCTTGGTAATGATGCAGCCCGCCCACTTTATGAACAATATGGTTTTGTAGAGATTTCAAAGCGGGAGAATTACTACGGCCCAGGGCTAACTGCAGTTGTAATGCGCAAGGAGCTTAAGTAATGGCACTAGTACTTGGTATTGAAACCTCATGTGATGAGACCGCGGTTGGCATTGTTAATGGGCGAAAGTTATTAGCAAATGTAATCTCATCAAGTGTTGAGCAACATGCACGTTTTGGCGGGGTAGTTCCTGAGGTTGCAAGCCGTGCTCACTTAGAAGCGATGCAACAGGTAATTAAGCAAGCCCTTAAAGATGCATCGGTAACACTTAAAGATATTGATGCCATTGCAGTAACTGCAGGTCCTGGTTTAATTGGCGCGTTATTAGTTGGGGTAAGTAGTGCATCTGGCTTGGCACTGGCATTAGATAAACCCTTATATGGGGTTAATCATCTATCTGCCCATATTGCAGTTGATCAATTAGATAATGATCTAAAGATGGCCCCTACTATTGCATTGTTAGTAAGTGGTGGCCACTCATCAATTTTGCAGGTAAATAACTTAGCTAAAGATGTAATTATTAAGGGTGCAACCATTGATGATGCAGCAGGTGAGGCCTTTGACAAGATTGCCCGGATTATGGGACTTGGCTTTCCAGGTGGTCCGGTAATTGATA
>CANKTS010000026.1:0-10748 GCA_947486485.1 Actinomycetota bacterium | reverse complement strand
TATTACAGCTCTTATTCCAGAGCATGATGATTACTTGAAACCTGCACAAGCAAAAATTAGATTTTCAAACCTAGCAAATCTTAAGCAGATTGATGTTAAAGGTGCTAAACATCTTTGGGTGGGTGAACCGCTGGTTTATTTAGTATTAAGTGAGATTGTAAAAGTCATTGCGCCAAGTAGATTCCCACTGCCCACAGAAGTTTAAGATTGATCAGCCCTTGGAAAAACTACCTCATCCAAGATAAGCAGAACTGCAGCGGCAATCGGCACGGCAAGTAGGCCGCCAATTAAACCTAATAGGGATGTGCCAAGTAAGGCAGCAATAATTGTGACCAGCCCTGGAATTGAAAGTGATCTTCTCATTATTCGGGGCGTAATTACATAATTTTCAATTTGAACATAGATTACGTAAGAGGCAAGTGCGATTGCAGCTATGGAAAGTGATGCGGTTAGTGATACTAAGGTGACAATAGTCATGCCGATGAAGTGGCCAACTAATGGAATAAAGCCGCAAACTAAAACAATTACCGCCAAGGGCCCCGCGTATGGCATACCAATTATTAAGCCCATGATTAGGATAAATATGCCAGCAAGGGCGGCGATAATTGCTTGTCCGCCAACGAAGGAGCCAACCCGAGAAATAATTGCATTTACTAACTTTGAAACTCGATTGCGCCTAGATGCTGGCACAAACTTAAGACCAATCTCAATAACTTGAGGAAGGGATGCCAGGAAGTAAAGAGTGAGGGTAAGAATTGTTAGGGTAGAGACCAGGCCTGATACCACCGCTTTACCAACACCAATTACGCCGCCAAAGGCGGTAACGGCAAATTGACCATCTTTAATTACCGAATCAACCCTTGTTTGCAAGGAGTCAATTACCCCATACTTATTGTTTAAATCATTGATAAATGCATTGTTGTTTAGATCTCTAATTAATTGGGGAGCATTTTCTAGTAATTGATTTCCTTGTTCAATAAGGGGTGGAACTGCGATCGCAATAAAGGCTGCCACAAAGATTAAGACAGATGCCATTACTGCGCCAACTGCTGCTCCTCGCTTTAACCCGCGGTTTTGGAAAAATAAAACTGCTGGGTTTAAACCTGCCGCTAAGAAGATTGAAACAATAATCAAGATAAATACTGCCGATGCTGAGGCTAAAGCACGCAAAGTTGTAAGGGCAAGGAGTGCGCCAACTGTGACCATAAAGCCAAAGTAAAAGGGGTGAGTGGTATCAACTGGTTTACCAGCCTCACCAAAATCCTCTACCGATTTTGAAGCAACTTTGCGCCGCAGCAACTTTGCCGCAATTCTTGGTTTAGTAAATCTAGTCATAAGCAGGATTTTAACCTTCTTTTAACTTACTTCATACGATCTGATTAGTGGCTAAGTAGTTAAATAAGAGAGAATAGCGCTGTGAGTGGACTGCGAATCAAAGGATTAGGCGAGGAGATCGCCACCTTAGCTAATCTGCCCTGGGATAAACCACTGGAAGGCTGGCCAGAGGATGAGGTGCTGACCAGTATGCGTGGCATTTCACGCCACGTAGTTAGGTTAATTAGATCTAATCCAGATAAAAGCAATAGCGAGATCTTTGCTGTTAAAGAGACTGTTACTGAGTTTGCAAACCGTGAGTACACATTGCTGCGGGATTTAAATCAGCAAACTGCGCCATGTGTTGAGCCAGTTGCAGTTATTGAGGGCAGGGTTGATTCTGAAGGTAATGAACTACCACCTGCACTTGTTACAAAGTACCTGCCCTACTCATTGCCATACCGAGTTATTTTAAGTGGGTCAGTTACCCCCACTGAAATATTAAATATGGCAAACGCCCTCGCCTTACTTTTAGTGCGCCTTCACCTACTCGGCTTTTGGTGGGGGGATTGCTCATTATCTAATACCTTATTTAGAAGAGATGCCAATGATTTTGCGGCCTACCTAGTTGATGCTGAGACTGGTGAGTTTCAAAAATCTTTAAGTGATGGCCAACGTGAACATGATTTAGAGTTAGCCCACTTTAATGTGGCAGCAGAATTAGAGGATTTAGCAGTAGCTGGTGTTTTATCGCAGGAGATAAATCCAGTTAGAGCCTCCGATGGTGTAATAAAGAGGTATCGAAGATTGTGGAAGATGCTTAAGGAGCCACAGATATTAGATGCATCAGATCGCCAAGCGGTGGAGCGGGCAATGAGATCACTGCAAGATTTAGGTTTTGCAGTTGAAGAGGTTGAGGTAACAACTACAGGGGATAAGGGATCAATTAAGTTTCAACCAAAGTTAGTTGCTGCCCGTTACCACGCTAATCGATTAGCTGAGTTAATGGGATTGCAAGCAGAGGAGCTGCAGGCAAAGCGATTACTTGCATCCTATGATCGTTATAAGGCACGGGAGTTTCCACCAAGTACGCCGCACTCAATTGTGGTTAAGCAGTGGCTCACTGATGTTTTTCAGCGGGTAGTAAATCAAGTCCCAGATAACTTAAAGGGTAGAGTTGAGCCGGCGCAGTTATTTCATGAGGTATTAGAGAACCGCTGGTATCTAGGTGAGAAGCTAGGCAAAGATGTTGGGTTAGATTTTGCTACTCAAGATTATATTGAAAAGGTATTGCCATATCGGATGGATTCAGGAGTGCTGATCTAAGTATGAGTTTTAATAAACCACCCGGGGCTGGCTTTGGTAATGTCTTTGATCTTTCCACCCTAAAAAATCCACCAATAGATACCACCCTAGTCTTTGGCAAGGTGGTAACACAGGAGAATCTAGTTACTGATTTTGTTAGTAAATCAAAGGAAAAGGTAATTATTCTTCTTTGTTGGTCACCAAGGAGTGGACAATCTAAAGAGATCTTAGAGATATTAGGAAAGTTAGAGCAGGCAGATAAAGATGCCTGGCTACTTGGCACAGTAGATGTTGATGCCCAACCACAGGTTGCCCAGGCGCTACAAATAAAATCAGTACCAGTTGCAATTGCAATTATTGCAGAGCAACTAATGCCATTATTTGAATCAGTTCCACCAGCAGATCAGGTGCGGTTAGTAATTAATAAATTACTAGAGCTAGCATCGCAAAAAGGGGTAGGTAGCGCACCTGAAGGGCCAACTGAGATTCCGATGGAGGCTGAGGAGGTTGCAGCTTTTGAGGCGATGGAAAAAGGTGATTACAAAGCGGCACAGAGATCATATGAGGCGTGGCTAAAACGTAAACCAAATGAGCAGGTAGCAGTTATTGGATTAGCCCAGGTTAATTTGATGCTACGGATTGAAGGTATTGACCCAGTATTAACATTAAAAAATGCCAAAGATGATGATCTAATCAGTCAACTGATGTGTGCTGATATTGAGATTGCATCCGGTAATTATGAGGCCGCCTTTGATAGATTATTAAGAGCGGTTAAAGCATTCTCAGCTGATGATCGAGATAAGGTGAAAGCACATTTAATTTCACTTTTTAATTTAGTAGATCCAACTGATCCTAGGTTGATTAAGGCACGAAGCCAATTAGCAAGTGCACTCTTTTGAAAAACTTTAATAAGAGTGATTTTTCAAAAGCAGAGCGCAATTATCTAAGCCTTATCTTCTTTTTATTTGGTATCTCAATAATGTCACTTGCCCCACGAACTCCTGATCTGAAAGCAAATTTAGGAGTTAGTAATGGCGCCTTTGGCACCATAATAAGTACTGGATCGATTGGCTCAATTATTATGTTATTAATTGGTGGCCAGATTGTCCATCGAATTGGTGCAAAGCGAGCACTGCAAATTGGCTCAACTGGTATCGCACTTACCTACTCACTCTTAGTACACACAAGATCACCAGTGATCTTTGTACTCTTAAATATCACCGCTGGTGCTTGTATCTCCATTTATCATATTGCCAGCTCTGGCCATTCACTTCACCGCCAAGATGAGTTAGGAAGAGTGATTATCCCTAAACTCCACGGAGCTTGGGGGGTTGGCGCAATGAGTACTGCTGCAATTGCATTTGCGATATCAACTCATATTTCAATTGCATCCCACATTACATCCTTAATGATTATAGTTTGGGTGCTTACCCAATTTAGTATTATAAAGTTATCAAATACTTTTCCGATAAATTCTGATAGTGATGACCAGTATCAGGTGAGCTCACTAAAGCAATTTAAGTTTAAGATTAACTGGTTTTTAAGTTTAGGATTTTTCTGTGGATCTATTGTGGAGTTTACGATCGCAGATTGGGCAACTCTATTTGGCAAAGAGGAGTTAGGGATGGGTGCATCAATTGCTACCCTAAATTATTTAATCTATTTACTTGGCTTAATTATTGGTCGCTACTCAATTGGTTGGGCGCTGGGCCATCAAAGTGAGCGATTTTGGATTAAGACTGCTGGCCTACTTGGTGGCCCAGGCTTTATCTCAATGTTGATCTCATCAACCTTATTAGTAGACCGCAATAAAAATCTGGCATTTACTGTTGCATTGATTGGCTTTCTATTAGCAGGCCTTGGCTCCTCGGCAATGGCGCCGATCTTCTTCTCTATTGCTGGCCGGCTATATAATGGAAAAAATGCATTAGCAGTTGCACAACTTAGTTTTGTAAATACATTTTTTATTTTTATTGCTAAAACTATTCTGGCTTGGGTGGTTGAAATAACCTCCATCACTACCGCATTAATGATTGCAGGTATTGCAATGTTGGCCTTGCTCTACTTTGGCAAGATTGGCTCAACTTTGAGGCACTCAGCTCCCGATAAATCCCTGTAAATCTTAGGCTTGGTGAGGGTAACAAAACTGTTACCTGCTACCCCCAAACCAAGCGCAAATAAGTTGAAATTGCTTAAATTCTCAGCCTTTAGGCAGATATCGAACTGGTCAAAATCACCGCCAACCTCTAGCCTTTCCCCACAGCATTGTGGGCATGAGTCCACTGTGTCGAATATCCTAGGAAAGGTATACCTCTTAATGAAAAAAAATCCTGCAAAGGTAGCACTTGTTGCTCTTGTAGCAGCTGCTGTTAGCTTGACACTAGTTTCAAGCTCATCAAATGCTGCAACAACTCTGTATATTTCTTCAGACCTTCCAAAACAAGGTGGATCTGCTGATCAGAGCGAGTCAACAAACAAAGCTATCAAACTGCTATTAAAGCGTATGAATAACAAAGCTGGTAAGTACATAATTAAATTCCGTGAGTATGACAACTCAACAGCCGCTAAAGGCTCTTGGGATGATGCTCAGTGTGCAAAGAATGCACAAGCACACGTTGCAGCTCGCGACGAAGTTGCGGTAATGGGTACTTATAACTCAGGTTGCGCAAAGATTATTGTGCCAATCTTGAATCAGGATCCAAAGGGTCCAATGATTATGGTATCTAACGCAAACACTAACCCTGGTCTAACAAAGGCGTGGGATCCTGGTGAGCCTGGTAAGTATTATCCAAATGGTAAGCGCAACTACTACCGTGTTGTAACAACCGATGATAACCAAGGCGCTGCTGCTGCAGAGTATGCAAAGAGCTTAGGTGTTTCTAAGGTTTACGTTCTTAATGACCGTCAAACATACGGACAAGGTGTTGCAAAGTCATTCACCACAAATGCTAAGAAGCTAGGACTTACAGTTCTTTCTTCTGGCGATGCTGGTGAAGGCTGGGATGATAAGGCTACAAACTACGAAGCTTTATTTACAAAGATCAAAGCCCTAAGCCCAGATATGGTTTATGTTGGCGGAATCTTTGACCTAAATGGTGGACAACTTGTTAAGGATAAGGTTAAGTACCTTGGCGATAACACCAAAGTTAAATTCATGATGCCAGACGGCTTCACAGGTTACCCAGACTTCTTGGCATTGCCAGAGGCTGCAGGTGCTTACCTTTCATTTACTGGTCTTGACATCAGTCAATTCCCTAAGGGTGGCGCTGCAGAGGATTTCCAAGATGAATACCTTCTGACATACGGTGAGGCTCCAACTAGCTCATTCTCTGTTTACGGCGCAGCAGCTGCTCAAGTAATTCTTGATGCAATCTCTCGCTCAAACGGAACTCGTAAGGATATCTTCGAGAAGATGAAGACAGTGAACATTTCTGCAGCTAAGTCAGTTGTAGGAACTCAACTTAAGTTCGATAAGAACGGTGATATCTTGTCAAAGGACATCACAATTCTGAACGTTACGGACAAGAAAGAGACCTTCGTAAAGAAGATCACAGTCAAGTAGTACCAGTTATATAACTAAGGTATAGATTTGGGTGGTCACCGCAAGGTGGTCACCCAAATTCTTATACAGGCACTTATATTATTTTTAGCAATTTTGTTGTATTTTTTGGTATAGGGTCTTGCAGTGCACCGCGGTTCTAGGTGAAGATAGAAGGGGAGTAAAGTTGGCTAAAGTTAGCGAGTCAAAGAAATTTACTGGCACCCCTGGTCAACTCCGCCGTCAACGCATTGAACAGAGTGGCGCGATTGTAATTACTTTATTGATGTCAGTTTGGATGCTAGCTAACTTAATAAAGGCACCGGAGCAATTTGTGCAGGTGGCAATCTCAGGATTACGAAATGGTTTGATCTACGCATTAATTGCCCTTGGCTACACACTTGTTTATGGAATTATTGAATTAATTAACTTTGCTCATGGCGATCTCTTCATGCTCAGCGCCGTCTTCTCATCCTTTTTTATCACATATTGGATCGGTGCAGATCAATCAAATCCAAAGGGCTGGTTGGCATTTGCCTCCTGCCTAGTTGCAGTGATGATCTTTGGCGCGGTTGTAAATGTGTTGATCGAACGATTGGCTTACCGCAGGTTGCGCAACGCCCCACGTCTGGCCCCATTGATCACAGCAGTTGGTATGTCATTTTTACTTAACTTCATTGGATTAAAGTGGAATGGATCAACACCAAGGCAGTGGCCAACTGTTATTCCTAGTGGTGATATTTACATCGGTGAGATCCGCATCAGCTTGATTACACTTTGGCTATTTTTGATTGGCCTACCACTGCTACTAGCACTTAACTATTTAGTTACCAATACCAAGCAAGGTAAAGCTATGCGGGCTACCTCACAAGATAAAGATGCCTCAACTTTGATGGGAATTAATGTTAATAAGACAATCGCCTTTACCTTCGCCCTAGGTGGAGCGATGGCAGGAGCAGCCGGGCTTTTGTATCAGCAATCAATTGGTACAACTAGCTACAACCTTGGCTTCCAACTTGGCTTAATTGCCTTTACCTCCGCAGTTTTAGGTGGAATTGGAAATCTTTGGGGAGCGGTAGTCGGTGGATTGTTAATTGGTTTAATTCAAGGCTTAAATGATGGTCTGCCATACGCCTTTGGGCAGGCATGGTCACAAAGTGTTGTCTTTACAATTCTTATTATTATCTTAGTCTTTAGACCTGCCGGTCTGCTTGGCAAAGCAGTAACGGAAAAGGTGTAATAACTATGGCTAAAACAATAGCGCCAAATAACGTAGCAAAATCAAATCGCAAATGGATTACTGGTTACTCACTAATTGGCCTACTTTTATTTATTACCTACCAATTCCTACTACCTTGGGAGGGATTACCACTTGGTGTCTATGATGCGGTTTATCGATGGATGCCACCTTCTGCGATAAATGAATCACTGGTTTACATAATTATGGCCCTTGGACTAAATATTGTGGTTGGTTATGCCGGTTTGTTAGATCTTGGGTATGTAGCATTTTGGGCAATTGGTGGCTACGTCGCTGGTTGGTTTATGTCAGAGTTTTTCTACTTCTTAAATATTAACTTCCTAGGATCAGTACCAGCTGAGGCTCCCGGCATTCATATCAACTTCTGGATGGTTTTGCTTATCGGCGGCTTTGTCTGCGCACTATTTGGAATCTTAATTGGTGCACCAACACTTCGCCTAAAGAGTGATTACCTAGCTTTGGTAACTCTTGGTTTTGGTGAGATTATTCCGCAGGTATTTTTCAACGGTGAGAACTTCTTTGGCTATAACATCTCCAATGGAACTAAGGGAATTGTGGGCGTTGATCCAATTCCAGTAGGTGTTAAAAATCTAGGGCCATTTGATTTTGGTTGGAAGTTATTAATCTTCTTACTTCTAACTGCAGTAATGGTTTTCATCTCCCTAAGATTGCGCCGTGGCCGACTTGGCAGAGCATGGCTTGCAATCCGTGAGGATGAGCTTGCCGCCTCCATGATGGGTGTGCCACTTATGCGCACCAAACTTGCTGCATACGCTGTTGGTGCATTCGCTGGTGGTTTAGGTGGTGTGGCATTTGCTACCCACGTAAATGGTGTTTATGCCGAGCGATTTAACTTCACTATCTCAATCTTCTTACTCGCCATGGTTGTCCTTGGCGGAATGGGAAATGTTTGGGGAGTAATCCTTGGCGCATTTATTCTCTCCTGGGTAAATGGAAATGGTTTAACCGCCTTTGGTCAGTTATATAACGAGCAATTTGGTACCGATGTAGATTTTGCCTCCTTTACCTTCCTACTCTTTGGCTTAGTGCTTATCTTTATGATGCTATTTAAACGTGAGGGCTTACTACCAGAATCTCGATTGAAGTTAATGCTGCACGAAGATGAGTTAGATCAGATTGATGCAAGTAGTAAGAGTGGGGATAAGTAATCGCCATGAGTAATGTCTTAGAGGCTAATGATATCTCCGTACAGTTTGGCGGCCTACTTGCAGTTAACAATGTTAATTTTAATATTCCAAAGAAATCAATTGTTTCATTAATTGGTCCCAACGGTGCTGGTAAGACTACATTTTTTAATGTTTTAACTGGTCTATATAAGCCATCAGCTGGCAATATTGTTTTTGATGGTAAAGATATAACCGATCTTGCCCCTCATAAAATTGCTGAGATTGGAATCGCTCGCACATTCCAAAATATTCGCTTATTTGGTTTAATGACAGCGCAGGAGAATCTTTTAGTTGCGATGCACTCCCACCTTAAATCGGGCATTACCGCAACTATTTTAAGAACACCAAAGCAGCGCAAAGAGGAGCGCGAGGCGGAGGAACGAGCACAGGAGATATTAGATTTTGCTGGAGTTGGAAAGTGGACCTATGAGTTTGCCAGAAATCTCTCCTATGGTGATCAACGCCGGCTTGAGGTAGCACGGGCGCTAGCACTTAATCCAAAGGTCTTATTACTAGATGAGCCAACTGCGGGTATGAACCCACAGGAGTCACAGATCTTTATTGATTTTGTTAGGAAATTAATTGCAGAGCGTGATGTATCAGTTATGTTAATTGAACATGATATGAAGGTAGTAATGAGTGTTTCCCAAAGAGTAACTGTGTTAGATCAAGGTGAGAAGATCGCTGAAGGATCCCCAGATGAGATTAAGAGTAACCCTAGGGTTATTGAGGCTTATCTTGGCAAGGCTAAAGGGGACAAATAGATGAGCGCGATGTTAGAGGTTAAAAATATTCAAGTTGGTTATGGAAAGATTATTGCGGTTAAAGATGTCTCAGTAACTGTTAATAAGGGTGAGATTGTTACCTTAATCGGTTCAAATGGTGCTGGTAAATCAACCACCCTGCGCACCATCTCAGGCCTTATTAAACCTAGATCGGGTGAGATTTTATTTAATGGTAAGCGAATTGATGGCATACCAGGACATGAGATTGTTGGATTAGGTATCTGTCACTCACCAGAGGGACGAAGAATTTTCCCTCGTATGACGGTTAAGGAAAATCTAGAGCTTGGTGCATTTTTGCGTAATAACAAGGGCGAGGTTGCCGCTGATATGGATCGCGTGCTCACCTTATTCCCAAGATTAAAAGAGCGGATTGAACAACGTGCTGGAACTATGTCAGGTGGTGAGCAACAGATGCTTGCAGTAAGCCGGGCATTAATGGGCGCACCACAATTACTACTATTAGATGAGCCATCAATGGGACTTGCACCAGTTTTAGTTGAGATGATCTTTGAGACAATTGCCAAGATTCGCCAGCAAGGAATTACTATTTTATTAATTGAGCAAAATGCAAATGCTGCACTTGAGATTGCCGATCGGGCATATGTGCTGGAGTCTGGTATGGTCAAGATTAGTGGCACTGCCAAAGAGCTAAGAGCTGACGATAAGGTAACTAAGGCCTACCTAGGCCATTGATTTAAAGCTTTACTTAACTAACCCATCACCGTACCGCTAGTGGTATTGCGCTTACGCTTTCTCGAGAATGTTCCTAAATTAATGCTGTGCTTAGTTTTTAAACATTTATATACAACCGGTTGAGTATCATGATCAGCCCCTGATTCAACCGCTTGAATTAAGTGCGCCATAATAAAGCCAACACCAGGTGCGTTTTTAAATTGATTACCACTTGTTCCAATTGCAACATAAAATCCTGGTACATCGGTTTTGTCATAGATCGGTGTCCAATCTGATGAGACATCATAAACACCTACTACGCCAACCGGTGTTGATGGTATTTGCGCTGCTGAAAATCTTCTAGCAAAGCGGTAGGTTTGAGATTCAAATACCTCAACTGTTCTAGTCATATTAACCTCATCAATTTTTTCTGGCTCAACCCAATCCATCCGATCACACTCAGGCTCTGTGCCACCAATTAAAGTAATACCACCAGGCCCTGATCTGACATAGGTACCAAGATCTAAATCTCCCATAATTGGGCCGGGCAAAATATCCTTTGGTGTTGATATCTGATGCACCTCAGCCCGAAGTGGTTTTAACTCAACGGTGAAATCACTACCAGCCCCTGCCATCCTATTAATTAAAGTTGACCAAGGGCCGCTGACATTTACTATTACATCAGCTGC
>CANKTS010000025.1:0-10903 GCA_947486485.1 Actinomycetota bacterium | reverse complement strand
TGCAGATGAAGTTCCTCAAAACCAAATTTAGTTAAGAGGACAACTGCCCGAGTGGTGTAACCACGATTGGCATACCGTTGATCAATCCAGTATCCAATATGAGCACCTCGCATTGCGCCAAAAATAATTCCACCTAAAGTAATTTGGCCAATTAAAATCTTTGAATTGTTTTCAATAAGCCAAACCCCCAGTGAGATCGACCTGATTGCTTTCATCTCACGATTTAATTGCATAACCATTCCATAATAAGAAGGAAGTGGTGATTTATGATCAATATTTGGCCGAGTTGCCTCCCATGGAGATAGCCAATCACGATTTATTGCCCGAACACCATCCCATTGTGTTTTATCTCTAAATCTAATTGGCTGTAAAATTAAATCACCATCAATTAGTTTTTTCATACTAAATTTCATTTATCATTATTAAATCTACTAAATCACCTGCACTCAGTTTTTCTTCCTTCTCAGATAATGCAATTAAACAATTTGAATCTGATAGCGTAGAAAGTAGCGCTTGATTTGAAAGTGAGGTAACTGTGCCATTTGCGTTAAGAGTTGCTCTAAGGAAACTGGCCTTACCAACAGGTGAATTCACAGCTTCACTTAACTTAGCTTTTTTGCTTGGTCGATTAATTTCATTTTTAGCTAGCATCTTTAAGATCATCGGCCGAATGAATAGTTCTGCTGATAAGTAATTTCCGATTGGGTCTCCCGGTAAGGTTACAACTGGTGTTTGATCTGGACCAATAAGCCCGTAATTATGTTTTCCACTCTCGGCCAGATTTGGAGTAGTAATTTTTATATTCCCAAGCTTTGCCAGCACAGATGTAATTAAGTCAAAAGATTCATCGCCAGATTCACCGCTTATTACTATTAGATCTGCCCTAACTAATTGGTCTTCAATGATTAGTTTTAACTGTTCTTGAGTCTCTGGAATTGTGTGCACGCGAAAAGTATGTGCACCTGTCTCGCGCATAAAGGTGGTTAAAAACCAGGAGTTACTTTCGAATTCATCTTCAGCAGTTGCCAAGATACTTCCGGGTTCAACTAAATCATCACCGGCACTAATTATTACTACTCGGGGGTGTGGCCTACACGGCAGCCGGTCTAAACCAAGAGAGGCAGCGAGTGCAATTTGAGTTGAACCGATTCGGTCACCACTTTTTAATAATAATTTCTCATTGGCTAATAAATCACTTGCCAGGGTTGCACCATGAGCGTCTAGTAGAGGCAGATCAAGGGCCGCAAGTGGTTGCGCTAGATCAAGCAGATCTTGCTTAAGTTGGCCAACTGAGGTTAGTTGATTCATGCCTAAACCTTACTTTGCCATCCACTTAAATTAAGGTAAGGGGTATGGAAATTAGCGATAATAAATCGCAACTACGCAAGCAATATCGGAAAGAGCGCCAGGATCGATTTGAAAAAGAAAGCTGGCTACATATTCTCTCATCTGGTGAGTTTAAAGAGGTGAAAAATGTTGGCTCTTATATCTCTTATGAGTATGAGCCAGAGACATCTGATTTAAATAAAACATTAATTACTATGGGAAAAACTGTATTTTTACCAAGAATGTTAAAAGATGGTGATCTTGAGTGGATCGCGTGGGATGGGTCACAAGATAACTTAAAAAAATCTGGCAAAGGATTTGAACCAATTGGTATAGCGATAACTGAGCCGAACCTTGAAATAATTATTGTGCCATCCCTGCATATCGATCGTACCGGAAATCGGCTAGGTCAAGGTGGTGGCTCATATGATCGGGCGTTAGCAAAAAGTAGCGCGTGGAAGATTGGCTTACTGCACTACGGTGAATTAACTAGTGAAATACTGCCAACCCAAGCGCATGATCAAAAGTTAAATGCGGCTGCAACCCCAGTAATTATAGTTAGATTTTAATTAGTTAAAGTTTCAAGATTACGAGCCATAACCACTCGTTGAATCTGATTTGTGCCCTCATATATTTGAGTTAGCTTGGCATCACGCATCATTCGCTCTACTGGATAATCACTTACATAACCATAGCCACCAAGAACTTGCACCGCATCGGTTGTTACCTTCATTGCAACATCGGTTGCAAAGCATTTACTTGCAGCTGAGAAGAAGGTTAAATCTTTCTCACCTCGCTCACTTTTAATAGCAGCGGCATAGGTTAATTGTCGTGCTGCTTCAATCTGCATTGCCATGTCTGCCAACATAAATTGCACTCCCTGAAAATCAAAGATTGGCTTACCAAACTGTTGCCGTTCATGTGAATACTTCTTTGCCACATCAAATGCACCTTGGGCAATACCAAGTGCTTGGGCAGCAATTGTAATTCGAGTGTGATCTAAGGTTTGCATAGCAAGTGAAAATCCACTACCAACATCACCTAACCGGCGGTCATCATTAATTTTTACATTATCAAAATAAACTTCACGGGTTGGTGAGCCACGAAAGCCCATCTTCTTCTCATGTGCACCAAATGAAACTCCGATATCTGATTTTTCAACAATAAACGCTGAAATTCCCTTAGCACCTTTACTTGGATCAGTTGTTGCCAGAACGGTATAAAACTCAGAGATCCCAGCATTTGAAATCCATTTTTTACTTCCTGATAGCACCCAATCATTTCCATCTTTAACTGCTTTAGTTTTCATTGCCGCCGCATCAGAGCCAGCCTCAGATTCAGATAAGCAGTATGAAAAGCCTTTACCAGCCGCTAGCTGAGTTAAGTACTTTTTCTTCTGCTGCGCGTTGCCAGCAATCATCAGCGGTACTGAACCTAATTTATTAACAGCTGGAATTAGTGATGAGGCACCGCAAACTCTTGCAACCTCTTCAATAATAATTACTGCAGCAAGTGCATCTGCTCCTTGACCACCAAACTCAACTGGTACATGAGCTGCAGCTAAGCCAGCTGCTTGCAGGGCATCGGCTGCCTCTTGCGGATAACGAGAGTTCTCATCAACATCACGAGCAAATGGAGCAATCTTTTTTATTGCAAGAGCGCAAACACTCTCGCGCAAAGCTTGGTACTCAGCACCAAATAAAGCTGGCATATCTGAACTCATTGACATGACGTTATTCTATTCTGAGATATCGCGTTGGTTTAACTGAGCTAAATATCGGTTGTACTGCGCAAGATCATCATCCTCACCCATTGCAGCGGCGCGGTCTGCGGCTCGATCAATTCGCCCAGCCTCCTTCTTATCTTCGCGCAGCCACTGCAGAAAGGTTGCTACTAAGGCTAGCAAAATTGGAATCTCACCCATTGCCCAGCCGATTGCGCCCCCCAACTTTTGATCTGCTAGTAAATCTGTTGCCCATGGTCTTTCTAGTAATACAAAATAGCCATTATCAATCAGGGTGGTAGCTGACATAATTGCAATTGAGAAAAATGCATGAATACTCATAGCTGCAAAAATAATAATGATTTTTACCAAATGTGGAACCTTACGCGGAGCTGGGTCTATTCCAATTATTACTTGAAAAAACAAAATTCCAGCTAGCAGGAAATGAGTGGACATAAAGAAATGACCACTATGGCCCTGCATAAGATTGCCAAATAATGGGGTGAAGTAAAGAGTGAAAAGTGAGCCGTCAAATATTGCCAGAGCAACTACTGGATTAGTCATAACTAAGGCTGGCTTTGAGTGCAAAAGTGCGATGAAGGAGCCACGCACACCCCGCTCATCTTTATTTCTTGCCTGTGGCAAGGTGCGAAGCGCTAAGGTAATTGGTGCGCCTAACACAATTCCAATTGGTGCAATCATTCCTAAAAACATATGCGCCATCATGTGATTTGAAAAAGCAAAGTGAGAGTAGACCCCTAATCCGCCACTGGTGGCAAAATCAACCATACTTATTCCAAGTGCAAATGCAATGGTTCTACCAACTGGCCAGGTATCTCCACGTTTTCTTAAGATAACTACACCTTTTATATAAAGTGCTACCGCAATTATTAATAAACCCAGCATCAAGCCATCGGCGTCATAAGCAAGTAATATATTTGAAAATGTTGGTGCGGGCGGCATCTGGATACCTGTTATAAGTAGTGCCTCAGATGATGTAACTTCACGAGTGGGCGGTGCGACTGTTGATAACCAACTTCCTACAAATACAGTGACAAACATAATTATAATTTCACCAGAGATTAATCTAAAAATTGATGGAAAATCTGATTTGATAATCCACCTGCGGTGCAAGGCTCCAAAACCAATTAAAGTAAGTGTTAAGAAAATTTTGAGAATTGTGATTGCACCATACTTACTTTGCCAAGATGAGATGCTATCTAATCTTGTCCAGGCTGTGGCGGCGCCAGTTATTGCCACCGTGATTGCACTCCATAAAGCAAGTTCACTAAATCTAGGAAGAGCGATTAATTTTTGAGCCTTACTTAGTTGAGTTAACCCAAATAATCCGCCCACCCAAAAGCTTATGGCAATCACATGTATTACTAAGGCACCAATTGCTAGACCGTGATGACTAGATGAGGTGCCATGGCTTTGAAAAATTGGTGCAGTAATTGCAACTAAGGCAATCATTAAAGATATGTAGGTAGATAACACTTTTTTAAGCGGAATAAGTAAAACAATTGATACACCGACTAACTGAACGACATAACTCTTACCTATTGAGGTCTGAGTTAAGTATGAGCGAATAACTGTTAAATCAAAGGATGATGAGATTGGTTGTTCTAAGAGATAAGCAATCTGAATCAAAATAAAAATAAGGATAGTAATTAACCAGGCCAGTAATGCATTCTTAACTTTTTTCGCTAGCCTAAAATTACTAATTGCCCCTCTCACATCTGTCTCAAGAAAACCCAGTGTTAGTAATAGGCCAATACTTAATACGCCAGTTAACTGCATTAGCCCTTTACTAAGGGGTGAGAGAATTTCGATCACTTAAATTACGCTACTACTCTACTTTTTAAATTTTTTTATTGTCGGAATCTTCTTAGGTGCTCTTTGGCGCTTGATAGGTGTGTTAAATGTTTTCTTCGCATATCTAGAGAGAAATATTAAAACCATAAAGGCAAATACCATAAGTCCAATTACAAAAATATCAGTAGCTCTATTTGCGGTAGGCAGCGCAACAGTTGTATCGGATGGCATGGGAGTTGGCAGTGACATCTCAGCAGGTGCGTTATATAAAAATGTAAAAGTACCGGTTATTGGTGAATCATCAACTGCGGTAAGTGTGTAGGTGACGGTGTATAGCCCAGAAACACTTAAGGCTTTTAAGCCAACCATTAAAACTGCGCCTTGTATTTGAATTGATCCATCATCTACCCGCACACCTTTTGGATCGGTAACTGAAAGCTCATTTGCGCTATTAGCAAGATTGGCATTGGCCTTAACTGTGATTGCAGTTGGCGAAACACTTAATACTGAACCAGCAGTTGGTGAGGTACTAACAATTGAGGTTGCAAAAACAGGAGAGATTGAGGTTGTAGTAAAGATTAGAGCAGTAAATAATTGAATTATCCGCTTCACTACGCCATTCCTCTCCCTCAGTTAGCCCTTATCTTCCCACTTGCTTAAGATTATCTCCTATGCCCACCTATGAGTACCTGTGTAGTAAGTGTGAACATGCTTTTGAGGCGGTTCAATCATTTACCGACGCTGCAATTGAAGTTTGCCCTGAGTGCAATGGTGAGGTTCGTAAGGTTTATAACAATGTTGGAGTGGTATTTAAAGGAAGTGGTTTTTATAAAACTGACTCAAGGGCAGCTACCGTTAAAAAAAGCGATAAGCCGACGGTAAAAAGTGAGAGTAAGCAGGAGATTAAAGCCGAAAAAAAGCTCCCACCTAAAAATAAGGATTAGTTATGGTGTGGTGGCTTATCCGCTGCAATCTCAGCATCTCGCCTGGTATCAATATCTAAATCTATCTCATCACTTGTAACCTTAGGTAAAAGTGGGTGATTAAGATCATCGGATTTTTGTTTTTTTACCTGCCCAGTTTTTTTAGAGATTTTATCATTTTCCATTAACATTAAGTCTACCTTTCTTATCACTTCACTGCTTGCGAATGGAATCAATAATGTTTGAAAAATTAGGCTTGGTTCTAGTTTCACGCAAAAAATTGGTGTTTATTGTATTTATTATTTCTGTCCTATCCGCCGGCGTAATCGGATCTGCAGTCTTTAGTAGATTAGATAGTGGCGGCTACTCCGATCCAAATAGTGATTCAGCAAAGGCTTATGAGTACATAACCGATACCTTTAAAGTTAAGGATCCTGCAGTAGTTCTAGTAATTGAGACTCCAGATGGTGTTACTAAACCAGAGGTAACTACGGTAGTAGCAAAACTTGAGGGTGAAATAAGAGCAGAGTCAGGTGTGGAGTCCACGCTTTCTTACTGGTCTGCTGGTGGTGCACCAACTCTTGAGAGCAAAGATGGTAAATCTGCATTTTTATTTATTTTTAGTAAAGATACAGAATGGAGCTCATTTTCAGTTTTAGGTAAAAGTATTCAAGAAAAATATGAAGGTAAGTATGAGAATTTAAAGATTTATGCAAGTGGTACTGGAGTATTTGCTCACTCGATTAATAATAAAATTGCGCAAGATTTGAAATTATCTGAATCAATATCGATTCCACTTACATTTATTTTATTAGTGTTTGTCTTTGGTGGCCTGGTAGCGAGTGCAATGCCATTACTTGTGGGGGTTTCGGCAATTCTAGGTTCATTTCTAATTATCTATCTGCTTACCCTCTTTACTGGGGTAAGTATCTTTGCGCTTAACCTGATCACTGGTCTTGGCTTAGGCCTGGGTATTGATTACTCACTTTTAATTGTAAATAGATTTAGAGAGGAGTTACATGCCGGAAAATCGGTAGATGACTCCATTAAGCAAACAATTAATACAGCTGGGAAAACAGTCTTTTACTCAGGTCTAACAATCGTGATTACTTTGGCATCATTAACACTATTTCCGCAGATGTTCTTAAAATCTTTTGGTTATGCCGGTGTGACGGTTGTGGTTATGGCTGTGCTTGGTTCATTAGTCGCACTTCCTGCTTTATTAGCTATCTTGGGAGATCGCATAGACAAAGTGGTGGTGCGCAAAAGTGCGATTACTCCTAAAGAGGATGGCCGTTGGGCACAGACTGCAAGATTTGTAATGCGCAGGCCAGTTGCTATTGTTGTTCTCTCGTTAATTCTTTTGACTGTACTTGCAGCACCGATAAAAAATATTGTTTTCTCACAAGTTGATTCAAGAGTTTTACCGGCAAGTAATTCAGCAGCGATTGCGGCGAAGGTTATTTCTGACCGCTTTAGTGGTCAAGAAGGAAACCCCGTTGAAATTATTGTGCCAAAGGGTGCATTTATGGGAACTCAAATTAATCAGTACACCAGCGAGATTGCAAAAGTTCCTGGAATTATACGAATCGGTGATTCACAGGTTGCAGGTGATGATGTTCGTATAACTGCTATTCACTCCATGCCACCAAGAACTCCAGAGGCTGAGCAGTTAATTAAGGAGATAAGAAAAATCAGGGCCCCTGAGGGAACATTAATTGGTGGCGTAGCCGCTGATTATGCTGATGCCCAAATTGGTATTGCTAAGACAATGCCTTGGGCATTGCTTTGGATTGCTTTAGGAGTTTTGATTCTGCTCTTTATTTTTACTGGTTCAATTATTCTGCCAATAAAGGCGGTAATTTTAAATATCCTCTCACTTGGTGCAACATTAGGTGCGATTTCCTGGATATTTATTGATGGACATTTGAAGTGGTTAGTTGGAGATTTCACTACCACTGGCACAGTTGATACCGGCTCAATAATTTTAGTAGCGGTTGTTTCCTTTGGGCTATCAATGGATTATGAGCTATTCCTGCTGTCTCGTATTAAAGAAGAGCATGATGCTGGTAAATCTAATATTGAATCAGTTGCAACTGGCTTGCAGAGGTCGGCTCGAATTATTACCGCTGCAGCAAGCTTACTTGCAATAGTTTTTGCTTCATTTATGTTAAGTGGTGTGACATCAATAAAGATGCTTGGCTTTGGCGTGGCATTTGCAATTATGTTAGATGCGACTTTAGTTAGAGCATTTTTAGTTCCAGCATTAATGAGATTATTTGGTGAGCGTAACTGGTGGGCACCAAAAGCAATGAAGCGCTTTACTATTAATCATTAAATAAAAATACTAAGTTGTGTCCCCGGCGGGAGTTGAACCTGCGACCTACCGCTTAGGAGGCGGTTGCTCTATCCACTGAGCTACGGGGACAATATTTAATTTGTTAACTGATTTTATAGTTAATAGTTTAATTGTAATAAGTTGTTATAAAAAGAGAAACTGTAGATAAAACATGCGTAGATTTGGCTTTAAATTAATGAGTAGATAGACTACGCATAATTCGTTTGGAGTTGAAAATCATGAAGGCCCTCGTTATAGGTGCCGGTGGAGTAGGAAGAGCGATAGCTAATATCGCATCCCGTCGTTCATTTATTGAATCAATGGTGATTGCAGATCGCACCCTCTCAAGAGCCGAAGAAGCTGTTGCTCGAGTTAAAGATCCTCGTTTTTCTGCTGCGATGGTTAATGCTGCAGAGCTTGAGGATATTAGAGCGCTAATTCGCAAAGCTGATCCTGATGTAGTCATAAATGCAGTTGATCCTCGATTTGTAATGCCAATCTTTTTAGCTTGTGAGATTGAAAATACCAACTACATTGATATGGCAATGTCACTTTCTCGTAAGCACCCGCACTATCCATATACAGAAACCGGCGTAAAGCTTGGCGATGAGCAGTTTGCTCGTGACTTTAACTGGGATGAGCGAAAGATTTATGCGCTAATTGGTATGGGTGTGGAGCCAGGTATGAGTGATATTTTTGCAAAGTACGCTAGTGAACATCTCTTTAGCCGCATTGATTCCTGCACAATCTTAGATGGTTCAAATCTTCGGGTTGAGGGCTTTGACTTTGCTCCCTCATTTTCCATCTGGACCACAATTGAAGAGTGCTTAAATCCACCACTTGTTTGGGAGGATGGTCGCGGTTGGTATACCACTACACCATTCTCAGAGCTTGAAATATTTAATTTTCCAGAGGGTATTGGTCCAGTTGAGTGTGTAAATGTTGAGCACGAAGAGGTTGTACTTATTCCACAAAAGATCGATGCTAAGAAGGTTAACTTTAAATACGGCTTAGGTGCTGAATTTATTACTATCTTAAAAACTATAAATATGTTGGGAATGGATCGTAAGGAAACAGTTGATGTACAAGGAGTTAGTGTTTCACCACGCGATCTACTAACCGCATCACTGCCAGACCCTGGAACATTAGGTGAGCGTATGCGGGGCAAGACCTGTGCTGGCGCATTGGTTAAAGGATTAGATAAGCAAGGAAATCCGAAGGCTTGTTACATTTACAATGTAATTGATAACGCATGGTCAATGAAGGAGTACGGAGACCAAGCAGTTGTTTGGCAGACAGCAATTAATCCAGTAATTGCAATGGAGTTAATTCAAAATGGCACTTGGAAACCTCTTGGTGTTAATGGACCAGAGTGGTTTGAATCAAAACCATTTTTAGATTTATTAGAAGAGTATGGAACCTCATGGAATATCCGTGATGAAGATACCTCGGGGATTATTAAGTAATGGCTACCGCTCTGGTAACTGGAGCAACTGCCGGAATTGGCGCTGCCTACGCTAAGTTGTTAGCAAAAGAGGGGTTTGATCTAGTTTTAGTTGCTAGAGATTTACCAAGATTAAAGGGTGTAGCTAAAGAGCTTAGTAAGCTCTATAAAATTAAAACTGAGACAATTAAGGCTGATTTAACAAAGCCAGCGCAGTTAGCCAAGGTTGAAAAAAGGTTAGCTAATAATTTAAAGCCAATTGAAGTCTTGATAAATAATGCCGGATTTGGGCTTAAGGATAGTTTTCTTGTCAGCAATTTAGCTAAGGAGCAAGAGCTACTTGATGTTTTAGTCACCGCACCAATGCGCCTTAGCCACGCAGTTCTGCCAGGTATGATTAAGCGAAATAGTGGAAGTATTGTAAATGTTAGTAGCGTGGCAAGTTTTATCGCAGGTGGTACATACAGTGCGGCTAAGTCTTATCTAACTGTTTTTTCCGAATACCTTCATACTGAGCTACGAGATACAAATATTAAAGTTTCCGCCCTTTGCCCTGGATTTACCAGAACTGAGTTTCATGCCCGTGGCAAGATGAAAATGAGTGGTCTACCAAATTACATGTGGACTGCAGTTGATCAGGTTGTTGCTAAATCCTGGCGGTATGTGAAAGCTGGAAAGGTGATCTGTATCCCTGGCTGGCAGTACATGTTGTTAAGCAGTATCGCAAGGATTGCCCCCCGGCCACTAGTTCGAAAACTAGGAATTAAGATACGCCGCAAACAAAGATAGAAATTTTCACACCAAATTCACCGACTTACCCCAGCAATTGCAGTAGACCTAGATACTCGCTGAAGTAGACTCACCTCATACCTATTTAAGGAGAGTTTTAGTGAATAAGAAAATTTCTGCATTGCTCCTAACTGGCTTTTTAATTTTTGGCAGTATGACACCCGCTCAAGCTGTAACCTCCGGCAGCTCTTGCACCACATTAGGTGCAAAAACTAAAATCGGTAAGAATGATTATGTATGTGCAAAAAATCCATTTTTTAATACCAAGAAATTAACTTGGGTATGGGATGGTTGTATCGAGTTAAATACTGATTTTGTTGCAGGATTTAAAGAGGCAACAGATGCCATACGTGTGGCTGAGTTGGATAGGATGGTAAAAATTGAGCTAGTTGGTGCAGCCCTTAGAGATTTAATTGTTTGGGATGCTTTGATTACTTATAAAAAAGGTGATGTGGTTTATTACGGCTCTACCTATTACGCCGCAGTAAAAGCGGGTGCAAATAAAGCACCAACTGCTGCAAATGTTGGTGCAACTAAATTTTGGA
>CANKTS010000024.1:0-10903 GCA_947486485.1 Actinomycetota bacterium | reverse complement strand
GATGCAATTATTGATTTATATGGCAGAGGAGAACCTGCTGATCCAGTAACTGTTTCAGCAGAGCTTACAAAGCGGGGTGATTTAGTAAGAGCAGGAGGTGCGCCATATCTGCATACTTTAATTTCATCTGTACCAACCGCTGCTAATGCTGGTTACTACGCAAAGATTATTCGTGAGCGCGCCATTATGCGCCGCCTCGTTGAGGCCGGAACAAAGATTGTGCAACTTGGTTACACCGATGAGGGTGAGGTTGATGATGCAGTTGATCAAGCGCAAGCTGAGGTCTTTGCGGTAACTGAAAGAAGAGAGGCAGATGATTACATTCAACTATCTCAGTTACTACCAGCAGCCCTTGATGAGATTGAAAAAATATCTGCTGGCATAGTTGGCCAAGGTGTTAAAACTGGATTTAAAGATTTAGATGCGCTAACAAATGGATTTCACCCTGGAAATATGATTGTGCTTGCGGCACGTCCAGCGGTTGGTAAATCAACACTAGGTTTAGATATTGCTAGGTATGCATCAATTCACAAAGGTGAGACCTCAGTTATCTTCTCACTGGAAATGAGCCGCTCTGAAATAACAATGAGAATGCTCTCAGCTGAAGCGCGGGTACCACTTAATAATATTCGCTCCGGTAATTTAAATGAGGAGGAGTGGTCAAGAATGGCACGGCGAATGGGTGAGATCTCACAAGCTCCAATGTTTATTGATGATTCACCAAATCTTTCTCTAATGGAGATTCGGGCAAAATCTCGCCGGCTTAAACAACGCCATAATTTAAAGTTAATTGTGATCGATTATCTACAGCTTATGACTAGCGGTAAGCGAGTAGAAAATCGCCAGCAAGAGGTTGCTGAGTTCTCCCGTCAATTAAAGATATTAGCTAAAGAGTTAAATGTGCCAGTTGTTGCGATCTCGCAGTTAAATCGTTCCCCTGAGCAGCGCGCTGATAAGAAACCAATGCTTTCAGATCTTCGTGAGTCTGGTTCGATTGAGCAGGATGCAGATGTGGTTATCTTGCTACACCGTGAAGATTTATACGACTCACAAAATAGATCAGGTGAGGCAGATTTAATTGTGGCAAAACACCGAAATGGCCCAACTAGAACAATTACTGTTTCTGCCCAACTTCACTTTGCCCGCTTTACCGATATGGCTGCAACCTTCTCAACTAGTGAAAACTTTGTAAAGGATAATTAAAGAAATTATTGGTAGGGTAGGTCAGTGATGATACCTGACTCGCTAAGTTCAATATTTACGAAAGAACACTTTGCTAATTACCCAAAAATCCTTATCCCGCAAAATTTTATAGATGATAGAGGTAGTATAAGAAATATCGCTGATGGAAAACTAGGCGATGTCGCTGTAATAACCTCTAAACTAAATTCAATCAGAGCTAATCATGTTCACGATCATGATTGGCACTTAAGCTTCATGATTTCCGGGAGTATGAAGTATTACTGGAAATCAGAGATGCAAGACGGTTTAGAGAACTCAACTATTGTTAGTGCCGGTGAGATGGTTTATACACCACCGCGAGCACCCCATAAAATGGTTTTTTTAGAAGATTCAGTGTTTATAGCAATTTCTCAATTGAGTAGAGTTCAAGAAAATTACGAAGCAGACACTAAAAGACTTCCAGATAATTTCTTTGCTTAAATGTTTAAAACGCTAAATAGTTGCCGGTTATGTTCTGGAGCTTTTTATAGTAAAACTCTAAAACTGAGAGATACTCCTCCAGCAAATGAGTTATATCCGTCACGAGAGCTTGCAGTAACAGCTGACAAATTTCCCCTAGAAGTTGTTATGTGTAAGGAATGTAAGCATGTTCAGCTTAAGCATATTGTTAACCCTAAGAGACTTTTTGATGATTATGTGTATAAGTCTGGGACATCTAATTTCTTTATAAACCATTTTGATAAGTTGGCAGAGTTAATTTCTAAAAGTTACCCAGTGACTAGTTATGTATTAGAGGTTGGCAGTAATGATGGGATTTTACTCGAGTCACTATCTAAAAGAAATATAAAATCAATTGGGGTTGAACCATCAGAGTATCTAGCTAAAGAATGTATTGCTAAAGGCCAAATTATTTATAATTCATACTTTGATAAAGAGACTGCAGACAAAATAGTAGAAACTCACGGGAATGCATCAGTGGTTTTAGGCAATAATGTTTTTGCTCACATCGATAACTTAAGAGAGGCGTTTGATAATGTTTCTAAAGTACTAAATCCAGAAGGGCTATTTATATTTGAAGTTGCCCATCTAAAATATATTCTAATCGATGGAATTTTTGACACAATTTATCATGAGCATATGTCCTACCATACTGCGATATCGATGGAAAAATTCTGTAAAAACTTTGGACTCAAAATGATTAAAATTGAAAAAGTATCCTCACATGGAGGCAGCTTAAGATTTTTCCTTTCTAAGGATCAAAATGCAAAAATAGATCCATCTGTAGATGAAGTTATCAAAGAGGAAATGGCATTAAATCTAGATAATGAAAAGGTTCTAGAATTGATTGAAGAGAAAATTAATATAATTAAAGCGTCAGTAAACAGCCTTATGAAAGAGCTACCTTCCAGTTCTAAATTTTTTGGTTATGGAGCGCCAGCAAAAGTCGTTACATTTTTAGCGCAAATGGATCTAGAAGAAATTAATTTAGTGGGAATCATTGATGACAATATTAGTAAGCAACAGAGATATTTACCCGGCTCTGGTTTTGAGGTAAAATCTACCGAGCAAATGAAGCAATTATTATTAAAAGATGAAGTAGCAAGGGATTTTGGAGTAATTTGTTTTATATTCCCATGGAATTTAAAGGCTGAAATAGTGCAAAAGTTACATAGTTGGGTTCCAGACAACTCAAATGCAGTAGTGTTTTTCCCTATAGTGGAAAAGGTAAAAATTTGATGGAGATGGTATTAGAAGATGATATAGAAGAGATTTATAAATCCATCGAGCCCAGTATTAAAAATATGCATGGAAAAATAGTGCTAATTACCGGCGCAGCTGGATTCTTAGGCAGATATTTTATGTCTTTACTTACCTATTCAAATCAGATAAATAGTGGCAAATCAATAACGATTATTGCCCTTGATAACTATATTACTTCTGGCAAACCGGCTGGAAACAATATATTACGAGATGATAAAAATGTGGAGTGGATAGTTGGCGATGCAAGCATTGGCTCTCAGCTTCCTAATAAATTTGATTTTATTATTCATACCGCAGGTATTGCATCTCCTGAGCATTATCGCGCTAATCCCTTACTTACAATTGATGTAACCATAAATGTTACAAAGGCTCTTTTAGAGCGAGCAAAAACTGACAAATCACGAATGCTGTTTTTTTCCTCATCTGAAATTTATGGTGACCCATTCCCAGAGTTTGTACCCACCAATGAGGATTATCGTGGAAATGTTTCAACCCGTGGGCCCAGGGCATGTTATGACGAATCAAAGCGATTAGGAGAGACGCTTTGTTGGATCTATCAAACATATTTTGACGTTCATGTTTGTGTTGCCCGTCCATTTAATGTTTACGGGCCGGGAATGATGCCTAAGGATTATCGAGTGTTGCCAAACTTTGCTGCTCAAATTGCGAAAAACGAACCATTAAAAATATATGGTAGCGGTAATCAAACTAGAACTTTTTGTTATATCTCTGATGCAATTACTGGTTTTATGAAAATATTACTCGACTCTAAGACCCCCGACGTCTTTAATGTTGGAAATCCAAAACCAGAAGTAAGCATGATCGAACTTTCTGAAATTATTAAGAAAGTTCTAAAGAAAGATATAAAGGTTGAGTTAATTCAATATCCATCCACTTATCCTGCGGATGAACCAAACCGCAGATGCCCAGATATTTCAAGAATTTCAAGAGAGTTAAATTTTGAGCCAAAGGTTGAAATAGAGGACGGACTCCAAAGATTTTTTACATGGACTAAAGATAACTATACGAGTGAAATTCTCTAGTCAAGCACTTTTAATTATCGGCTCCGGAGCTTGGTCTCAAAAGATAAGCTCAATAATTGGCAAAAACAGCAAAGAAATTATAGTAACCATTCGCGGGGCTAGAGAATTTCTAAGTCTTGATGAGGCAGCGGTAAAAAAAATTATTGCTAATCAAATTGTTTGGATTGCAACAACACCAAAAAATCAAATTAAAATTCTAAATATAATTAAGTCATACGATAATAAAGTTATTATCGAAAAGCCATTTGCTGTAGACAGAGGAGAGCTTAAAGAGTTTTTAAATTTAACAAGTGAGACCGGTAACAAAATATATTTGTCTGAGCCTTGGAAGCACAGCAAGATCTGGGCAAATGAGAAAAACTTAATCACAGCGCAAAAGAGTCCACAGAATATAGTTATAAATCGAGGAGGCCCAATTGAGCGCAGTTACATAAGCCCGGTATGGGATTGGATTCAGCATGACTCAGGACTAATAAGTGAATTACTTTTAGGTTATAAGGAAGAAATTTCAATAAGTTTTAGGTGGATCGATTTAAACAAGACCTTAAATATAAATTTAATTGTTCCGAGTAGATTTAATATCGAAATGAACATAGGTTTTTTCCCAGAGAAAACAGGAAACTGGAAGATTAACGGTGATACCAGAATAGATTTCGTAAACAATAAGCCAAATGATGATAATCCTGTGTATACAATGTATAAATATGTGGCGGATGAGAAATTTATAAATAACTTAAGTGAACAAGTTTGGCTTACTAGTAAAATAATCACCTTACTAGAAGCTTAAATTTTGGTAATTTTTCCACTCTTAACATCATAAATAGCCCCAACAATTGCAATACCTTTTGGTAGTAGTGGAAACTGCTCAATTCTTACCAAATCTGATTTTAAAGCTGAAATTTGGTCGGTGACTGTTCTAATCTCCATACTTCTAGTATCAATTCCACTTTTTTCAAATATTGCCGCATGTATCTCTGACTCATCTCCGCTCGCCATCTTGCAATCTGTATGAGGCATAACCAGCACTCGGTTAACACCTAAAAGATTTGTAGCAAGGATTAATGTGCGAAGCACATCCTCAGTAACTCTTGCCCCTGCATTTCGAAGGATCTTGGCATCCCCAGCCTTCATTCCGACAATTCGTAGTGGGTCAATTCGCGAATCCATACAGGTAATAATTGCTAAACCTTTTTTAGCATACCCAGTTAAATCTTGGGATTTAAACTCCTTTACAAACTCAGTATTTGCTGCAAATAAATCATCAAACTGACTCATTACTTGACCACCGTAGCCCTTGCTTTGTCAGCTAAATAAATACCAAGCAGCACAACAGCGCATCCAATTAATTGAATTGTGCTAAGCGCTTCGTTTAATAGTACCCAGGCAATAACTCCAGCAAAGATTGGCTCAATCATGCCAATTACACTACTTGTTCCCGCAGATAGCTCGCGGATGCCGGTAACTGTTAGTAGGTAAGGAATCACGGTGCCAATAATAATAATCCAAAGTATTAAGGCCCAACCAGGTGCGTTGTATCCGGAGAGATTTCCTTCTAGAGAATAACTCTCAGTTAGGTACTCAAATGGGAAATTCCACCAAGGCAAAATAATTGCCCAAAAAATTGCAGCAACCCCTATTCCCCAGGTCATAAGAGAAAGGGGAGAGCGGGTTTGCGACAAGCGATCTGCAGTTAAGAAGTAGTAAGAAAGAGCAAACGCGTCAGCAAAAGCTACTAAAACACCAATTGGATTTAAAGATGAACTACTCCAAATTTGTGAAACTAGTATTAACCCGGAGAAGGCACATGCAATTCCAAGCCACATAATTGGTGAGATATGTTTTTTCTTAACAAATCTTAAATATAGAGCGATCCAGATCGAAGCGGTAAACTCAATGATTAAGGCAACTGAAACAAAGAGATACTTCATAGCAAAGAAATAAAATGATGTAACAGCTGAGACACCGATTATGCCAAATAGAATTAAATCCTTTAACTCATCCCGCCTAGCCCGCAATTGATCTCTACCTTTAATGAACGCAAAGGTTAAAAGAATTAAAGCAGCGCCAGTTGAACGAATCTGAGTTAAGCGAAATGCATCCATATCTGCTTCACGTAATACTTTGGCTGCCACACCACCTAAGGCAAAGCCCATTGCAGCAGATATCATTAAAAATTCAGCGCGATGTTTCACGCCGTTACCTTACATTACGAAATTAGATTAAAAGGCACTTTCAGAGATATTCATTATTTCACCATTTTCAGATTCAACAACCGCTCTTTCAACTGAGATGTGAGGTAGTACTGAGCGGACAAAAAACTTAGCTGAGGCAATCTTTCCATTATAAAACTCAGTTTCTCGGCCAGCATTAGCTAATTTACTTTGTGCAATATCTGCTTGACGAAGTAGTAACCAGGCAATAATTAAATCTCCAGTTGCCATTAATAATCTAGAGGTATTTAACCCAACCTTATAAATCTCCTTCGGATCCTCCTGTGAGGACATTGCCATACCAACCATATGACCAATCATTGCCTGCACATCCTCTAACGCTTTTAGCAGCGCTTTCTTTTCATCTGGCAAATTTCCACCAGCACTAGCAAAAGCAGCAATCTCTTTACCAATAATTGTTATTGATCGGCCGCGATCTCTAACGATCTTGCGGAAGAAGAAATCCAATCCTTGAATTGCGGTAGTGCCTTCATAAAGAGTGTCGATCTTGGCATCTCTTACATACTGCTCCAGTGGCCAGTCAGTGGTAAAGCCGGAGCCACCAAAGGTTTGCAGGGACTCAGTACCAAGTAAGGTCCAGGATTTCTCACTTCCATAACCTTTAACAATTGGAAGTAGTAAATCATTTACTAAATGCAGATCATCAATTTTTTCTTTATCAGCCCCATCAGCTTGAGCAATTGCAAAGGCATCCTGGATTGAGGCGGTGTATAAAACTAAGGCGCGCATTCCTTCTGAGTATGATTTTTGTACCATTAAAGATCTACGCACATCAGGGTGCTTAATAATCTCAACTCGGGGGCTATTTTTATCCTTTGCCACAGTTAAATCTGGGCCCTGCACACGGGTTTTTGCATAGGAAAGTGCTTGTTGGTAGCCGGTACTTAAAGTAGCAATCGCCTTTGTTCCAACCATCATTCTTGCGTACTCAATAACTTTAAACATCTGTGCAATTCCATCATGGACCTCACCAAGTAGGTAACCAACAGCTGGCTCCTTTTCACCTAAATTCATCTCACAGGTGGTAGAAACATTTAATCCCATCTTATGTTCTAACTTTGTAACGTAGACACCATTACGTTTTCCTAATTTACCGGTATCAAAATCAAACATAAATTTTGGAATCATATAAAGATCTAATCCTTTAGTTCCTGCCACACCGCCTTCAGGTCGAGCCAAAACAAAGTGAATAATATTTTCAGTCAGATCAGAATCTCCTGAGGTAATAAATCTTTTAGTACCGGTGATATGCCAAGTGCCATCTGCTTGTTTAACCGCTTTAGAACGACCAGCACCAACATCACTTCCAGCATCAGGTTCGGTAAGCATCATGGTGGCGCCCCACTGTTTATCAACCATTAACTTTGCAATTTTCTTTTGTTCAGCTGTGCCAAAAACATATGCCACATGAGCAAAGGCGGTACCTGAGGCGTAAATATGGATTGCTGGATTAGAACCTAGAACCATCTCAGCAATTGCCCACCTAACAGATTGCGGAATTGCAGTTCCACCTAATTCAACTGGGGCATCAATGCGCCACCACTCATTATCCATAAATGTTTTATATGATTTTTTAAATGATTCAGGTAATTTGGCATCTCCTGTTGCTGGATCAAACTTAACTGCAATTTGATCACCATCGACAAAGGAGGCAGCTAAATCATTCTCTGCCATTCGCTTAACCTCTTCAAGCATTCCCATAACCGTTTGGCGATCTAAATCCTTGTAGATTGATTTACCTAAAATCTCATCGCGCTGCAGTAAATCAAAAAGGCAAAACTCAATATCTCGCAGGTTGGCTATGTAATGGCCCATTGGATAAGCATCCTACTGATCAGTAACATAATCAATACCAGCCAGTAGGTTTTTCAAACTATTTAACCACTTCGGGGTAGGGTCAGCGATTGTGCTACTAAGTGATCGGGATATTAGAGCTGAGGTTGCTGCTGGGCGGGTAAAGGTTGAACCATTTACCGAGGCGATGATCCAGCCATCAAGTGTTGATGTGCGGCTAGATCGTTTTTTTAGAGTCTTTGAAAATCATAAGTACTCAGTGATTGATCCTTCAATTGAGCAAGCAGATTTAACCCGTGAGGTGGCAGTAACTGCGGATGAGTTTTTCATTTTGCACCCAGGTGAGTTTGTTTTAGCTAGTACCTATGAAGTAATTACTTTGCCAGATGATATTGCTGGCCGATTAGAGGGTAAATCTTCATTGGGCAGATTGGGGTTATTAACTCATTCAACTGCAGGTTTTATTGATCCAGGTTTTTCTGGTCACATCACACTTGAACTTTCTAATGTTGCAAATCTGCCAGTTAAATTATTCCCAGGCATGAAGATAGGCCAACTTTGTTTAATTAAATTATCATCTCCAGCAGAGCACCCTTATGGTTCAGCTGTTTATGGCTCCCGCTATCAAGGACAACGTGGGCCAACCCCATCTAAATCTTGGCTTAATTTTCATAAAAGTAAGATTGAGTAATTACTCCTGATTTAAAAAGTGCAGGGTAAATGTTGAACCAAGTCCCAACTCTGATTTAACTGAGACATAACCACCATGGGCGCCCATTACCGCATCAACAATTGATAAACCTAAACCACTACCCTCACCAGCACTTCTAACTCTGGCAGGATCTGCGCGGTAGAAGCGTTCAAAGATTTTCTCTTGATCTGCTTGTGATAATCCAGGGCCATTATCGGAAACTGAAATTATAGTTTCATTAATTAGCTGCTCAGCGGTAATGGTAATTCGCGTACCAGCTGGAGTATGGGTACGGGCATTTGCCAATAAGTTAGCTACTACCTGGTGAATTCGCCCTGAATCTCCAAGCACAAAGATCTCATCACTTGGTAGATTTAAATCGATTGGGTGATCAGCTCCAGCCGCTCTTGCTGAGATTGTTACCTCAGTTATTAAAGTATTTAAATCAACTGGGTCAGCTGCAATCTCCCTAGATTGATCAAGCCGGGCAAGTAGTAGCAAGTCCTCTACCAGTGTGCTCATTCGGATAGATTCCTTTTCAATCCGATTAATTAACTCCTTTGTTTTCTCTTCACCAACTACTGCGCCCTGCCGGTGTAACTCAGCAAAGCCTCGAATTGCAGTAAGTGGTGTGCGAAGTTCATGGGAGGCATCAGCAACAAATCTGCGCAGCTTGTTCTCACTAGCAACGCGAACTTCAAATGATTCTTCAATACGGGTAAGCATTGTATTAAGTGAGGTGGTAAGCCGGCCAACCTCAGTGTCAGGTTTTGCAGCTGGTAGTCGAGCTGAGAGATCACCGGCGGCAATTGCTTCAGCGGTATCCTCAACTTTTTCAAGTGGCTTAAGTCCCAATGCAATAATCCATCGTGAGATTAATGCGATTGCTAAAAGTGCTATCAAGCCTAAGATAAAAAATAAAAATCTAAGTTTGGTTAAAGTTTTATCAACCTCTGCTAATGAGTTGGCAACAACTACGCTGCCCATCCCAGTAGGTAGTACTTGGGCAAGTGCTCGCACATCTGGTGTGCCATCATCGCCTTCAATTGTGAATGGTTTATTTTTATACTTTAAGGCCTCAGCAATACTCATCCCGGTTACTGCAAATACCTGGCCACCTAACTCACCACCAACTTGACCAATTAATTCCCCATTAATATCAAGCAAAGTTACTGATGTGGCGGTTGGCACACCACGTAGCGGCTCTAAAATTTTAAAAGGAGATCCATTATCTGCATTAACTAAAGGTGCAATGCCAGCTCTATCTAATCGAGCTAAGGAGGTATTAGATATGTTAATTAACTGGCTATCTACCTGAGAAATTAAATATGAGCGAAGAGCTGTGTTTGCTGCAAAATCTGAGGCAGTAATTGCAAAGCTTGCTAATAAAACTGAGGCCAAGATAAGTCGGTTACGCAAACTCCAAAGGGAAAGAGGCGTGCGCACCCGACTTAGCGGTGAATTCATCTGCTAATTGTGGTTAATTACTTACTTGCTGGCAACCGCAGACGGTATCCAACACCACGGACTGTATGAATTAATGCTGGCTCATAGATATCAATCTTTTTACGAAGGTAGGAAACATATGTTTCAACAATTCCCATATCTCCTCTAAAGTCATACTGCCAAACATGATCTAAGATTTGGGCTTTACTAACAACTCGATCCGCATTAATCATTAAATAGCGAAGTAGTAAAAACTCAGTAGGAGAGAGATCAACTAAATTTGCGGCCCGGTAAACCTCATGGGTTGCCTCATCTAACTCAAGATCGGCAAATCTAATCTTCTCATCATCTACTGCAATCGCAGTTGAACCAGTTCTACGAAGTAGTGCACGAAGACGAGCTACTAACTCTTCAAGTGAGAATGGTTTAGTAACATAATCATCACCACCAATTGTTAGCCCGGCAATTTTATCCTCCACTGAATCTTTAGCGGTTAAAAATAAAACTCCAACATCATGGCCCTCACTACGCAGTTGCCGGCAGACCTCAAAGCCATTTTGATCTGGCAACATCACATCCAGAATTAACGCGTGGGGCTTAAACTCCTGCGCAATTTGTAGTGCGGCAGCGCCAGAGGCTGCGGTGCGAACATCAAAGCCAACAAATTTAAGACTGGTGGCAATTAATTCGCTAATACTGTTCTCATCATCTACAACAAGAATTCTTTGAGTACTTTGATTTAAACTATCTGTATT
>CANKTS010000023.1:0-10983 GCA_947486485.1 Actinomycetota bacterium | reverse complement strand
GCCACTATTCGTTATGGCAAATCAATTGATGCTTGGATTGGTGAGATTTCTAGGCGGCGAATGGGTAATCAATTATGGTCTCGCCGAGTTAAAGCTTTAATTGAAGAGTTATATCCGATGATTGTTTGGGATAAATTATATATCGGTGGTGGTAATTCATCTCGAATTAGTAAATCAGCACTTAGAAGCTTTGATTACAAGGTAAAGATAATTCCTAACTCAGCTGGAGTCACCGGCGGCGTTAAAGCTTGGGATTTAAGAGCGTAGATTTCAACACTTTACTTACAACAGATACGATTGGTTATATGTCCGATATTGAATTAGGTCCGGGTAAGAGAGCCCGGGCGGCATACTCCTTTGATGAGATTGCCATAGTTCCATCTCGGCGAACTCGTGATTTAGAGGAAGTTTCAATCTCTTGGCAGATTGATGCATATAAATTTGAATTACCATTTATAGCAGCTCCCATGGATTCAGTGGTTTCACCAGAGACAGCAATTGCTATTGGTAAAGCTGGTGGTCTTGGTGTTTTAAATCTTGAGGGTATTTGGAGCAGGTATGAAGATGCTGAAAAACAATTAGATGAGATGGCAAAACTGCCAGAGGATAAAGCAATTAAGCGGATGCAAGAGATCTATGCCGCCCCTATCCAGCCAACCTTAATCAAAGAGCGATTAGCCCAAATTCGCGCCGCTGGTGTCACTGTTGCAGGAGCATTATCACCACAGCGAACTGCAGAGTTTCATAAAGTGGTCTTAGATGCTGGCGTTGATATCTTTGTAATTCGCGGCACCACAGTTTCAGCAGAGCATGTATCGGATAAGACAGCGCCCCTTAACCTAAAGAAGTTTATTTATGATTTAGATGTTCCAGTAATAGTTGGTGGATGCGCAACCGCACAAGGAGCACTGCATTTAATGAGATCAGGCGCTGCTGGAGTGTTAGTTGGTTTTGGTGGTGGCTCTGCCCACACAACAAAGAGGGTCTTAGGAATATCAGTACCAATGGCCTCAGCCGTTGCAGAGGTTGCATCTGCCAGACGTGATTACTTAGATGAGTCTGGTGGCCGGTATGTGCATGTAATTGCTGATGGTTCAGTTGGTTCAAGTGGTGAGATTGCTAAAGCTGTTGCATGTGGCGCCGATGCGGTAATGATGGGTTCACCGCTTGCCAAAGCAAGTGAAGCACCAGGTGCTGGTTGGCATTGGGGACTTGAGGCACATCACGGCGAACTTCCAAGAGGTAATAGAGTTCAAGTTGGCACAGTTGGCACATTAAGTGAGGTGTTAACTGGTCCATCACATACCTCCGATGGCTCCATGAATCTCTTTGGCGCTCTACGACGCTCGATGGCTACCTGCGGATACTCTGATCTAAAGGAGTTCCAACGGGTTGAGGTAGTAGTTCAACCGTAGTTTAAGACTGTGAAATCACTTAGAGTTAGATAGTAAAGCACGATAATGAGAATTATTCTTTTACTTAACTAAAGTATTGAATTAAACTTACATTATGAAAAATACAGAAAAATCAATCTCTATTGCAGCTGTATTTTTTATTTCTACGTCAATCTTTTCACCACTAGCATCGGCAGCTCCTTCAAAAGCACCAAAGACAATTAGTTGTAAGGTAACGAAAGCAAAAGGTCATACCGCTAAAAATATAACCCCACCAGAGGTTAAGGGGCCATTTAAAAATAAGACCTTCATATTTACTACAAACTGTGGTGATGTAGTGATCGAGGCTGATGGTAAAAATGCCCCTGTAACAGTTTTTGCTTTATCAGCTCTAGCCAATGGTGGTTTTTTTGATCAGTCGTTATGCCATCGGCTAACTACTAATAATATTTATGTTCTGCAATGCGGTGATCCAACTGCAACTGGATCTGGTGGACCAAATTTTTCTTACCGAGATGAAAATCTACCCAAAGCTATTGAGGCAAACTATCCAGCAGGGGTAGTTGCAATGGCTAACTCTGGTCCTTCAACAAATGGCAGTCAGTTTTTTATTGTTTATGAAGACACTTCACTGCCACCTAGCTACACAATTTGGGGCAAGGTAACTAAAGGACTTGAAATAATTCAAGCAATCGCAAAAGATGGAGTAGTTGGTGATAAAACCGATGGCACGCCTAAACAAAAAATTGCTATTGAAAAAGTAAGGGTTCGTTAATTAGTATTAACAATCTTAAACACCTCAGCAACTGCTCCAGCTGGTAGATTATTTGCGAGTGCATTTCGCTCACCCCACTCGCGAACCATATTTTCTAGATTTTCATTATGAGCAGTCTGACTAACATGTGAGTGCAGCGCCTTCATCTTCTTATTAAAGGTTGATGTGATATCAACAAAGTGATCTGGGTTTTGAGTCGACATAACCCAAACCTCTTTTACTCGCCACGGCTCCAATCCTTCAATTTTTAATAGATCTTCAAATGCAAAAGCATTTCGCGAGTCTGGATAAACCGCCTGAATTGCCGCCTCACCTGCTGCCATATGATCTGGATGGGATGCAAATAAACGATCCCAATTTCTATCTGGTGATTGGATAACCATTCGATCAGGTTTAGTAATGCGAATTTGACGCACAATATCTTTACGTAATTCAATTGTTGGAACTAGCCAACCATCACGGTAATTTAAAAAAGTTATATCGCTAACACCAACGGCTAGACCTGCTTCACGTTGCTCCCGTTGGCGAATTTTTGGCATGTCATCCCGCGCAACAGTTGGATCCTCCCCGCCCTGATCACCATTTGTGCAGATGCAGTAGGAGACTTTGATTCCTTTAGCGCTCCAAAGTGCAATAGTTCCCGCTGCGCCAAAATCACAATCATCAGGGTGTGCTGTTACTACTAATATCCGTTCAATCTCACTGTCATTTAATGGCTCCATCATTGGCAAGGTTACCTCAGCAATTACCCCTGTCTTACCCACCGATAGACTTACCAATATGCCCGCACTAACCGATGGATTAAATACTCAACAATTAGCAGCGGTTAAACATGAAGGCTCACCACTATTGGTTGTAGCAGGTGCTGGCTCTGGTAAAACTAGAGTTTTAACTAGGCGAATTGCTTATCTACTAGCTGAGCGCCATGTTGCACCATATGAGGTATTAGCAATCACCTTCACAAATAAAGCAGCTGGTGAGATGAAGGAGCGGGTTGCGCAATTAGTAGGTGATCGCGCCAAGATGATGTGGGTATCAACATTTCATTCAGCATGTGTTCGTATTTTGCGCAAAGAGGCATCATTACTTGGCTATACCAATTCATTTACAATCTATGATCAAAGTGACTCACTCCGGTTAATTACCTTAGTAATGCGAGATATGAACCTAGATGCAAAGCGTTATGCCCCACGGGCGATAGCCTCATTAATCTCACAAGCAAAAAATGAGTTAATGGGACCAGCTGATTATTTAAATCAAGCTAAAGATCAATTTCAAGAGATTGTTGCCCAAGTATTTGCTATCTACCAAAAGCGATTAACCGGTGCTAACTCAATGGATTTTGATGATTTAATCGCAAAGACAGTTGAAGTTTTGCAGCGATACCCAGATGCTCGGTCAAAGTATCGCTCCCGATTTAAGCATATTTTAGTTGATGAGTATCAGGATACAAATCACGCGCAATATATTTTAATTAAAGAGTTAGTAGGTAGTGAAATAGAAGGTTTTCCAATTGCCGAGCTTTGTGTGGTGGGAGATGCTGATCAATCAATCTATGCATTTCGGGGCGCTAATATCCGTAATATCCTGCAGTTTGAAGCAGATTATCCAAATGCTAAGACAATTTTATTAGAGCAAAATTACCGCTCTACACAAAATATTTTAAATGCTGCCAATGCAGTTATTGCAAATAATGATAATCGCAAAGAGAAAAACCTATGGTCAGATGCTGGAACTGGCTCAATGATTATTGGCCATATTGCCGAGAGTGAGCATGATGAGGCAGATTTTGTTGTACGCGAGATTGATCGGTTGCGAGATTTAGGAAGTTCAAACCCAGGAGATACCGCTATTTTTTACCGCACCAACGCCCAATCTCGTGTTTTTGAAGAGGTTTTTATGCGGGTAGGAATTCCATACAAAGTAGTAGGTGGAGTTAGATTTTATGAGCGAAAAGAGATTAAGGATTTTCTAGCGTATTTGCGAGTGATTGTTAATCCAAATGATGAGGTATCGATGAGGCGGATTATTAATACTCCTAAACGCGGTATTGGTGATCGAGCACTTGATTTAGTCGATCTCTATGCACAAGCTAATAACTTAAGTTTTTGGCAATCCTTATGTGAGGTTGAGAAGAATCAGGAGATTGCCCAAAGATCCTCCGCCTCCTTAATTGAGTTTGTTAAATTAATTCAATCATTACAAACTTTAGTTGAGGCAAAGACTAGGCCATCTGTTATTGCGCAAGCAGTTTTAGAACAATCTGGATTACTAACCGAGTTATCAGAGAGTAAAGATCCACAAGATGAGGTTAGAGTTGAAAACTTAGAAGAGTTGGTAGCGGTTGCAACTGAGTATGAAGAGGGTGAGGTTGATGAGGGAGAAGAAATTTCACTAGTAGGTTTCCTAGAGGATGTCTCACTTGTTGCAGATGCTGATCAAATTCCAGAGGGTGAAGATCATGGTGGTGTGGTAACGATGATGACACTTCACACCGCAAAAGGACTTGAGTTTCCAACTGTTTTTTTGACCGGAATGGAGGAGGGAGTATTTCCACACTCTAGAACTCTTGGTGACCCAGATGAGTTACAAGAGGAGCGTCGGCTTGCCTATGTTGGATTAACAAGAGCAAGAGAGAACTTATTTATTACAAGAGCTGAGTATCGCTCATCTTGGGGGGCGCCAAATTACAATGCAGCATCTAGATTTTTAAGTGAGATTCCAGATTCAGTGATTGAATGGAATCAAGCGCAAGAAAAAGCTTCACCAATTAAATCAACAATCAGGCGTTCATTTACCGCTCCTAAACCAACTGGCAAAGTTAGTAACACTATGAAGTTAGAGGTTGGTGAGCGGGTATCACATGACACCTTTGGTTTAGGAACTGTGGTCGATGTGACTGGTGAGGGTGATCGAGCAGAGGCAACCATTAATTTTGGCTCATTAGGAGAGAAGCGGCTACTGCTTAGATATGCACCAGTTGAAAAATTATAAATATATTGCTTATCTCATTACTATTGCACCTTACAGAGTTAAATTTGATCGGGGATAATTAGTGGATCTTTTTGAGTATCAAGCACGCGATCTATTTGAATCTCATCAAATTCCAGTATTAGCTGGCGCAGTTGCTACTACCGCAGATGAGGCGGTGGCTGCTGCAAGTAAAATTGGTGGCAAAGTTGTTATTAAAGCGCAGGTAAAAGTTGGCGGTAGAGGTAAAGCAGGTGGTGTAAAGCTTGCCGATAATGCAGCTGATGCAAAAGAAAAAGCCAAAGCAATTTTAGGTATGGATATTAAAGGTCACATAGTTAATAAAGTAATGATTGCTCAAGCAGCTCCAATTGAATCTGAATACTATTTAGCAATTTTATTAGATCGGGCTAATCGAAACTTTTTAGTCATGGCATCAGTTGCCGGTGGTATGGAGATCGAAGAGGTCGCACATAAAACGCCAGAAAAATTAGCCAGAGTTGGAATTGATCCAAATATTGGAATTAATAAAGCCAAAGCATTAGAGATCGTAAAGGGCGGGCAGTTTCCAGATGAAGTTTTAGACCAGGTAGCGGAGGTTTTAATTAAATTATGGCAAGCCTTTGTTAAAGAGGATGCAACCTTGATGGAGATTAATCCATTAGTTAAAACCAAAGATGGCAAAGTTATTGCACTCGATGGCAAAGTAACATTAGATGATAACGCTGGGTTTAGACATCCAGATCATGAGCAGCTAGTAGATCATGCAGCAACAAATCCACTAGAGGCACTAGCGAAGGAAAAAGATTTAAATTATGTAAAGCTAGATGGTCAAGTTGGAATAATTGGTAATGGTGCAGGGCTGGTAATGAGCACCTTAGATGTTGTGGCATATGCCGGGGAAAAATATGGTGTTAAGCCCGCTAACTTCCTAGATATTGGTGGTGGTGCATCTGCTGAGGTTATGGCAAATGGTTTATCAATTATTTTAGGTGATGTTGATGTTAGAAGTGTTTTTGTTAATGTATTCGGTGGCATTACTGCATGTGATGCAGTAGCTAATGGAATTGTGCAAGCACTTGCAATACTTGGTGATAAAGCAACTAAACCTATTGTAGTTCGACTAGATGGTAACAATGTAGAGCTTGGTAGAAAGATTTTAAATGAGGCGAATCATCCATTAATTCAACAACTTGACACTATGGATGGCGCAGCTGCAAAAGCAGCGCAGTTAGCAGCAATCTAATGGCAATCTTTGTAACTGAAAATACCAAGGTAATTGTGCAGGGTATGACTGGCTCTGAGGGAACTAAACACACAAAGCGAATGCTTAAGGCTGGTACAAAGATTGTTGCTGGGGTAACACCTGGCAAGGGTGGGCAAAGTGTTGATATGGATGGGGTTTTAATTCCAGTATTTAATTCAGTTAAAGAGGCAATGACAGCAACTGGCGCCAATGCCTCTGTTGTTTTTGTACCACCAAAGTTTGCAAAAGCTGCAGTATTAGATGCAATAGATGCGCTTATGCCGCTAGTAGTAGTAATTACTGAAGGCATTCCAGTACATGATGTTGCAGCTTTTTATGCCTACTCTGTTAGCAAAGGCACAACTCAGATACTTGGTCCAAACTGTCCAGGCATTATTAGCCCAGGTAAAACTAATCTTGGAATTATTCCAGCAGATATTACCGGTGCTGGGAAAATTGGTTTAGTCTCTAAATCTGGAACTCTTACCTATCAAATGATGTTTGAACTTCGTGACTTTGGTTTTACTTCGGCAGTTGGAATTGGTGGCGATCCAATTATTGGTACCACTCACATAGATTGTTTACGTGCTTTCCAAGATGATCCAGAGACCAAAGCAATTGTGATGATTGGTGAAATAGGAGGAGATGCGGAGGAGCGGGCTGCGCAATTTATTAAAGAGTATGTAACAAAGCCGGTAGTTGGATATGTTGCGGGCTTTACCGCACCTGAGGGAAAAACAATGGGTCATGCAGGCGCAATTGTCTCTGGTTCGTCAGGTACTGCTGCTGCGAAGAAAGAAGCATTAGAGGCTGTCGGTGTTGCGGTTGGTAAAACACCAAGTGAAACCGCTAACTTGATGCGCAAGATCTTGAATGGATAAATTGCAGATAGGAAAATAATGGTTGCGCGTAGGCTATTGATAGCGCTGCAACAGGTAATTAGATCAGTCTTAATAATTTTATTTCCACTAGCTTTTATCACTTTATTTGCTTGGGCGACTGCAGGTAGTACCTACGGAACTACATCTGATCCATTACGTGCTGCGGTTTGGCTTTGGCTAGGTGCACACCTAACTCCTTTTTATATAACCACCAATGAAATAACTGGATACCTTTCATACCTACCAATTGGGGTAGTAATTTTGCCATGGCTGAGTATGCGAAATGGTTATAAACGAGTTTTAGAGGTATTTCAAAATAAAAAAACTAGTAGAGCCTATTTCATACTCTCCTATACCTTGGTATACCTCTTTCTTGCTGCAGTTTCAATTAACTCACAGGTATCTATTAATTGGCCTAGAGCATTAGTAACTTTATTTCTATTACTAATAAGCGTGACAAATCCAATCAAATTAGATCCCTTCTTAAAATTACCCGTACAGCTCTTTATATTTATGTTAGGAGTTGCTGCCTTAGTATTTTCAATCTCACTACTTTTTAACTTTACAACTGCAAAAAACTTAACAATTATTATTCAGCCTGGGATCTTAGGCGGTTTATTGTTACTACTTTTGCAGTTGCTATATCTACCAAATATAGCTTTTGCTACTCTAAGTTATATCCTAGGATCTGGTTTCTCCTTAGGAGATGCAACTAATATTTCACCATTTATATTTGATCTGCGGGAGATCCCAGCAATTCCAGTCTTAGCAGCCCTCCCTAGTGGCAGGCATTTATGGGTTGGGGTTGGTACTATTCTGATTGCAATTTACGGATGGATTAATCTTTATTTAATCTCAAATCTAAAGTTAAATAAAAAAGATATACAGCAGTTAAAACTAAGGTTTCTAGTTATCTCAATCAGTGGTTCGGTGATCCTGGCATTTATTACCTCCGGCTCCCTAATCTCTGCCAATATGTCACCAGTTGGTGTAAATCCACTTCGTATTGGTCTAGTAGTAGCAGGGCAATTGTTACTAGTTATGTTAGTCATGCATTTGATCTCAATTATTTTAAAGAAAAAGCAGGACAAGGGTAGGCTTGCTTAATGAGCGCAATAATTATGGATGGCAAAGCACTTGCCGAAAAGGTAAAGAGTAATCTGGCCGCTAATCTTTCTAAATTAAATAAACAACCAGGACTTGGCACAATATTGGTGGGAGATGATCCTGGCTCACTTGCCTATGTTGAAGGCAAACATAGAGACTGTGCGCAAATTGGAATTAAATCAATTAAAGTAAATCTTCCCGCTACCGCAAATACTGAGGAGGTAATTAAGGCGGTTAAAGATTTAAATCAAAACACAGAGTGCACTGGATTTATCGTGCAACTGCCATTACCGAGTGGGGTTAATTCTGACGAGGTTTTGTTAGCAATGGATCCAGATAAAGATGCAGATGGATTACACCCAATTAATTTAGGGAAATTAGTATTGGGAGCAAAGAGCTTAGTTCCTTGCACACCAAAGGCAATTCTTGCTTTATTAAATGAGTATAAAATTAAATTATCTGGTTCAAAGGTTTTAATAATAGGCCGTGGTCCAACAGTTGGGCGGCCGCTTTCAATTTTATTATCACAAAAACCAATCAATGCCACAGTCACTTTGGCTCATTCAGCAACTACTAATTTACTAGAACTAATTAGAGAGGCGGATATAGTAGTTGCCGCTCTTGGCTCTGCTCACTTTATAAAACCTGCGATGGTTAAGAGCGGTGCTGTCTTAATTGATGTAGGAATTACTAGAGGAGCAACTGGATTACTTGGTGATATTGATCCAGCAGTAATTAAAGTTGCATCTTATTTTGCGCCAATGCCAGGTGGGGTTGGGCCAATGACTAGGGCAATGCTACTTAGCAATGTGATTGAGTTGGCAAATTAAATGAAAGAAAGCTTCACCTTAGATCAAATTCGTAGATTCTCAATGGTAGTTGTTGTGGTTGGCATAGTTATTGCAATTAGTGGGGCGGTACGAACTGGTTCCATTATTTTATCTCTCGGCGCTAGCGCCTTTGCTTTAGCTAGATATTCGCAATTAAAAGTTAAGCGAAATATTGAACTAATTCTGCCAATTGCAATCTGTCTTCTATTGTTTATTTTGGCACTTTCACTGCCCAACGCAAGATAGATCGGCCGATTTAGTTCTTCCCGTATAAATCAGTAATATTGGCTCTATAGATTGAGAGGATCAAATTGAGCAGATCAGGAAAAGTTACTGTGGTAGGGGCAGGTTTCTATGGTTCAACAACCGCGCTTCGCCTTGCCGAATATGACATATTTGAGAGTGTAGTTTTAACCGATATTGTTGAAGGAAAATCTGAAGGATTAGCATTAGATATAAATCAATCTAGGTCAATTGAAAATTTTGAAACAAAGGTAATTGGTGCAACCACCACTGCTGAAGGTGGCGGTTATGAGAAAACTGCTAACTCTGATGTTGTAGTAATTACAGCAGGCCTACCTCGTAAACCTGGCATGAGTAGAATGGATTTAATTGGTGTAAATGCGGGAATAGTTCGTGGGGTTGCTGAAAATATTGCAAAGCACTCACCAAATGCAGTAATTATTGTGGTCTCTAATCCATTAGATGAAATGACCGCACTGGCCCAAATTGCAACTAATTTTGCCTATAACAAGGTTATTGGCCAGGCTGGCATGTTAGATACTGCCCGCTTTACTAACTTTGTTGCTGAAAAATGTGGAGTTGAGGTGTCAGCAGTTAAGACGCTAACACTTGGCTCACATGGTGAAACAATGGTGCCAGTACCAAGCCGCTGCACAGTAAATGGCAAAGCATTATCTGATCTTTTATCAGCCAGTGAGATTGCAGATTTAGTAGATAGAACTAGAAATGGTGGAGCTGAGATCGTGGCATTGCTTAAAACTGGCTCTGCTTACTACGCACCATCTGCTGCAGCTGCTCGAATGGCAAAGGCAGTAATTACCGATTCAAATGAGGTAATGCCAGTTTGTGCATGGGTTGATGGGCAATATGGAATTACTGGAGTTTACTTAGGTGTTGAGGCACAAATTGGTAAGAATGGTATTAATAAAGTAGTTGAGACAAAGCTAACTAATGATGAGCTCGCTAGCCTTAAGGTTGCAGCTGAAGCGGTTCGAACCAAACAAGCAGATGTTAAAGACTTGTAAGAGGAGAAATAATGAATAAAATCAAAGTAGAAGGAACAGTTGTTGAATTAGATGGTGATGAGATGACTCGAATTATTTGGTCCTTTATTAAAGAATCTTTGATCCTGCCATATCTTGATATAAATCTTGAGTACTACGATCTTGGTATTGAGTATCGGGATAAGACTGATGATCAGGTAACTATTGATTCAGCCCATGCCATTCAAAAACATGGGGTTGGTGTTAAGTGCGCAACTATCACTCCAGATGAGGCTCGGGTTAAAGAGTTTAATTTAAAGAAGATGTGGAAATCTCCAAACGGCACTATTCGTAATATCTTAGGCGGAGTAATCTTTCGCGAGCCAATTATTATTAAAAATGTGCCACGGTTAATTCCACACTGGACAAAGCCAATCGTGATTGGCCGTCATGCTTATGGTGATCAATATAAAGCTACAGATTTTCGAGTTCCTGGTGCTGGAAAGCTAACCGTTACCTTCACACCAGAGGATGGCTCAAAGCCAATGGAGTTT
>CANKTS010000022.1:0-11127 GCA_947486485.1 Actinomycetota bacterium | reverse complement strand
ATTGCAAAGCTTGAGATTATTAATCCAATTGCGGTTTTACTAACTCCAAAGGATGCAGCAAAGATTGGTACTGCTGGAATTATTAAACCAAATCCTACCGCTACAAAAAATGCAACTGCAGATAGGACAGAAACCTCTCGCGGAAGTTCTGCGAAAGGATTCCTGACTGACTTTTTTGAATTTATTTAACCAACCGCCTCACCAGTCGCCTCTGCTCTAGCAGCTGAGTGATCAGCACTTCCTTGCAGTGGTTTTTCCTTTAAGAAAAAGGCAAGTATAAAACCAATAAATGTTATTGGCGCCGCAGCTAGGAATACCACTTGAAAGGTCTGAGCAAAGCTATGTAAAACAGTTTCTTTAACTGCAGGTGGCAGTGTAGAAATAATTGAGGTATTTGCAGTTATCACCTTCAATTTAGCTGAGTCAAAGCCTTGTAGAGCCTCTGGGTTACTACTTTGTAGATTCATTATGCCATCTTGTAAATAGTAGGCAACTCGGTTACTGAAAATTGTGCCAAATACTGCTGTACCAAATGCGCCACCTAACGATCTAAAGAAGGTGTTAGATGAAGTTGCAACACCCATATCTTGGAAGCTAACTGAGTTTTGTAGAGCAATCACAATAGTTTGCATGGAAAGCCCAAGGCCTGCACCAACTAGTACCGCATAGATTGATAGCACTGAGAATGATGTATTTTCAGTTAAGGTAGACATTAAAATTAAACCAATTGTCATAATGCCACAGCCCAAAATTGGGAAGAGCTTATATTTGCCAGTAGATGATATTTTCTTTCCACTAAATATTGACATTGAAACAATGCCAAGCATCAATGGAATCAACTTCAAACCAGCAGAGGTAGCTGAGTTAGTTTTTACTACCTGCAGATATAGCGGCAGCATAACAATCGCACCAAACATCCCAGCACCGATTATGAATGCAAGCATTGAGGTTAGCGAGAATGTGTGATTCTTAAATAAGCGAAGGGGTAAAATTGGCTCTTTTGCCCGATTCTCCTGCCACAGGAATGCAAGAATAAGAATTGCACCGATACCAAAAATAGTTAAAGTCTTAGAGTCTGTCCAACCATTCTCAGGTCCATAGATTGAAACACCAAGTAATACTGCACAAACTGCGGTAACTAATAGCAGAGCGCCAAAGTAATCAATCTTGTGCTCACGTCTTACCTTTGGAATATGTAGAACTGCTGATGTAATAACTAAAGCTAAAATTCCAAATGGAATATTGATATAAAAAATCCATCGCCAACCAGTTATACCCAAGATTGTTGCGTGGTCTGAGAAAAATCCACCAAGTAAAGGACCTGCAACTGAGGAGAGTCCCCAAACCGCACCAAAGTAACCTTGATACTTACCACGCTCACGTGGTGAAACTATGTCACCAATAATTACGAAGGTCAGCGCCATCAATCCGCCAGCACCCACACCTTGCAAGGCACGAGTAAAAATTAACTGAGTCATATTTTGGGAAGCACCAGCTAAAAGTGAACCAATTAGAAATGTAATAATCGCAAATTGAAATACTGGACGACGTCCATACAAATCTGAAATTTTTCCATAAAGTGGGGTTGATGCTGTTGATGTTAAAAGATATGCCGTAACTACCCAGGTGTAATGGTTTAAACCATCAAACTCTTCAACGATATTCTTAAGCGCAGTAGAAACAATGGTTTGATCTAATGCAGCAAGCAACATTCCCATCATTAGTCCACTCATTACGACCATGATCTCTTTATGAGTAAGCGGGCTACCGCTTTCTGCTGCCTTTGTATTTGATTTATCTTCGAATTTAGCCATTACTTGATCTGCCTTCTATGGTAGTTGTTGAGGTTTTAAAAAATATTTTCAATCAGAGGGGTAGTTTATCTGCTTTTCTATTATGATATTTACATGAAAGCAGTTATTGCCGAGAATTTGATCAAAACGTATAACAAAGGCTCAGTTAAAGCATTAGATGGATTAAGCCTTGATGTTGAAGAGGGAACAGTTCTTGGTGTGCTGGGACCAAATGGTGCAGGTAAAACTACAGTAGTAAGAATATTGGCCACATTACTTTCTCCTGATTCAGGTAATGCAACTGTTGCTGGCATTGATGTATTAAAAAATCCAGAAGAGGTACGAAAAGTAATTGGCCTCTCTGGTCAATATGCGGCAGTGGATGAAACATTAACTGGTTGGGATAACTTAATTATGTTTGGCCGACTTTATCATCTCTCGGCAACGGATGCTAAAAGTAGAGCGGTTGAATTACTTGAACAATTTTCGTTAACAGATTCCGCTAAGCGGCCAATTAGAACCTACTCCGGTGGTATGCGCCGGCGGTTAGATCTTGCTGCCTCATTAATTATTCGCCCTAAAGTTTTATTTTTAGATGAGCCAACTACTGGGCTAGATCCAAGAGGTAGGCAGGATATGTGGGGCGTAATTGATGAGCTAGTAAAAAGTGGAGTGACTTTATTACTAACTACCCAATACTTAGAGGAGGCAGATCACCTAGCTGATGAGATTGCAGTGATTGATCATGGCAAGGTAATTGCCCGCGGCACATCTGATTCATTAAAGCGACAAGTTGGTGGTGAGCGACTTGAGATAGTAGTTGAGAGTGAAAATTTAGCAGCGGTAAAAGAGATTGTGGCAAGGGTAAGTGGCAGTGCGATAAATGTTGATGAAGGACTTCGCCAAATCTCTGCCCCAGTAACAACTGGCAGTAAAGCATTAATTGAAGCGGCTAAGTTACTAGATGAGCAGGGGATTCACCCATTAGATATTGGGCTTAAGCGACCATCATTAGATGATGTTTTCTTATCACTAACTGGACATGTGGCAGAGGATAAAAAAGAGGAGGAAGTATTAGTTGGCAGAGGAAGGGGAAAGGGTAAATGATGAATGCAATATCTGATGCGCTAATTATTACTAAGCGCCAATTACTACAACTTGCCAGGGTGCCTGAAGTTTTAATTTTCTCAACAATCCAGCCAATTATGTTTGTTCTCTTATTCCGCTATGTTTTTGGTGGCTCAATTGATACTGGTCAACCTGGTGGATATGTGCAGCTACTTATGCCCGGTATCTTTGTGCAAACAGTTGCTTTTACACTTGCAGCAACTGCAGTCGGCTTAGCAGCTGATATGCAAAAAGGCTTAATTGATCGATTTAGATCACTACCTATTTCAAGAGCAGCTGTGGTCTTTGGTCGCACACTAGGTGATGGTGTATTAAATATTGTGGTGTTGGCGGCAATGGGAATAACCGGATTTGTAGTTGGCTGGCGACCATCCTCTGGACCAATAATGATTACTTTAGGCTTTTTATTCTTATTTCTATTTGGTTTTGCTATGTCTTGGGTTGGAGTATTAATCGGATTAGCGGTAAAAGATGAGCGAGTTGCGCAGAATGCAACCTTTATTGCAGTATTCCCACTGACTTTTTTATCAAATGCCTTTGCCCCAACTACTGGTATGCCAAAGCCGCTGCAGTATGTGGCCGAGTGGAATCCAGTTTCAACTATGGTGGCTGGCTGCCGTCAATTATTTGGTCTACAAAATGAGTTTGGTGCTACCGCCGGTTCATTTCCAAGTGATAATCCATTACTGATGTCATTAATTTATATGGTAATTATTATGGCAATTTTTATTCCGCTAAGTATTAGAAAATATAGTAACGCAGCTAACAAGTAATTTAAGAGAAGAGTTTTGCCTCAAGTACTGCAACTGCAATTTGCTTGCCATTTGGCGCGGTGTATTTAACGGTTTGCCCAACCTTGGCTCCTAGCACTGCTGCTCCGAGTGGAGATTTCTCTGAGTAAACATCTACACCACCACTTGCAATCTCACGTGAACCAAGTAGGAAGTTAAGTTGATCCCCACCAATATCAACTTTTATTAACATGCCAAGTCCAACAACTCCTGATTCACTCACTGGCGGTGTGCCAATGTGAGCATGCTCGAGCATATGTTTTAATTGACGAATTCTTCCTTCAATCTTGCCCTGCTCCTCACGCGCTGCGTGATAGCCACCATTTTCTTTTAAATCACCCTCACTTCTAGCAGTCTCAATCTTTTTAATTATCTCCGCACGAAGTGGACCCTCTAGCTCAATTAGCTCCGCCGCTAGACGATCTGCTGCTTCCTGGGTCAGCCAGGTTTGAGTTGGTTCGCTCATACAGTGAGAAAGGCTACTGGCAACTTGAAATTCCTGCATTTACTGCCCGCACCCGCGTAAAAATTGCGACGGTACGCTGATTATCACCGGGCTTTAGTGTGTTCGCTGGTAGCAGATCAACTACCTCACCAACTACATTTTTAGCAAAGTCGCGGGCGACTAATGAACAGCTGTGATTAATACTTAGATCACGCACAGATACGGTGTAGGTAATTGAAACTGTTTTACGATCCTCTGCTGTAAAAGAAATTAAATTAGAGCGCACCGGTGGATTTGCTGCATCTATTCCACTCCAAATAAACCAAGCAGCTGCCAGCAGCATGGCAGAGATGCTAAGCCAAAAATTACTTCGCCTGCGCGGGGTGATCCCATAGCGCTGGCGTAGCCTGGGATCGGTAAATACTTTGGGATGGGTCACAGCGTAAGTGTAGAACCAAATGGCCAGGGCTTAAGTAGGCTTACCTCATTCTTACAGGTGGGAGTTAATATGGATGAGGCTGGAAATTTTGATGTTGGAGTTGCTGGATCATTAACCATGATTTGCCTGACCTTAGCAATGGTCTTTTTAATGATTAGTTTTTATCGCAGATATAAGAGATTAATAGATCGCAAAGATCAAGAGTAGTTTTAATATTATGAAAAAAGCGGTTCGGTTAATCTTTCTCACCACAACCTGGCTGCTACTAATTTTTGCAATGTTTGAGTTAGGTATGTGGCAGCTGCATCGGGCTCAAGATATGGCGGTAGCAACTGCGCCAAAGGCAGATCAGCCGCTGATTGAATTAACCCAGATCGCCTCCGCCGGCATGAATCTGCCAATCAAAGCGGTTAATCGAATTGTCTCTGCTGCTGGGAGCTACTCAAAAAGCTATATCGCCCCAGACCAAAAATTAGCCAACCAGCAGATTGTTGATTTAGATGTGCGGTTATTAAAGTTAGAAAGTGGGCATGCGATATTGGTGGCGCGAGGAGTAGCAGGGAATTCACCTGAACTGATTAATTCACCGGTTGCGATAACTGGCCGGCTATATCCAAGGCAAAATGTGGATCGCGCTTTCACCGCCCCGGGCCAACTATCGCGTATTGATCCAGCATTAGTTGTCAGCAAAGAGACCCCATTTTTATATGATGGCTACATAATCTTGCAATCAGAGAGATTATCTAATGGTGGGAAAAGTGAGATCTCATTAATCCCCACCCCGCAGATCTCCCAAGCTGTTCCAGGTTTTTATTGGCAACATATCTCATATGTTGTGGTTTGGTGGTTTATGGGAGTACTACTCTTAGTAGCACCTTTATTCCCACAACTGCGAAAGCCAAAGCAAGAGATGAAAGTGAGAGTTAAAAAATGAGTGGTGTAATTATTAGATTTCGGATCATGGCAATCTGGGCCGGGGCGATGTCACTTTTGCTTTGGTTTATCTATATGCCAGCAAAGTATCTAATCTCTGATGGTGATTTTTATCAGCGATTTATTTGGATTCCAATTGTGCATGGCTTTACCTATCCGATCTATCTCTTAGCCGCCCTGCACCTATGTATCGCAAAGCGAAAATCCTTAATTAGCACAGGCTTATTTCTACTAGCTGGCACCTTGCCGGTAGCCTCGATTTGGATTGAGCGAAAGATAAGAGGGGAAAGCCTTAACTAGCCTCTTGGGTAAAAGGCTTCATCTAATCTTTACCTTTAGATTATGCGTGTCTGCACAAAAAGTGTTGGCTAGTAATTTATCGTTTACTCATCTTCCAAAACCTTAAGCACAACTAAACAGATTGCGATAATAGAAATTGGCTAGTGAATCTATTGTCTTAAAATCAGTTGCAAACAAACCACTTCCTGCTCGAATCACATATGTTTTAGATACCAGCGTTTTATTAGCTGATCCAGTAGCCCTCACAAGATTTGCTGAGCATGAGGTAATCATTCCAATCACGGTAATTGGTGAGTTAGAGACAAAACGTGATCACCCAGAGCTTGGTTACTTTGCCAGAGCCGCCCTTCGCACTCTTGATGATTTACGTGTGAAAAGTGGCCGATTAGATCAATCTATAACCATTAATGATGAGGGTGGCTCATTATCTGTTGAGTTAAACCATTCAGATGTATCAAAGCTACCTGCTGGATTTTTGCGTGATGGATCAAATGATTCCAGAATTCTTGCAATCGCAAAAAACTTAACAGCAGATGGCAGGCGAGTAGTTTTAGTAACTAAGGATCTACCACTTCGAGTTAAAGCCTCCTCAGTTGGAGTTGAGGCGCAGGAGTATCGGGCAGAGTTAGCTAGCACCAGTGGCTGGAGCGGAATGGTGGAGGAGAGTGTTGGCTCAACAATTATCGATTCACTTTATGAAAAAGATCGCATCCTGCATGAGTTAGCAAAAACCCACCCTTGTCATACTGGAATTGTTCTGCACTCAGAAAAGGGAAGCGCGCTCGCCAGGGTTACTCCAGATAAACATCTGCAATTAGTACGAGGGGATCGAGCCGCCTTTGGTCTGCACGGGCGAAGTGCTGAGCAACGAGTGGCATTAGATATTTTGTTAGATCCAGAGATTGGCATTATCTCTTTAGGCGGCCGGGCCGGAACTGGCAAGAGCGCCTTGGCATTATCGGCCGGCCTGGAAGCGGTCTTAGAGAAGCGCCTACATAAAAAGGTAGTTATCTTCCGCCCCCTTTATGCAGTAGGTGGACAAGAGCTTGGTTACCTTCCTGGATCTGAGAATGAAAAGATGTCACCTTGGGCTCAGGCAGTCTTTGACACCCTAGGCGCCCTAGTTAGCCAGCAGGTAGTTGATGAGATTGTGGAGCGGGGCTTAATTGAGGTGTTGCCGCTAACCCATATCCGAGGGCGCTCCCTTCATGACTCCTTTGTAATTGTTGATGAGGCCCAATCCCTAGAGCGAGGGGTGCTGTTAACAGTTCTATCTCGAATCGGACAAGGCTCTCGAGTTGTGTTAACCCATGACATCGCCCAGCGGGATAATTTGCGGGTCGGCCGCCATGATGGCGTGGTAGCGGTGGTTGAATCTTTGAAGGGTCACCCCCTCTTTGCCCATATCACCCTGACCCGAAGTGAGCGTTCTCAGATCGCAGCCCTGGTAACGGAGCTGCTGGAGGAGCCAATTAACTTCACAAGTTGATCTTTTACCCTCTGTTGCGACATAACGGATAAATCGGACTTAACCCATTCTGACCTGCGGTTTTAATAATCAGATTGCCTGTGAATATAAACATACTCGCGCCACACGCCATTATAGATTTGCCCACCCCCCATCTGGCTGGCACCCTGAAGCAGTCCAGAGAGCTGGATTTTCCTCAGAAGCGAGAAAGGCAGGGTAGCGATGAAGAGCTTTAAGCCACTTCACCACCCAAGTAGGGCACGCGCCCTCTCCCTTTCTGCTGCCCTCTTGGCCTTTTTTCTAATGGCGGTCGAACCTAGCTACGCCTCCAGCACTATGCAGGTTTATGTCAACATCCCAAATACCCCAGCTACCCCATTTCCGGGAGGGGATGATTACCTAGATCCCAACCCAGGCGCCCCATCCCTACTTGAGTTAGGAATGGTCAAGGCGGTTGATGCCTCAGCGATGGCGCTGCTTTCAATTGCTGCCCGTCAGATTGAGTCAGCCCGCCAACCAGCCGGGGCTAAGGCATTTGCCAAGGAGCTTGCCCTCAATACCTATCAATGGTCAGATGCCCAATTTGATTGCCTAAATAAAATTTGGACGAAAGAGAGTCATTGGAATTATAAAGCCCGCAATAAAATCTCAGGTGCTCACGGTATTCCTCAAGCGCTACCGGCTACCAAGATGGAGTCGGTCGGAACTGATTGGCGCACCAACCCAGTTACCCAAATTACCTGGGGACTTAGCTATATCGAAAAGCGTTATGAGACCCCATGCCGGGCATTGGTTAAATTCAAACGCTCTAACTGGTATTAAAAGCTTTACTTTATTTTATATTAATTAGGCCGCTGGCCAATATTTAACGGCTTGCGGGTTTGGGCATAAAAATCATTTCCTTTATCATCAATAATAATAAAGGCTGGAAAGTTCTCCACCTCAATCTTGAAAATCGCCTCCATACCCAACTCTTCATAATCTAAAACCTCAACCTTTTTAATACAATCTTGGGCAAGCCGAGCAGCAGGTCCACCAATTGATCCTAAATAAAATCCACCATGCTTTTTACATGACTGGCTAACCTGCTCTGAGCGATTTCCCTTTGCTAGCATTATCATCGAACCACCTAAAGATTGAAACTGCTGCACATATGAATCCATTCGCCCAGCAGTGGTTGGGCCAAAGGAGCCAGAGGCGTAACCTGCTGGAGTTTTAGCAGGGCCTGCGTAATAAACTGCGTAATCTTTTAAGTATTGTGGCATTGGTTTTCCGCTATCGATCAACTCTTTTATCTTTGCATGGGCAAGGTCGCGGGCTACTACCAATGTTCCAGAAAGGCTTACCCGAGTCTTGGCTGGATATGCTGATAATTGAGCCAAAATAGCCTTCATCGGCTGATTTAAATCGATCTTAATCTCATCCGCTGCTAGATCATCAACTGTTGTTGCCGGCAGGAAGTGTGCTGGCTCAGTCTCTAGCTTTTCAATAAAGACGCCATCCTTTGTAATCTTTGCCTTCACCTGACGATCTGCTGAGCAGGAGACTGCAATTGCAATTGGAAGAGATGCGCCATGCCTAGGTAATCTAACAACTCGCACATCATGACAAAAGTACTTACCACCAAATTGGGCGCCAATACCAATATCTTGGGTTAACTTTAAAATATCTTTCTCAAGCTCAAGATCCCTAAAGCCATGACCGGTCTTAGCATCACCTTTTGTAGGAAGTGAATCTAAATATTTAGTACTTGCTAATTTTGCAGTCTTAACTGTGTACTCAGCACTGGTGCCGCCAATGACCACAACTAGGTGATAGGGCGGACAAGCTGATGTTCCCAGGGAGCGAAGTTTTTCATCTAGCCAAGTGAGAAATGATTTTGGATTTAAAACCGCTTTAGTCTCCTGATATAAAAATGATTTATTAGCACTACCGCCACCTTTGGCAATAAATAGGAAGCCGTACTCATCTGCATGGTCGGTATCGGAGTAGATCTCAATCTGGGCGGGCAGATTATTGCCTGTGTTCTTCTCATCCCAGGTGGTAAGAGGAGCTAATTGGGAGTATCGCAGATTTAATTTAGTAAATGCATCATAAATTCCTTTAGAGATTGAGATTTCATCCTTTTCACTCGTCAATACCTGCTGCCCCTTTTTGCCCATCACAATTGCGGTGCCGGTGTCTTGGCACATCGGCAAAATACCGCCAGCTGAGATATTGGCATTTTTTAGAAGATCTAAGGCAACAAATCGATCATTTGGCGAGCTTTCTGGATCAGATAAAATATTTGCCAGTTGTTGCAGATGCTCTTGCCTTAGGTAATGGGAAATATCATGCATGGCAACCTGTGTTAAGTTTTCAATCACCTCAGGAGATACTTTTAAAAACTGCTTGCCATCGGCGCTAAAGCTACTAATGCCCTCCTTGGTAAGAAGGCGATACTCGGTTTTATCCTCACCAATTGGCAGCAGATCCTGATAGGTAAACTCTGGGGCCATGGGATAAATCTACCCACTCCTTGATCAATTAGGATGTGTTCATGAGCGAGGTCACTAAAAAACGAGTATTACTTGCTGCACCTCGTGGATACTGCGCAGGTGTTGATCGCGCGGTTGTCACAGTTGAAAAAGCAATAGATCTCTATGGCGCACCGGTTTATGTTCGTAAGCAGATTGTTCACAACAAACATGTAGTTGCCACTTTGGAGGCACGGGGTGCGATATTTGTAGATGAGACCGATGAGGTGCCTGAGGGAAAAATCGTAGTTTTCTCAGCCCATGGTGTCTCACCTGCTGTTCATCAAAGTGCTGCGGCGCGAAACTTAAAAACTATTGATGCCACCTGTCCATTAGTTACCAAGGTTCACCATGAAGCTCGCCGATTTGCTTCAGAGGATTACGATATTTTATTGGTAGGACATGAAGGACATGAAGAGGTTGAAGGCACAGCGGGTGAGGCTCCAGATCATGTGCAGTTAGTTGATGGAATTGAAAGTATTAAAGATATAAAGGTGCGGGATGAGAACAAGGTTGCTTGGCTCTCGCAAACTACCTTAAGTGTTGATGAAACACTGGCGACAGTAGCTGCTTTGCGCAAGCGCTTTCCTAATTTAATTGATCCACCAAGTGATGATATTTGTTACGCCACTCAAAACCGACAGGTGGCAATTAAAGAGATTGCACCTCAATCTGACCTTGTTTTAATTGTTGGCTCCACCAATTCATCTAACTCAGTTCGATTAGTTGAGGTATCCCTTGAGTATGGTGCTAAAGCTGCCTACCTAATTGATTTTGCCGCCGAGGCTAAGGATGAGTGGCTTACTGGTGTTAACACCATTGGAGTTTCTAGTGGGGCATCAGTTCCAGAGATTTTAGTTAAGGATCTACTTATGTGGTTAGCAGATCGCGGATTTAGTGATGTTCAGACAATTACCGCAGCTGAGGAGCATCTCCTCTTTTCAATACCGCCAGAGTTGCGAAAGGATTTAAAGGCTGCCGGGAAGTGAGGTAGCGCCCTTATCTTTCTCTCGCTTAAACCAGAGATACCAGGTAATACCTGCACCAGTTAGTAAATAAAAGGAGACTGAGGCAAGGCCAGCTACTAAATCAATTAATAACTTAGTAGGTGAAAATGAACCGCCGCCAGCGGTTGGCATCAAAATAAGTGAGGCAAGTAGAAGTGAGATTGGTGGGGCAACTGCGCTGACATAGGCGGTACCGCGCCGGCCTAAATAGATAGCACCAAAGAAGGCGATCCAGATAGCTAGGCAGGTAATAATTCCCAGTGAGTGGCGAAGAATTAACTCAATTGCTTCAAAGAAAAAAATAAGT
>CANKTS010000021.1:0-11255 GCA_947486485.1 Actinomycetota bacterium | reverse complement strand
TCGCTAACTCTGTTACCGCAATATCTAAATTAAGCCTTCGGTTTTCTAAATTTGAACCAAGTGAGATAACCGCCTTCATCGCTTGCGCACAATTTGAACCGATACATCACCAAATGCAACTGGGATTGGTGCCTGTGGTTTGTGAACAGTAATTGTTACCTGACTTACTCGCTTAAACTCTTTCAAAATCGATTTTGCAATATTTTCAGCCAGTGTCTCAATTAATAAAACTGGATCTCCAACTATATGCCCATTTATAAGCTCGACAACCGCTGCGTAATTAACTGTCTTTTCTAAATTATCTTTTAGATTTTTGAGATTTATCTTTAGTTGAGCATCAACGATAAATTTTTGCCCATCACTTCGCTCGTTAGGTAATACGCCGTGAAAGCCAGTGGCGGTAATACCGGTTATATTTATTAAATCACTCATTTACGTAGCCGCTCAATTACTGAGATTGCATCTTGGTGAGCTTTAACCCCATGAGTTCGCACACCCCAAACCTTAAGCCGTGCCAACTCTGTAGTTAAAGCAATAGTTGCTGCCTCCCGATTGTCAGTATCTTTAGCATTTATTAATTCACCTAAAAATCTTTTTCTAGATACACCTACTAAAAGTGGGTAGCCTAATAATTGGAACCGCTCAATATTTTGCAAGATCTGCCAATTATGCTCTGCCTCTTTTGCAAAGCCAATTCCTGGATCTAAAATAATTTGCTCAGCAAGCACACCTTGAGTTAATAAGTTAGTAACTCGCTCATCTAACTCATCTTTAACCTCTTTAACTACATCTTCATAAACTGCTTGTTTTTGCATATCTTTTGAGTGCCCTCGCCAATGCATAACTACGTATTGCACCTTAGGGTTTGAGGCAATTACTGCAGCCATCTTTAGATCAGATAATCCACCGCTAACATCATTTACATATAGCGAACCCGCTGCAATTGCAGCTTTTGCCACCTCAGATCGCATCGTGTCAACACTTACTACTGCGCCATCTTTTACTAACTCTGTGATCACTGGAATTACTCTGGCTAACTCCTCTTCCTCACTAATTCGCTCAGCTCCTGGCCTAGTTGATTCACCCCCAACATCAATAATGTCAGCACCCTCTGCGATTAATCTTCTGCCTTGTGTGATTGCATTGGTCTTAGATAAATACTTACCACCATCTGCAAATGAATCTGGGGTGACATTTAATATGCCCATTACAACTGTGCGGCTCATATTTTTACTACCTTGTTTGATTAATTAATGAGATTGCTTCAGCTCTAGTTGCAGAGTTTAATAATTGGCCGCGCACCGCACTTGTTGTAGTACGGGCTTGAGATTTTCTCACCCCACGCATTGACATACATAAATGCTCACAATCAATAATCACAATTACACCACCAGGTTGCAGGATCTCAACTAACGCATCTGCGATCTGAGAGGTTAACCGTTCTTGCACCTGTGGCCTTCTTGCATATAAATCAACAAGACGTGCAAGTTTTGAAATTCCAGTAATTCTTCCACTCTCACCTGGAATATAACCAATATGAGCTACGCCATGAAATGGGGTTAGGTGATGTTCACAGTGGGAAAAGACTTCAATCTCGCGAACAATTACTAACTCTTTATGACCAATATCAAAGGTAGTAGTTAATACATCCTCTGGCTTTTGCCAAAGGCCGGCAAAGTTTTCTGCTAATGCTTTGGCTACTCGCTTTGGCGTATCTTTTAAACCATCACGGTTTGGGTCTTCCCCTAAGGCGTTAAGTAACTCAGTTACCGCTTTTTCTGCCCGCTCTTGGTCAAACTTCTTCTTGGCACCACCATCATGTGGCCCCATTGAAACAGAGTTAATCTCACTCATTTACATCTTTACTAATATCTTTAGCACTTTTTTTAACTGGTGCTTTTTTAACTGATTTGTCCTCTTCAACTACTTTAACTTTTGCTGGCTTTAATGCAACTGGCGGTTGATTAGAAGGTGTTCTGTTTTGGGAACCAGTCCAAGCTGGTCTTGATTTAACCTTCTTAACTCGCTTAAATGCTTTGGCAATCTCTTCCTTGTTTAAAGTTTCATTCTCAAGCAGCTCTTCAACTAATTGATCTAAAATATCTCGGTTTGCAACCAAAATATCAAACGCTTCTTGATGGGCGTTTTCAATCATCTCTCTAATTTCACTATCAACAATGGCAGCAACATTCTCAGAGTAATCTCTTTGATGGCCATAATCTCGGCCTAGGAATGGTTGTGAGTCTGAAATTCCTAATTTAATTGCGCCAAGTCTTTGGGTCATTCCATATTGAGTAACCATTGCTCGAGCTAGATTTGTAGCTTTTTCAATATCATTTGAGGCACCAGTTGTTGGATCATGGAAAATTAATTCCTCCGCTGCTCTACCACCCATTGTGTAGGCAAGTTGATCAAGCATTTGATTACGAGTAACCGCGTAACGATCTTCATCTGGTAAAACCATTGTGTAACCAAGTGCTCGTCCTCTTGGCATGATTGTAATTTTATGAACTGGGTCAGTGTGAGGAAGTGCGTGAGCAACTAATGCATGTCCACCTTCATGGTAGGCGGTAATTCTTCGCTCCTCTTCTGTCATCAAGCGAGAAACTCTTTGTGGACCTGCCATAACTCGATCAATTGCTTCATCTAAATCAGAGTTCTTAATAACTTTTCTATCTTCGCGTGCTGCCAGTAATGCCGCCTCATTTAATACATTTGCCAAATCCGCACCGGTAAAACCTGGGGTGCGCTTTGCATATGATGATAAATCAACATCTTTTGCTACTGGTTTATTTTTTGCATGTACCGCAAGAATTGCAGCTCGTCCTTTTAGATCTGGTCGATCAACAGGAATTTGGCGGTCAAATCTGCCAGGGCGAAGAAGTGCTGGATCTAAAACATCTGAACGGTTGGTAGCAGCAATTAAAATAACCTGACCATTTGCTTCAAAGCCATCCATCTCAACTAATAATTGATTAAGGGTTTGCTCGCGCTCATCATTTCCACCACCAAGGCCCGCGCCACGTTGGCGACCAACTGCATCAATCTCATCGATAAAAATAATTGCTGGAGAATTTTGTTTTGCTTGGGCAAATAAATCTCTAACTCTTGATGCGCCAACACCGACAAACATCTCCACAAACTCAGAGCCTGAGATTGAATAGAAAGGAACCTTTGCCTCACCCGCTACTGCTCTAGCAAGTAATGTCTTTCCAGTTCCTGGTGGGCCATATAACAAAACTCCCTTAGGGATCTTGGCGCCGATTGCTTGGTACTTATCAGGGCTTGCTAGAAAATCTTTTATCTCACGTAACTCTGCAACTGCTTCATCAGCTCCTGCTACATCGGCAAAAGTATTAGTTGGCATCTCTTTGTTTTGTAACTTAGCTCGGGATCTACCAAAGGAAAGTACCCGACCACCTTGGCCACCACCCATAAATAACATCAGTAAGAAAATAATCAAAAAGATTGGCAAAATACTTAAGATAAGTGAGATGAAAAATGATTGAGTTGGAACTTCAACATTCCAATTAGTAGCTGGTGGATTACTAGTTAATAACTCAACAATTATCGGCTCTTGCCCAGTTACATAAGAAGCCTCAAGTCGAGATGCGCCATCAACAAACTCACCATCTTTTAAAACTACCCGTACCTTTTGCTCACGATCAATTACGATCGCTGATTTCACATTATCTTTTGAAATCTCATTTAAAATAACAGAGGTATCGACTGTGATGAACTCTTTGCCACTAGTTGAAATTTGACCAAAAATACTCACGCCAATAAGGGCGGCGATAATCCAAAATAACGGACCACGTAAAATTCTGCGGATTAATTGTGGTGAGGGCTTAGTTGGCTTCTTGCCACTCTTGAGCCCTTTTAATTTAGGAATTTTAATCTGCTTCTTTTGCGCCACTTATTTCTTCACTTTCTTAAAGCTACTAATGAGGGGCTTAAGAATAAAGGTGTTTGGCAAGAACACCAATAAATGGCAGATTTCGATACTTCTGATTGAAATCTAGCCCATAACCAACCACAAACTCGCTTGGAATATCAAAGCCAACATACTTAGCCTCTACCTTTACAGTCGCTGCATCTGGCTTACGTAAGACTGTCAAGATTGAAACTGATTTAGCCCCACGAGATAATAAATTCTCAGAGAGCCAAGAAAGTGTTAGGCCGGTATCTAAAATATCTTCAATAATTAAAACTTCTCTTCCTAAAATATCATTATCTAAATCTTTTAAAATTCTAACTACACCACTTGATTTAGTTCCTGCGCCATATGATGAAACAGCCATCCAATCCATATCAGCATGGCGTTGTAGATGGCGAGAAAAATCTGCCATTGCCATTACTGCCCCTTTTAATACACCTACTAAAATTAAATCTCTACCTTTGTAATCTTTTTCAACTTGAGCAGCTAACTCTTTGAGTCGAGTTTGAATTTGCTCCTCGCTAACAACAACTCTTTCAATGTCATTACCAAGTGCTGATAGATCCACAATGCTCCTTTAAATTATTGGGTTGAGAGGGTAATTCTGCCTGAATTTCGTAAAAGCTTCACATTTCCTGGAAGTGATACCTCTTTTTGGCCATGCCAATCAGAAATGAGCGCCTGTGCTGCTGCAATATGTTCAGCAGAGAGTGAGCCAGCTGGTGCACCAGCTTTATAGATAGCAAGTCTTAATACTCGAGTTGTAATCGCTTTTGGTAGTCGCTCTAGCTCCTTAACATCTAAACTAAATGGATCTGCTTGATTAAAATACTCAGATGCAAAACCATCTAACGCATCGGCATCATCGCGAAGCAGATCTGCACTGCGTACTAATGCCTCAGTAATACCAGGCCCAAGATTGTCTTCAATAATTGGTAGTAGATTTTTGCGCACTCTAACTCTAGTAAATCTTAAATCCTCATTATGTGGATCAGACCAAATTTCAATACCCGCCTCCGAGCAGGCAGTAGTTGTGACCTCCCGCGAAATCTTAAGTAGGGGGCGAACAAAAATATTGTTCTTCAATGCCATACCAGCTAATGACCTAGCGCCAGATCCTCTAGCAAGACCTAATAAAACATTCTCTGCTTGATCATTTAATGTGTGAGCAAGTAAGAAATACTTTGGTTGATAGGTTTCAATAAATTGATTAAAGAGCTGATAGCGAGCGCGCCGAGCCGATGCCTCTAGTCCATCTGTCATCGTCACCTGAGCTCTGGCAGATTCAACTTGAGTGAAACCAATTTGTTTAAGCCGATCAACAGTTTGCAAGGTAATTTGCGCAGAGCCTTCTTGCAAACCATGGTCAATCACAATTGGAATTACCTTTGTATTTGATCTCTCCATAAATAATGCAACTGCAAGTGCCATTGAATCTGTACCCCCTGAGCAACCAAATAAAACTGGTTGCGCAGAATCATTTAGCCATGGTTTAACCGTTTTGCGGATCTGCCAAAGTGCTGGCGAGTTTTCAATCTTCACTGACCTAGATTAGACCCGACCCCCGTATGGCATTAAACCCTTAACGCTATAGATGCTTGAAAAGAGCAAATCTTTATCTTTGTTATGTGCTTCCCACATCATGCCATCACCGGCATAGATGGACATATGGTGGATTGTGCTAACTGTTCCTTTGTATGAATAAAAGAGGAGATCACCGGGTACTAACTCACTTAGTGGGACGCGTTTAGTTGCTACCCAATATAGCGAGGAGTTAAGTCGATCCCAATTTGGCCAACCAAGACCAGCTGATTTATATGCGGCGTATATCAAACCAGAACAATCAAATGTATTTGGTCCTTCACTTCCCCAAACATATTTTTTCCCTGCTTGTACTTGCTTTGCCGAGTATGCAACTGCAGCTATTCGCATTGCCTCAGTTGCCCGCGTACTACTTCTACCTGTGAAGCCAATATCTGGCCAGATCTTTGATTGATCAACTGTTACTGCTGCCCGTTCGGCATTTGCCTCTTCTAATAATGCAAGCTGCCGCTGTTGTTCTAGTGTTACCCGAGTTTTTTGAGCCACTGCTAACTCTTTTGCTAACTTATCTTGGACAACTTGTAACTTATCAACCTCTGCTTGCTGCATAGATTGGGCGGTATCTGCCTCTTTTTTAGCAGATGCTACTTTAACAGTGGCAACACTCTGCGCCTTCTTAGCAGTATCTGCCACAACTTGAGCGGAGGAAGCAATTTTCTCTGCTGATTTAAATCGCTCTAAGGCTGTTGAATTATTTTCACCTAACACATCTAAGGTTGTTAAGCGATCTGCTAAATCCTGTGGCCCATCTGACTTAAGTAGGGAATCTAGATCAGTAAATCCACCCCCCATTACATATGCGTTTACCGCTAATTTCCCAATAGCAATTTTGCCATTACTAACAGATGTTTGCGCAATCTGTAAATGTTTCATAGCAAGATCTGCTTTTTTAGTTTTAAGTTTTAACTCATTTTGCGCAGCCAAATAAGCTTTGCGCTTTGCTGCTGCAATAGCAGATAGTTGTTTAAGTGTCTTTTTTGCATTATTTAACTTTGCTGCTGCAGCATCTGCTACTGCTTTCTTTTCAGCCTCTAGCTTCTTGGCTGCATCAATTTGAGCTTGGGTTGGCTTTGGGGTGGCAGCAATAGCAACAGTTGGAATGAGTGTTGTAATTAGAATGGTAGCAATTATTTTTTTCAACATTTAATTTGCCACATCCCGCCTCTTAAACAAGAAAGCGACAACTACAAGACCGGCTAGCAAAAATGCATAGGATGTGAACAAGGCGTATTGATAAGAGATTTTCTCACTCCCACCTTGTGCAACTACTGAAAGTAATTGGCCTGGAAAGTATCGGTCAATATTTTTAACAAAAGCAGAGAGTAATCCTTCAATAATTAAATTCCAGATTACACCGATTGAGATCGCAGATATTGGTGATCTAAATAGCAACCCAAGAATCATGCCAAAGATGCCATAGCCAATAGTGGCAATTAAAACATTAATAAAGCCGCGAAGGGCAGCATCTCTGGCATCGGGAGTGCTCCAAGCTGTAGTTGATATATCTTTTACACCAGCTAATAAATATGAGAGTGCGATTGCTAGGCCAGCAGATAAAGTGACCATGGCAATTGCAAATAATTTCATAGCGGCTAACTTGCCAATTAAAATCTTCATTCTGGCAGGTTGGCGTACTAATAAATTACGTAAGGTTCCATAGGTGTACTCCTGGGCGGTTTGCGCTGCAAATATACATAACGCCACAATGCCAAGAAGGCCTGCTGAATTACTAAAACTTAATGAAGCACCACTTGGTAGGGATAAGACATCCCGGCCAATCTTCACGCCCCGCTCACCATTGCCCTCTGGTGAATCTACTAATAAGAAAAGTAATGAGGTTACTAAGCTGGTAACAAAGATTACGGCAGCAAAAGTTGATAATGAAAGTGAAGGCCTGCGTAATTTAACTAGCTCTGCTCTAACTACATTCAACATAATTACTCACCCGTCATTTCAAAGAAGGTCTCCTCTAATGAGGGGCGAACTGGAGTCAGTGAGGCTAAAACAATGCCAGCCGCAAATGAAGCACGGTTTAACTCAGCTGAAAAGTCTAAGGTGCCTGTTACATGCACTGCGCCTTCTTTAATTATCGCATCATGGCCTGCTGACTTTGCTAGCTGTGCTAGTTTTTCTAGATCTAATGATTTTTCTGGCTTTGCCACAATGACTGGTTGTTGTTTAGCAAGTAGCTCACTAGTTTTACCAGAGAAAATAACCTTACCAAGGCGCAACATAACTAAGTAATCACTAATCATTTCGATCTCAGATAAAAGATGTGATGATACGAAAACTGTTGTGCCGCTATCTGCTAATTTACGAAGTAGGGTGCGAACTTCATGAATACCAGCTGGATCTAAGCCATTGGTTGGCTCATCTAAAACCAATAACTTTGGATTTGGAAGCAAGGCGGCGGCAATTCCTAATCGTTGTTTCATGCCAAGTGAGTAGGTTTTAAATTTTGAATTACCGCGATCACCAAGTCCTACTAAATCTAATAAGCCTTGAATTGAATCAGTGGCAAAACCACCCAGTTTGGCAAGTACAGTTAAATTTTGAGTTCCAGTAAGGGCTGGATAAAAAGCTGGTCCTTCAATCATTGCGCCCACAAAGGGTAAATACTTTCCAGGCTCAGTAATTGACTCACCTAATACATGACCACTGCCGGTAGTTGGTGAGATTAAGCCAAGCAGCATTCTGATGGTAGTTGTCTTACCAGAACCATTTGGGCCAACAAAGCCACAGATACTTCCCATTGGGACCTCAAAGTTGGCATGAGATAACGCCATTCGGTCGCCATACTTTTTGGATAAATCGGCAACATCAAGTGCCAGTGGGGAGGACATGGGAAAATTATCTCATTACTTGCTGCCAAAACTATGTAAGCAATACTCCTGCAACTAGTAAAAGTGAGTAAATGCTGAGAAAAATGATAGATGCTTGGAACAACCTGCTGGCATTGATCTCACTCGGCTGCCCACTTAACTTTATTAATTGCCACTTCCAACCAGCGATAAGAGCTATGGTAAGTAGCAATGTCCAACTGGGAAGAGCGGCAGTAGTAATTAATAATATTGCAACAACTGACATTGCAATTGAGTGCAGCCACATCTGAGCAATTACTGATTTTATTGGAGCCACTACCGGCAACATAGGAATCTTTGCTGCAGCATAATCATCCTTATAGCGAACAGCCAGTGCCCAAAAATGGGGCGGAGTCCAAAAAAAGATTACCAAGAAAAATAACCAAGAGGAGGCAGTTAATGAGTTGGTAACTGCTGCCTGCCCAATCAATGCCGGCATACAACCTGCAATACCACCCCAGACGATATTTTGTGAGGTATGTTTTTTAAGTGCAACCGTGTAGCCAAGTACATAAAAAATAATTGCAATTGCAGTAAGTAGGGTTGCTAACTTGGTTGTAAAAACATAGAAAATCATCAATGAAATGCTTGAGAGTAAAAATGCAAATATTAAACCGCTTTTTTTAGATATCTCACCTGTTGCAATCGGTCGATTCTCAGTTCGCTTCATTAGTTGATCAGAATCAGATTCAATTATCATATTAAAGGCATTAGCACCACCAGCAGCTAATGTGCCGCCAAGCAGTGTCAAAATAGTTAATTTGATATCTGGCATACCACCAGTTGCTAAAAATAATGCTGGAACTGTTGTGACAAGCAGGAGTTCAACAACTCTTAATTTCATGAGAATGATATATTTTTTCATTTATATGCAAACTCTACCTTGTTATATTATTTTAATTAATTACAGTAGCGGTACTGCTTTCAGCCACAATTGTTGTAAGCCCGGTCACAGATGGTTTAGTAATTGTTCCTAGCATTCGATCAATCGCACTTCTTGCCGCATTTTGCATGCGCTTTGTCCGACCAACATGGTCGGCAATAACAACAAATATGTACTCTTTTTCACCAGCGGTAGCAAAGCCAGCAAGTGAAACCGTATTCCTAGTTGATCCAGTCTTTGCCTTCACTAAACCAACTGCTTGTGGAGCGGTGGAGTGGTATCGGCCAATTAAGGTTCCCGACTGCCCACTAGTAGGAAGTGAGTCATAGACCACCTTTAGTTTTGGTTCACTTCTTATTTTTAATAGTAACTGTGAAACTGTCACAGCTGATATTCGATTGCCACCAGATAAGCCAGAGCCATCCTCTAAATGTAAGCCGGTTGTATCAATGCCTAATGAGGTGAGCTTTTCATTCATCATCTCATTTAAACCATTCTTATCAGCTGCATACCCGCTCTTAGTTGTTGCCAGCATTGCCAATCGCTGTGATAAAACATTATCACTATAGAGTAAAGCAAATTTAATCATCTTTAGTAACTGTGGGGATTGAATCTCAACTACCTTCTCTGTTATTAGGGATTTTGGATCAATATTTTTATCAAGTGCTTTATAAACAACAGATGCTCTTCTGCCAAGTGCTCGCTTTGCTTTATAAAGCTCAGTACCACTCACACCCCTATAAAGTAAGGTAATTTTCTTTAGCTTTTTGTCAGAGGCAAAAGCTTTCTTTATTAAGGTTGGTGTAAAGGCCCGCTTATTTGCGTCTCGATACTTAGCACTTGATGTCATCCAAGGATCATTTTCACCAAGTATTACAAATACACCTCTTTTTTCAGTTTTATAAAGTGAGGTGGTAAAAACTGTTGTGCTATCTAATGTCATGGCAACCGCTGTCGCAGAGGTTAACTTTAAAACTGATGCAGGTGAGCGAAGTACTGTTGCTCCACTCTCATAAACTACCTCTTTTGAACTGCCATCTAATAAAATAATACCTGGCTTAGCTAAATACTTTGATCCTAGGTAATCAAAAAAAGGTTGTGGAAGGACATCTACCGCATTGGCAGGTTGGGTATTAAGTATTAAAGATAATAAAATAAGCACAGATATTTTCTTCATTAGATCTGCACCTTTCGGTTAAATCTTCCCTGCGAAATTGCAGCACCGATAATTACTAATAATGCACCAACTGGCTCATACCAGGAGAGTGCCTCCCCTAAGAATACCCATCCAACAATAATTGCAACAACTGGAGTGAGATATGTGACTGAACTTGCGATGGAGCTGCCCGCAGCAGCAATGATTGAAAAGTTCCATATATAGGCAACTCCACTTCCTAAGATGCCAAGAGCTAACATTGCAAAGAGGGTTGCTGGTCGATAGTAATCCTGTGATATTCCATCAAACAAATAAAATGGTAATAAAGTAATTGCTGCCATTACTAATTGAGTGGTCGCAGCTGCCTCTGGCTTTAAGCCCAGTGGAATAATATTTCTAACCGTATATGGGAATGAGATGCCGTAGCAGGTAACTGCAATAAGTAATGCGATTACTCCAGTTAACTGATTTTCACCAACTCCCTGCCAAATTCCTAGAACTACCATAACTCCACTTGCGCCAATTATTATGCCAATTATTTGTTCTATTTTTAATTTCTCTTCTCTAAAAGCAATCAGCATCACTATCAAAGTCGCAAGTGGGGTGGTGGCGTTAATAATTCCAGCAAGAACTGAGGTGACATGCACTTCGGCGTAAGCAAATAAGATGCCTGGAATTACATTTAACATCATGGCGAGTATCCAAAGTTTGCGCCAAGTACTTTTATCGCTGGGAAGTTTAATTTTTTTAATCTTAACTATAATTAATAATGTAATAGCCCCTAAAGCGCACCTGACAAAGGCGACCCCAAATGGA
>CANKTS010000020.1:0-11285 GCA_947486485.1 Actinomycetota bacterium | reverse complement strand
TGGGCGAGTTTAAAGGCTCTGCTAAGGCAGGTGATCTATCAGTTGCGCTAAGCAACGATGAGTTACACATCCTAATAAATCTTGTTGAGCAGCTTCTTGAGTTATTAGGTGAGCGAAATTTCACCCATCACTACCAATCAGATGATCCATTTGCACAATTAATGGCAGCCTCTCTTGGAAATCTTGAATCTGCAATTGAACAACCAGAGGATCCTGTACTTCGCAGGTTATTGCCAAATGCATATGCAGATACTGAGAGCTCTGCTGAGTTTCGTAAATACACTGAAAGCTCACTTAGATCGGTAAAGCAAACTCACTTAATGTATTTACGGGAGCAATTAGTTTTTCCAGTAGATCATGAGCTGCCTAAGGCAGATATTGCAGTTACCGATCCTGCCCAATGGCTGATTGCAATCAATGATCTACGGTTAGCACTGGCGGTTAGATTAGATATTAAGCAAGATAGCTTTGAAAAGTATGAGTTAATGGTAGATAGCGATCAGCAAAAAGCACTCTTTGCCGTTTACTTCTGGCTTGGTGGTATTCAAGAGAGTTTAATAAACCACTTATAAGAGTTTTAAGGCATTAAAAAAGCGGAGCCAATCTCTTGGCCCCGCCTTTTTAAATTACTAGAGGATTAAGCTCCCTCTTTCATGCCTTCTGCTGCAGATTTCATCTTTGCAATCTTTAGGATTGTTAGACCAAATACGCACTTTGCCAATACATCTGCAATTGAGTAACCGATTTGGCGGTTAACAAATGCTCCTGGATCTGTTGCTGATTGACCAAGAATTGGTAGTAGGTATGAAATTGGGTAAACGCCCCATGTTGCGATCAACAGTAAGCGCAAGCGACCAACGGTTGCTGCAACGCCATCTGGTTGACGATCTAGGGACTTTGAAAGCTCAACGAATAATACGTAAAGAATGTATAGGAAAGGAATTGTTGAAAGAACACCGTAAAGTACTTTGGTGTTATTAACATTTGAAATCTCACCTGGGTAACCAAGTGCGATCATTGCAGCAGATGCTGGTACTAAACGGCTGATCAATGAAGATGCAGCTGCTTTAGCAAGACCTAGAACTGCGATTACCTCAACTAGTAGAAGAGGTACAGTTAAAATCCAGTCAACGTAGCGATATCCTTCGTTGAATGCACCTTTACCGGTACCAACTGCTACTGCGCCATCTACATAAGAATCATCAAATGAATTGAAAATTCTGAAGTAGTGGTAGGCAGCAATGAATGTAACCATTGATGACATTACTAATGCACCACGGTACTTAGGAAGTACGCGTGATTGTGAAACTAGTGTGTAAACGGTACAAGCCAACATTGATACAAGTGCGAAAGAAAGCACGTTGTATACGATGCCGAATTGATCGTTTGAGAGCATTATTGAACTCATCTAAATAGCCTCCATAGGCGTTTAGGTTGCTCATACCCAATTGGGCACAAGCCAGCAATTATTCGTAGCCTCATATGTAATCTGCGACTAATCGCCTAGGTATAGGTTGCCCGTTACTGGCCAGTCCGACAAGTAATTACACGCATGGCTCTCATTAATTTTTAAGAAATCTTTCCCAAAAAAGGGCTAAATCGGACATTTTCTGAGGGATTGGCTTGGTCAGGCGATATCTGCGCTCGCCATTTACACTTACACAAATGGTTACCACCCCAATAGATAAGAAGAGCGCCCCAATTGGCATCTTTGACTCTGGTGTTGGCGGATTAACTGTGGCCCGGGCAATTATTGATCAGCTGCCAGGGGAGTCAATTCTTTATATTGGCGATACCGCCCGTGGACCTTACGGACCAAAATCATTAGCTCAGGTTCGAACCTTTGCCCTTGAGATTATGGATCAATTAGTAGCAGCTGGGGTTAAGGCAATTGTGATTGCTTGTAATACTGCAAGTGCTGCGACATTACGTGATGCTCGCGAGCGCTACGCCATCCCAGTAATTGAGGTAATCCAACCTGCTGTTCGCAGAGCAGTTGCAGCAACTAGAAGCGGCAAGGTTGGCGTAATTGGAACGCAAGCAACTATTGAATCAAAGGCATACCTTGATGCATTTGCCGCCGCCCCACAACTTAAAATTACCGCCATCGCCTGTCCATTATTTGTTGAGTATGTAGAGCGCGGGCAGACATCAGGGGATGAGATCACCAAGATTGCCCAAGATTATTTAGAACAGATGAAGAAGGAAGAGGTTGATACCTTAGTTTTAGGTTGCACCCACTATCCATTGCTAACTGGTGTGATCTCATATGTGATGGGCAATGATGTGACGCTAGTTTCAAGTGCGGAGGAGACGGCTAAGGATCTATATCGCACCCTAGTTGAGGCAGATCTACTTAACCCAGCTGGAGCAAAGGTTGATCATAGGTTTGTGGCAACTGCAGATGCCGATAAGTTTGCTACCTTAGCAAAGAGATTTTTAGGACCTGAGGTTTTAAAAGTTACTAACCAGATTTAATTTTTAAGGAGTATAATGAGCAGATTAGATGGCAGGTCAAATGATCAGCTTCGGGCGGTTAAATTCACTCGTAATTGGCTAAATAATGCCGAAGGTTCTGTCTTAGTTGAGTTTGGTAATACCAGAGTTTTATGTGTTGCCTCCTTTACCCCAGGAGTACCTCGGTGGTTAGTTGGCAAGGGTGAGGGTTGGGTAACAAGTGAGTATGCAATGTTGCCAAGGGCAACTCATACAAGAAGTGATCGAGAGAGTGTTAAGGGAAAGTTAGGTGGGCGAACACAGGAGATCTCAAGATTAGTTGGTAGATCACTTCGCGGCATAGTTGATATGAAAGCATTGGGTGAGAACACAATTGTGATTGATTGTGATGTGTTGCAGGCAGATGGTGGCACAAGAACCGCTGCGATAACTGGGGCGTATGTGGCATTAGCTGATGCAATCACTTGGGCAAAAGCAAAAGGACATATTGGCCAGGGGGTTAATCCACTTAAGCAATCAGTTGCAGCAATATCAGTTGGAATTATTAATGGCACACCAACTCTTGATCTTTGTTATGAAGAGGATGTAGCTGCGCAAACTGATATGAATATTGTCTGCACCGGAGATGGTAATTTTATTGAGGTACAGGGAACTGCTGAGGGTAAACCATTTGATCGCCCGTTATTAGATAGGTTATTAGATTTGGGAGCAGCTGGATGCGCCCAGCTTACTAAATTACAGATCAGCGCTCTTAGCTAAGTAATTTATTTTTAAATGCGCAAATTAGTACTTGCTACCAAAAACTTAGGCAAGGTTGCAGAGTTTGAGCGGCTGCTAAGTGAACACGCATCTGGTATTAAAGTCTTAGGGCTAGCAGATTTTCCTAATATGCCAGAGGTTATTGAAAGTGGTAAAACATTAAGTCAGAACGCTCTTCTTAAGGCAAAGATGATCTCAGCCTTTACCAATCTGCCCACGTTATCTGATGACAGCGGCTTATTTATTGATGCCTTAGCAGGAGATCCTGGAATTTACTCAGCCAGATGGGCGCAGTATCAAGGCAGTGATGCTAAAGAGCAGGATTTACTTAACATAAATAAGGTATTGACCCAACTAAAAGAGGTTAGATCAGATAAACGCAGCGCGCAATTTATGGCAGCGGTTGTATTTTATAAACCTGAGGCAGATAAATTGCCAGTAGAGCGGGTTGAGATTGGCGTGTTAGCAGGAGAAATTATCTCTGCCCCACTTGGCTCAGGCGGTTTTGGCTATGACCCAATTTTTATGCCAACAGGTTATAACCAAACTTTGGCCCAGCTCTCACCTGTAATCAAGGATCAAATCAGCCATCGTGGCATCGCGCTACGGGCAATTGCACCTTTTATACGCGATCATCTCTAATTTCATTAGGCTCAATCTCTGGGTGCATGTTGTATCCTTATCTACGTTCTTAATAAGAAATAAGATCTACCCAGTAAATCGGCTAACCTCTTAACAAAAAGGGGCAGCGATAACCTTAAGGAGTTTTAAGTGGCCGCAAAGAAAAAAGCAGCTAAGCGTTCAAGTGCTAAGCGTTCAACCGCTAAGCGTTCAAGTGCTAAGCGCAGTGTGAAGAAGAGTGCTAAAAAATCCTCAGCAAAAAAGAGTGCAAAGCGTTCAACTAGATCTGCTACAAACTATTCAATTCCAGCGGTGCCAATTAGTGGCTCTGCCCGCTCATCAATTTCAAGTATGCCAAAGAGTTCAGGCAGCTCCTCCTACACATCCCGCTCAACTAGCAAGAGCTCTGGCTCTTCAAATGGCATAGTGGTTGCAGTTGCAGTTGGTATTTTAATTTTAGGTATTTTAGTTGTATCAAGGAACTCATCCTCTTCAGATTCAACAACAGTTACCCCAACCCCTGCCGCCTCTGAGAGTGCAGCGCCAACAGAGCAGCCAAGCTCTGCCCCCCTTGCCGCACATGAGCCACCGGTCGGTATCGTCTCCCTTTATAACGCAACAGGTGCAACTGTTAATTGGAAGACACCTGCAGCATCTGAGGGAATTACTGGTTACAACGTTGAGTTAAGTGCAAATGGCAATGGAAGTTGGGTTTTGGTAGCAACTGTGCCAGCGACTCAATTTAAGCAACAGATTACAAAAACAGATGATGCTGGATGGGCACAGGTAAAGGTCTCAACTGTTTATTCAGATGGTGAGGTAGTTGCTGGAAAAGTTCACGGACTTCCTGGCAGCTGGTCATAAAAGTTTAACCTAATTAAATAACCCTCGAGTGATCGGGGGTTATTTTTATTATAAAAAGTATTTAATTAAGCTGTGCTTTTAACTAATGCACTTAAAACTAAATCTACATAAACATCAGAGCCCGCCGGACTTAGGTGCACACCATCAGGGGCAAATAATTCTGGCCTGCCGCTGGAGATCTGGCCCCAATTTACTAATTTAATATTTGGATAAAGGGATGCTACTTTAGAAATAATTAAATTATTATTATCACGCCATGGCCGTGGCACTGCGGTATTGACCACAATAATCTGGGGTTGATTTTTAATCACCTCAAATATCTCAGTAACAGTTTTTTCCGATAATGCATTGTTATTACCCAGATTAAAAATAATTGGCGATGATGGCACTGAGGCTTGATCAACTCGCATAACCGCAAGTAGCTCTGGTGCTTGCCGGCCAACCCTGGCATTAATGAGTGAGATATGTTCTTTACTCTCTAATTTGCTACGAATTCCTAAGATAACACTGTCACCAGTTACCCAAAGTCCAGTAGTACTACCAAGATCTGCCTCAATTTGATTATCAGCACTGGCTACCCTCTCTGCATCTTTAGCCAATTGATTTGTCTTATTTATCGCCTGCACTGCGATAGATGAGGTAATTGCCAATACTGTAATTACCGATAGCAGTACAGATAGGCGCTGGCGCAGTGCAACCTTGCTAGAGCGGTATTTCATACCGCGAAACCAGTTTTGCACTACACCTTGTCTAAATGGAATCTCTACCCAGCGCAGTGAGATATCAGCTAGTGCTAAAACTAAAAGAATGCGGGCTAGATAAAGCGCCCAACTCTGACCGGTTAAATCAACAGAGGGTCTAGTCATTTGAAAGATCACCCAGTGCCAGATATAAATTCCATAACTGCGCTGACCTACCCATCTAAATGGTGCGGTGCTAATAATTGGCGCAAATCTTGAGGCCGGGTGCACTAATGAAATTATTACTAAACAACCAAAGATGCCAGCTAACGGAAATGCGATTCGGTAAAGGCTGGCATTTGCTTCATCAATAAATAAGAAGGTGGAGATTAAGCCAAGCAGGCCAACTACGCCAATTCCATCAACTACATCCTGGGCTCGCTTAGCGATATCAGCACTTAAGTTTTGTGGAATCCAAGATACCGCCAGAGCTGAGCCCAAAAATAAGCCAAGTGAGTGAGTATCTGTACCAAAGTAGATATGGCTAATTTGTTGAGCATTTTCTTGGTCTAGCCTAAGTGAGACAAAAAATAAGGTAATACCAGAGACCATTGCAATTACTAGAGCAATTCGAGCGATATTTTTCTTACCAAAGTACTTCAAAATTGTTAACAAAATTATTGGCCAGATTAAGTAAAATTGTAGTTCAACTGCAAGTGACCAAGTGTGTTGCAACAGTGGCGGGCGACCAATCGCTTCAAAGTAATCTTGATGGCGGGCAACTAAGAACCAATTAATGGTGCCGGTTATGGCGTAGGGCAGATCTACTAAAAATCTCTTAATTGCCTCTGGCGCCCAAACTCCAATGAAAATTATGGTGCAGATAACCATAAATATAAATCCTGGATAAATTCTACGAAGTCGTGCAGCGTAGAAAGCACGCAGATCAAGGGCGCTTGATTGGTTAATAGAGTCAAGAATTAATCGAGTTATTACATACCCTGAGATAACAAAGAAAAGATCAACACCTAAAAATCCCCCTGGGATCCAGGAGATACCAAGGTGATAGAGCACAACCGCAGTAACTGCAATTGCCCGCAGGCCATCAATGGAGGCGATATGGCGAACACCTATTTGACCAGTATTGTTTTTATCGCTCATTTAATTGCTTCTACCTAAATAAAGAATAAAGTTTTATTAACCCCAGTTAAGTGAGCTATTTCTTTTTCTTCTTATTATTTACCGATTTTTGCTTTCGCTTTGCCGCCGCCGCTGCCTTCTTACCAGCACCAGCCACAAATACTTTTCCAACCGGCTTACTTTCGGCATCTAGGTTGGCATTTATATCCATCTGCAATTGAGATAAGCGATCAAAGGCACTTTTTAATTTCTTACGAGACTCTTGAATTGCTTGTTCAGCTCCATTTAAAGATTGGTTTTGAATGCGGTGTAGTCGATCTGCCTCCGCAATTGCTGTAGTAAGCCAGGAGCGATAATCAGCGACATCCCTAGATGCCCCTTCAGTTATTTTTTGCGCCTCCCGCTTTGCCGCAGAGGTTAGCGCACTAGCATTTCTGGAAGATTGCTCTACCTTAGAATCTGCCTTATTTTGAGCGGTTCGAATTAACTCAGCCGCATCATCTTCGGCAGCAGATAAATATTTTCGCCCACGAGATTCTGCGGAGGAGAGAATACTTTTTGCTCTTGCCTCAGCGCTCTCTAATTTTTCTTTTGTTGAACGATTTGTTTCGGATATAAGTTTTTGTGCTGCTGCATTTGCTTTTGCTTCACGTTGCTGCGCAGATTTAATCATGGTCATGGCAGTTTCAGTTGCCAAGATTTCAAACTCTTCCCGGCTTAAGCCGGTAATATCACGGCGCGAGCGCATATCGGTTAGTTGAGTTTCTAGTTCACGGATTCGCTCCAGCGCATTTTGTTTTGGTGCTGGTTGTGATTGATCCTCACCTTTGAAGCCAACCCAAGAGAGAAAGTTTTTATCAGCCATGCCCTTAGCCTTACCTATCGCCAAACGAAATACAACTGGTGCGGGAGGCGGGACTTGAACCCGCACGCCGAAGCACAGGTTCCTAAGACCTGCGTGTCTGCCATTTCACCACTCCCGCATTTATTACTTGAGTAGCGGAGCAAAGATTACGGTGTAAATGGCGGCATCACCAAAACCCATCGGCCTTTGGTAGGTGTGAGCGGGTAGCCTTGCTCAAATGAGTGTGGATTCAGTGCAAAGTAAGGTCGCCAGTGCGATTGTTAAAGCGCTGGAATTAGCTAAATCTAGTGGCTTATTAAATTGCGATACACCTAGCCAATTAACTTTAGATAGACCAAAAAATCGTGATCATGGCGATTACGCCACCTCAATTGCATTAGTACTTGCTAAATCAGCCAATCAGCAGCCCAGAGCGATAGCTGAGTTAATAAGTAAAACTCTCACCGATAATAAATTATTAGCAGCAGCTGGCATAAGTAAGGTGGAGATTGCTGGTGCTGGCTTTATAAATATCACCTTAGAAAGTGCTAGCCAAGGTCAGGTAGTAGTTGAGATTTTATCCGCTGGCAAAAAGTATGGCAGCTCAAATATGTTATCGGGTAAAAAAATTAACCTTGAGTTTGTTAGCGCAAATCCAACTGGCCCATTGCATTTAGGACATACCAGGTGGGCAGCGGTTGGTGATTCATTAGCAAGGATATTAAGTGCTGCCGGTGCGCAGGTATCGCGAGAGTTCTATGTTAATGATCGCGGAAATCAGATGGATCTATTTGGTGCCTCCCTTCGCGCAGCAGCGCTAGATCAACCACGACCTGAGAGTGGCTATCACGGTGAGTACATCGCAGATCTAGCACAAGAGATTGCAAAAAGTAATCCCACCTTTAGCAAATTACCAGAGGCAGAGTCAATCGCTGCATTTCGTGACGCTGGTTATAAGTTACAACTTATCCAACAGCAAAAAGTATTAGATAACTTTGGCACACACTTTGATACCTGGTTCTCTGAGCAATCACTTTATGAGAATAACTTCTTTACCTACTCACTTGATAAATTAAAATCTAAAGGTCATGTTTATGAGCAAGAGGGTGCTACTTGGCTTCGCACTAGTGATTTTGGTGATGATAAAGATCGAGTAATAATTAAATCAGATGGTTCATTTGCCTACTTTGCCTCTGACTCTGCTTACTATGTTAGTAAGCGAGAGCGCGGATTTAATCTCTGTATTTATATGTTGGGAGCTGATCATCATGGTTATGTTGGCAGAATTAAAGCGATTGCTGCCTGTGCTGGGGATGATCCCAATAAAGATGTGCAAGTTTTAATTGGTCAGATGGTAAAGATTATGGAGGGTGGGGTTGAGCTAAAACTTTCAAAACGAGCTGGCACAATTATTACCTTAGAGGAGTTGGTAGAAAAAGTTGGTACCGATGCTGCTCGCTATACCTTAATTAGATATCCAACCGATACACCAATGGTGATGGATGTTGATCTACTTAGAAAAAATACTAATGAGAACCCGGTTTATTATGTCCAATACGCCCATGCTCGAATCTGTGCGGTATTGCGCAATGCTAAAGAGCTTGGCATAAATTACGGCTTAGATTCTTATAAACCGCAGCTATTAGATCATGAGCGAGAGCGAGAGTTAATTGGATTACTTGCTCAGTATCCAAGGTTTGTTTCCTCCGCTGCTGAAATGCGTGAGCCCCACCGGGTTGCTAGATATATTGAGGAGTTAGCTGCGGCCTACCACCGTTTTTATAATGATTGCCGGGTTTTGCCATTGGGGGAGGAAAAACCAACCGAATTAAACTCTTGCCGGGCAACGCTATCGCTAGCAACTGCTCAAGTGATTAGTAATGGTTTAGATTTGCTTGGTGTTAGCGCTCCGGAGAAGATGTAATGGTAAATAATATAAATTATCCAACCTCATTATTTTCAAGTAATTTAAAGTTTGCTGGAGAAAATCAAAGTGGTGGCGTGTTATCAATTGCAGGTTGCAGCGCTGAAAAATTAGTAGCCGAGTATGGCTCACCTTTATTTGTAATAGATCAAGCAGATTTCTACCTGCGCACAAAGGCATGGCGCGCCTCCTTAGATAACTCATTTGGCACTGGCCAGCTTTACTACGCCGCTAAATCATTTATCTGTGTGGAGGTAGCAAGGTGGCTTAAAGAGTTAAAGGTTGGTCTTGATGTTTGTAGCGGCGGCGAGTTAGCGGTTGCCTTAGCTGCTGATTTTCTGGCCTCTGATATTGAGTTTCATGGCAATAACAAATCAATGGATGAGATCAAGATGGCAATCACCGCAGGTGTTGGAACAATTGTGATTGATTCATTTGATGAAATAACTAGAGTGGCAAGTATTGCTAAAGATTTAAATAAGGTGCAGAAGGTTTATCTAAGACTTACTCCTGGAATTGATGCCCACACCCATGAGTTCATCTCAACCGCCCATGAGGATGTGAAGTTTGGCTTTTCGATTGCAAGTGGGGCAGCGGATGAGGCACTTGATCTCTGCGCAAATCATCCATCATTAAATTTAGCGGGTATTCACTGTCATATTGGGTCACAAATATTTGAGGTGGCCGGCTTTAAGGCAGCGGCACAAAAATTAGTTTCAGTGCTGGCAGCTTTTCGCGATAAGTACGGCAAGCAACTGGCTGAGTTAAATATTGGTGGTGGCTATGGAATTGCTTATACAAAAGATGAGAGCGCAATTGCACCTGAGGTAGTAATTCCAGCAATTGCTGCAGTAATTAAGGCAGAGTGTGAAGCGGTAAAACTTGCTGTGCCAAAGATTTCAATTGAGCCAGGCCGGGCAATTGTGGGCCCAACTACGACAACTATTTACTTAGTTGGTACTACAAAAAATGTGAAGTTAGATAATGGCGCTCAGCGTAGATATATCTCAGTTGATGGGGGCATGAGTGAGAATATTCGCCCTGCGTTATATAACGCTACCTACTCCGCTTTTTTAGCAAATCGCACATCAAATGAGAAAAGTATTTCAAGTCGGATTGTTGGTAAGCATTGTGAGAGTGGGGATATTTTAATCTCGCAGATTAATTTGCCATCTGATATTAAATCTGGTGATCTACTTGCAATTCCAGCCACTGGTGCATATGGCCGCAGTATGGCCAGCAATTACAACCACATAACCCGTCCGGCAGTAGTAGCGGTGCTAAATGGCAGTGCCCGACAGATTTTGCGCAGGGAAAATGAGGCAGATCTACTAAATCTTGATGTAGTAGAAGCGCCACGGCAGCTCTCATAAGTTTGAGATACTTCTCCTATGAAAACTCTTAAAGTAGGCATGCTTGGCTGTGGGGTAGTTGGCTCACAGATCGCACTACAGCTACTTGCTAATAAATCTGATTTAGCATCTAGAGCAGGTGCCAACCTTGAACTAGTAAGAGTTGCGGTTAAAAATGTTAATACCAAGCGTGATGGCATAAAGAGTGAGTTATTAACTTCTGATAGCGGATCAATTGTTAATGATCCGGCAATTGATTTGGTAATTGAGGTAATTGGTGGGATAGAGCCGGCCCGGGAGTTAATTTTAACTGCGCTTAAAAATGGTAAATCAGTTGTTACCGCCAATAAATCCTTGCTAGCAAAGCATGGCGCAGAGCTTTATACAGCAGCAGATAAAGCAAATGTGGATTTATATTATGAAGCAGCAGTTGCCGGGGCGATTCCTATTTTGCGCCCACTGCGTGAGTCATTAGTTGGTGATCATGTGCTGCGTATTATGGGAATTGTAAATGGCACAACTAATTACATCCTTACTAAAATGGATGAAAGTGGCACCGCATTTGCCGATGCACTTGGGCAAGCGCAATCGTTAGGTTTTGCCGAAGCAGATCCAACCGCAGATATTGAGGGTATTGATGCGGC
>CANKTS010000019.1:0-12034 GCA_947486485.1 Actinomycetota bacterium | reverse complement strand
GATAATTGCGAAATACTTTGTAAGACTCACAACCGTGCAAAAGGAAACCGATAGAAAACGGTTTTTTAAATTATTAAAACATCCCTAACTTCTCTTCCTGCCCCACCCTATCCACCACCAACACACTCCCATTGCCGATCTCTTCCCACCCATCCTGATTCCAGCCGGATGAGGCGACTACTACTTGGCCATTCTGTGTGGTGTATTTAAGGTGGTAGTAATCAGTATCTTCTTTAAACTTTTGTGGGATTTTATCTTGGTTATAAATACAAGCTGCCATAAAGCTTTGCTCATTAATGATCATCATATTGATGGATGAGAATGTGCAGTTATTTTTGATGTAGGAAAGCCCTTGCTTAACACCTTCGATAAAGCCATGTTTTTCGATTTGGGTAAGTAGGTAGAGGAAGTACCTCTCTGAGTCGGTCGTTCCTTTAGCAAGTTGTAGATACTTCTTATCTATTAAGGGATCTAGGCAATCAAAGGGGGAGATAGAGCCGTTGTGTATAAAGGTTATATCTTGGTAGGTAAAAGGATGGGTGTTGGCTTCGTTAACTGGCATTCCTTCTGTTGCCCACCGAAGGTGAAGAAGTGCGGCATCTGATCTGTGTTTATTGATCTCATCCTTAAAGTGTGCACTCTTAGTTGCGGCAACTGGCTCTTTGTAGAGATCAGCTTTGTGGTTTGTGGTGGTGGCAATGCCCCAACCATCACAGTGATCATTAGCTAGATTTACAAACTGATCAAAGTTTTTACCCACCACATCATTAAAGGTGGTAGGTGTAGGGGAGGTGTAACCAAGGAGTCGGCACATAATAAAAGTAAGGGTAGTCCTATTTTATTTTCTTTGCGATTTTTCGTGCAACTTTTCTAGCATCTATTGCACACTTATCTGCACCCTTTATCGGCAGTATTAAATTACCCACCGTATAGATAGTGGTATTTGGGATCTGACCATCATTATTTGTAATTGGTGATTTATGGCTGTCATCTATGGCAAAGCCAGCCCGCCTGGCTAACTCATGATCTGGAATCCAATCCCCGGTAAAAATTATGGTGTCAGCTTTAATAATTGACTCCTTACCATTTTTCTCAATCTTCACCCCAGTTACTCTCACATCTCCTTGAATCTCAATTATCTTAGTTGCGCTTAAAAACTTAAAGCGGTAGAGAAGTTTCATTATTGTGGGCACAAAAATCACAGTTTGATGTTTTTGTTTATCACATATCATGGCAACTGTTTTAACACCTGCATGTTTTAAGGTCATTACAGCTGAAAAACTCACATGCTCTGCCCCTACTATGACCGCGCTCTTGCCAATATATAAATCCTCTAAGTAGGTCGCTTGTTGCAGTGAGCCGGTGGTGTAGATACCAGCCGGGCGCTTGCCGGCAATTACTCTGGCTGATCTGCCACGCTCTCTGGCACCTGTTGCCAAGATAATTGCTTTAGCACCAACCTGCTCTAGCCCATTTGGTGAGGTTAATTTAATTGTCTGCTTATCTGCCCAATCTGTGGCGGTAGTTGAGGTTGATATCTCAACACCTGCTTTTTTTGCTTGGCTTACATAATATTTTGCATATGCTGGCCCGGATAAAAATCTCTTAAGATCACGAAGGCCATAACCTGGATGGTATGAGTGTCTGGGCACACCTCCGGCATTTTTCTCCCGCTCAACTACCCGAACCTCTTTGATGCCACATTTTTTTAACTCAATGGCAGCAGCTAAACCAGCAGGACCTGCGCCAATAATTAAGACATCAACTTGTGATCTCTTCATCTTTTTTCCAATAACTTTCTAAGCTCTGAGTGGCAGTAAAAACCCTGGCATCTACCAAGTCCTGCTCTTGTTCTTCTGGCTAAATTTGCAATAGTAGTTGGTGGCAATGGGGAGGCGAGTGCATCCAATACCTCTTGGGTGGTTGTCTTCTCACAATGACAGATAATTGAGCCATGTAATGGGCTTTGCGCTATTTTTTCCTCATCTTGGTAACTGCGCAAAGATGCCTCACCTAGATTATTCATCTTTACCGCTGGCAGCTCTTTTTCACCACCAGTATCTAAACCAGCAGCAATTAGTAACTGCTTAACATAGGTAGCAATCGCCATCGATGCGGTTAAACCAGTTGATCTAATTCCACCCGCAGTTAGATATCTTTGTTTGTTATTTACTGTGTGTAGTTTGATCTGAAAATCAGAGTGCTCAGTTGCCGCACGTAGACCGGCATAGATAGCGGTTATTTCCTCATCTAGCAGCGCTGGCGCAATTTTCCTACCCTTCTCCATTAAAAATTTAAGACCAGCGTTGGTTGATCCAGTAGCGGTTTTATCATCTAAGTTCTCAGCGGTTGGTCCTAGCATTATGTTGCCAAATACTGTTGGTGCTACCAATACTCCCTTACCCATGGAGGAGGGCACTGGCAGGATGACATGGTTTATTAAGGATCTAGATAATTTATCAAAGACTATTAACTCACCCCGCCTAGGTGTCACCTTAAAATCACTTATGCCAAGCAGCTTATCTATCTCATCTGAGTAGAGGCCAGCAGCATTAATTAAGTATTTGCAGGTAATTGGCTGATCATTTGTACTTAGGGTAATTAACTCATCCGCTACCGCTATATCTAATACCTTGGTATTTAACCTTATTTCACACCCGGCTAACTTTGCTTGAGTAGCAAATGCAACTATTGGGCTCCAGGGATCAATAATCCACTCACCTGGAACAGTAAGGGCGGCAAGTGCACCATCACCTAAATTTGGTTCTAACTTATATAACTCCTCTTTGGTGATTAACTCACACTCGGTATAACCATTGGCGATTGCTTTTTCCTTAAGCTTTGGAAGATTTGCTACCTCCTCATCACTCCAAGCAACTAATAAGCCACCTAATTTTTCAACTGCAATATTTACCTGGGCCGCATAGGCTTTAAGTAGTTGATAACCTTGTGAGACTAACTTTGCTTCAAGTGAGCCTGGTGTCATATCAAAGCCGGTGTGCAAGATAGCGGTATTAGATTTTGAGGTCGCCTCCCCAACATCAGCTGCTGCATCAATTAAGCAGAGAGTTAAATTATGTTTAGCAAACTCTCGAGCAATGGCACTTCCTACAACTCCGGCGCCAATAATTGCAACATCAAATATCTTATTAATCACGATCTAAACTTACTCTCTGCACATCGCGCCACTTACTTAAATAGCTTTGAGATTGATCACTAGACCAATTTGGTCGAAAGGATTTAGATGGTCGCCAATTTTTTTCAAAATCTTTAATTTTTAAACTTTCCATAGCCCCTAGCGCTGCTAAGTAGCCAACGCCAATAGCAGTGGCATCTGGATGGGCAAAAACCTCCACCTCGATCTGGGCCAGATCTGCCTGCATCTGCATCAATTTATTTGATTGAGTAAGTCCGCCATCTACTCTAAGTTTGTTAACAACTACGCCATCTGATTTAACTGCCGATAATAAATCAGCAACCGCTGCTGCGATGCCATCGACAACAGCTGATGCAATATGTTGTTTTGTATGGTTTAAGCCAAGACCGCTGATAGTGGCGGTGGCATCCGGTCGCCAGAGCGGTGCACCAATGCCAGCAAATGATGGGGATGCCATTACGCCAGATGAATCTGGTAGTAGATCAATATCTGATAGCCGGTCAATAAACTTATTACTTAATAACCAATCAACTGCGCTAGCGGCGGTAAAGACCTGCCCATCTAGGTAGTAAGAGGTTGCACCCTTAATTTGCCAAGCAAGTGAGGTGGCTAGTCCATTTTTAGAGATCTTTACCTGATCGCCGATATTGGTAAGCAAAAATGCGCCGGTGCCATATGTGCACTTTGCTTGGCCAGATGTAAAACAATTTTGTGCAAAGAGTGCAGCGGCTTGATCAACAATTGCAGCGGTAAGGCGAACCCCTTGTAGGGATGGCAGCTCTGGGCAGTTGATCTCACCAATCACCTGATCATTGCCAACTAAGGCAGGTAGATCATTAATATCTAATTGCCAGATATCTGCTAACTGTTGTTGCCAACCCATAGTTGCTAAATCAAATAACAATGTTCTACTAGCTGTTGCCATATCAGTTACATACTGCTTAGTTAATTTGTAGATCAACCAACTATCGGTGGTGGTGATAACCGCGCTCTTTGGTAGGGCTGGATATTGATTTTTTAGCCATGAGATTTTAGGAGCGACAAAGTAGGGATCAATTGCTAGCCCAGTTTTATTTAATACAAACTCAGAGTGTGATTTTTTCTCATCACAGTAGCTAGCACTGCGGGAATCTTGCCAAACTATTACCGGAGTTAAGGGGGCACCAGTTGATCTATCCCAAGCCAGTATTGATTCACCTTGATTTGCAACTCCAACACAATTAATTGTTAATTTATTACCAGTTAAGGCCTGACCTACCGAATCAATTACAGATTGCCACATTTGCAGAGGATCGGCCTGGCTCATTCCACTTTGGTTATGATCAATCTCAAGTGGGCTAGATCCTTTGGCATAAACCTGAAAATCATCATCAAGTAGGATCGCTTTGGTTGCCGAGGTGCCCTGATCGATCGCCAAAATGGCCATGACCACAGTTTACCTTTGTGCCAAATTACCAGCCTAGATCTGAAAAACTATAAAGAATTTGCCAAATTCATCTCAAATACCCTTCCGTAATCTGGATCACAGGAGTAGAAAAGGGCAAAGGCTTTTTCCAAAGCCACCTAAAAGGAGGAATACACACCTTATGTCAATGACTAATGACGAGCAAAAGCTCGCAGAGCTTGGCTATAAACAGGAGCTAGATCGATCTTGGAGCGGATTTTCAAACTTCGCCATCTCCTTCTCGATTATCTCAATCCTGGCTGGATGCTTCACCTCATTTGGTCAAGCATGGAACAACGGTGGACCAATTGCGATCTCACTTGGTTGGCCACTGATATCGATATTTATTTTAATTATTGGTTTATGTATGTCGGAGTTGGTATCTGCCTATCCAACCTCTGGCGGTATCTACTGGTGGGCGTCAAAACTAGGTGGTGCTAAGGCTGGCTTCTACACCGGCTGGCTAAACCTGCTTGGCCTATTTGCTGTAGTTGCCTCAGTTGCCTATAGCTGTGCAACATTTTTTGATCTTGCTTTTATGTCATTTAGTAAGAGCTGGGCAGAGGGGTACTCATTACAACGGGTATTTATTATGTTCATTGTTGTGTTGGCGATTATCTCCTTCCTAAATATCTCCAGCGGACATTTGATGTCAACCCTTAACAACATCTCAGTTTGGTGGCATGTGGCTGGTGCTTCAATCGTGGTTGGGGTATTAGTAATACTTCCTGAGAATCACATGAGTGTTTATGACATGTTTACCATGAGAGTAAATAACTCAGCAGGGTTAGCTGGGGGAGAGACTAGCGGCACTGGTTTTTGGTTCTACATCTTGCCACTTGGTTTCTTATTAACCCAATACACAATTACTGGCTTTGATGCTTGTGCTCATCTATCTGAAGAGACTAAGGGTGCTAGCCAAGCTGCTGCTAGAGGAATTTGGCAGGCAATTTTCTACTCCGCAATCGGTGGCTGGATACTTCTTCTTGCTTTCTTGTATGCAGTACAAGATGCAGATGCAGTAACTGCTGGTGGTGGCGGTGTAGCTGTGATCTTTGCCCAAGCATTAAGTGCTAAGTGGGCAGGTGCGGTGTTGTTAATCTCCGCTACTGGTCAACTCTTCTGCTGTACATCTGGTTTAACTAGCTGCTCACGCATGATGTTTGCATTTAGTCGTGATGGTGCACTTCCTGGCTCTAAGCGACTATCTAAGTTAGATAGCAATAAGGTGCCACGGACTGCCGTATTAGTTTCAGCAACTGTTGCGATGGTAATGACATTGCCAGCATTAGTTGAGGTAAATATCGGATCAGCTGAAGCACCAATTATTGTGCCAACTGCTTTCTATGCTGTGGTTTCAATTTGCGTAATTGGTCTCTACCTAGCATTCCTAGTACCAATCTACCTTCGTTGGCGTGCTGGTGATTCCTTTAAGCAAGGTGAATGGAATCTTGGTAACAAGTGGAAGTGGATGGCCCCAATAGCTTGTGCTGAGATTGTGATCATCTGTATTTACTTTATTTTGCCAACCACACCAATGGGCTGGCCAAATAATGAGGGCTTTGATCTGAAGTTTGTTAACTATGCGCCAATATTAGTTGGTGGCACCATGTTAATTCTTTGGATCTGGTGGCATCTATCAGTTAAGAAGTGGTTCAAAGGACCAAAGACTACGGTCTAACTGTTTGCTCGCTAAACCGCGATTAGATAAGGGCTATCTACGCACCTTGCGTAGGTCGCCCTTATTTTTATTTCTAAAAATAGCCTAGATGTAATACTCTTGCGGTTATGGCATTCCTCACCACCGATCAACTGCGCAAAGATGTGGCAGATAAGAAAATAGATACTGTTGTAATTGCAATGACAGATATGCAGGGCCGCCTTGTTGGCAAAAGATTAGATGCTAATTTCTTTTTAAGTGATGTTTTAAAACATGGCACTGAAGGTTGTAATTACCTATTAGCGGTTGATGTGGATATGAATACCGTCCCAGGTTATGCGATGAGCTCATGGGATAAGGGTTACTCAGATCTTGCAATGATGCCTGATACAAACACTCTTCGTTACATCCCTTGGCAAGATGGGGCAGCGCTATTACTTGCTGATGTGCAGTGGTTAGATCACTCAGATGTGGTTGCTAGCCCGCGCCAAATCCTCAAAAAACAGATTAAAGCTTTGCAAGAGGCTGGTATGAAGGCGATGGTTGGTACAGAGCTTGAGTTTGTAGTTTATAACAACACCTATGAGCAAGCATTTAATAAGGGTTACAAAGATCTAACTCCAAGTAATCAATACAATGTCGATTACTCAATTCTTGGTGGATCTAGAGTTGAACCGCTACTGCGCGCAATCAGATTAGGCATGACTGGTGCGGGTATGAATGTGGAGTCGGTTAAGGGTGAGTGCAACTTTGGCCAACATGAGATTGCTTTTAAATATAGTGACGCTCTGACCTCTTGTGATAACCATGTGATTTATAAGAATGGTGCGAAAGAGATTGCAGCAGCTTCTGGATACGCGCTGACCTTTATGGCTAAGCCAAACTTAAAAGAGGGTAACTCATCCCATATTCACTTGTCCTTTAGAGGATTAAAAGATGAGATGGTTATGGCCGATGATAAAGATAAAGAGCATGGCTTATCTGATGTGGGTAGAGCCTTTATTGCAGGTCAAATAAAACATCTTCGTGAGCTTTCACTGCTCTTTGCACCAAACATCAACTCATATAAGCGGTATGTGCCAGGCAGCTTTGCACCAACTGCAATTAGATGGGGAAGAGATAACCGAACCTGTGCGCTGCGTTTAGTCGGTCATGGTCAATCATTAAGATTAGAAAATAGAGTGCCAGGTGGGGATGTAAATCCATACCTTGCAGTTGCTGGCATTATTGCCGCTGGTTTAGATGGAATTAAAAACAACTTAAAGCTAGAGGATGCCTTTACTGGTAATGCTTATGACTCAGATTCTCCTCGTGTGCCAGCCACAATGCTAGAAGCACAAACACTTTGGGCAAATTCTGCTTGGGTTAAAGAAACCTTTGGCGCAGAGGTTCAATCACATTATGCCAATATGGCCCAGGTTGAATTAGATGCCTATGGCAAGACGGTAACTGATTGGGAGTTATTTAGAAACTTTGAAAGGTTTTAATAAAAAGTGTCAGCAACATATGAGGTAATAAACCCGGCCAATGAGCAATCGGTTAAGAGTGTTGATCTAGCTGATTTAGCAGCAACCGATAAGGTAATTGAAAAAGCACACAAAGCATTTGATTCTTGGAAAAAGATAGCACCAGGAGATAGAGCAAAGTTACTGCGCGCATTTGCGCAGGTTGTCTCTGATCACCGCGAGGAGTTGGCAGCACTTGAGGTAACAAATGCTGGTCACACCATAGGAAATGCGTTATGGGAGGCAGATAATGTTGCCAATGTTTTAAATTACTACTCAGCATCTCCTGAGCGCTTGTTTGGTAAGCAAATTCCAGTTGCAGGTGGCATTGATATTACTTTTAAAGAACCACTTGGCGTGGTTGGCGTAATTGTTCCGTGGAACTTTCCCATGCCAATTGCAGGTTGGGGTTTTGCACCAGCACTTGCTGCCGGCAACACAGTTGTTTTAAAACCAGCTGAGTACACACCCCTTACTGCAATCAAACTTGGTGAGTTGGCATTAAAGGCTGGCATCCCAGAAGGTGTATTTAATGTAGTAGTTGGTAAGGGCTCAATTGTTGGTAATCGCTTTGTTACACATCCATTAGTTCGCAAGATTGTATTTACTGGCTCCACATCAGTTGGTAAGCAGATTATGGCAGGGTGCGCCGATCAGGTTAAGCGAGTAACTCTTGAATTAGGTGGTAAGAGTGCCAATATTATTTTTGCAGACTCTGATATTGAAAAAGCAGCTGCTGCTGCTCCTGGCACAGTCTTTGATAACGCAGGACAAGATTGCTGCGCAAGATCTCGTATTTTAGTTGAGAAGAGTGTCTTTGATAAATTTATGGCCTCATTTGAAGTAGCGGTTAAAAAATTTAGAGTCCAGGAGCCATCACTTGCAACTGCTGAGATGGGGCCATTAATTAGTAAGAAGCAATTGGAATCTGTGCAAGCTTATTTAACTGAGCCAGTTGCATTTACTGGGACAGCTCCTACTGGTAAAGGTTTTTGGATGGCGCCAACAGTTTTACTACCAAAGGATACGAAGAGTAAGGCTTGGAATGAGGAGATCTTTGGGCCAGTTGTTTCGGTAATGGCATTTAATGATGAGGCAGATGCGATAGCTAAGGCAAATGAGACGGAGTTTGGTTTATCTGGATCGATCTGGACAAATAACTCTGGCAAAGCAATCAGAGTAGCAAGAGCGGTTGAGAGTGGTAACTTATCTGTGAACTCAAACTCATCAGTTCGTTACTGGACCCCATTTGGTGGCTATAAGCAATCAGGATTAGGCAGAGAGCTAGGACCTGATGCGCTAGATTCATTTACTGAGCTTAAAAATGTTTTTATTGCAACCGATAACTAAAAAATAAGGGGACAATCGCAATGAGTAAAAGACTAGAGGGACGTGTTGCTGTAATTACCGGTGCTGGTAGTGGAATTGGTTATGCCACCGCGATTCGCTTAGCAGCAGAGGGCGCCAAGGTTGTGGTTGCTGATACCAATGAGGAGAGTGGTAATAAAGTAGCAAAAGAGGTTGGTGGATTATTTGTTAAGTGTGATGTCACCAATGAGGCAGCGGTTGCTAATCTTTATAAAGTCGCCTTTGATACCTATAACCGAATTGATATTGCTTTTAATAACGCAGGTATCTCACCCCCAGATGATGATTCGATTTTAATAACAGGCCTTGATGCTTGGGAGCGAGTACTTAGAGTAAACACCACATCTGTATTTTTGTGTTGCAAAGCAGTGCTTCCTTATATGCAAAAAGCGGGTAAGGGATCAATTATCAATACCGCATCCTTTGTGGCAACAATGGGAGCAGCAACATCTCAGATTGCATACACCGCATCTAAGGGTGGGGTGCTGGCAATGAGCCGCGAACTTGGCGTGCAGTTTGCCAGAGAGGGAATTCGCGTTAACGCATTATCACCAGGACCTGTTAACACGCCTCTGCTACAAGAGTTATTTGCTAAGGATAAAGAGCGCGCAGCACGCCGGCTTGTTCATATTCCAATGGGTAGATTTGCTGAGGCAAGTGAAATAGCAGGAGCGGTTGCCTTCTTAGCATCTGATGATTCAAGCTTTATTACTGCATCTAACTTCTTAGTAGATGGTGGTATCTCAGGAGCTTACGTAACACCGCTTGATAATTAAGAGTTAATCAACCTTTTCAAATTTAGCGGTTGCAACTCTTCGCAAGAAGGTATCGACTAGATCAAAGGCACGTTTATCAGAGGCTGGTTGAATATTTTTAGTATCAAGCCGTAGTTGTTCAACATCAACACCCTCTGCCTCAACCTCAGCACAGCCACCCTCCATGCCAAGCCACGCCTCTAAAACTTGCGGATCAATCTCTGGATGAAACTGAACACCTAAAGTTCTACCCATTATAAATGCTTGGCTTGCTACTTCACTTCTGGCAATCTCAAGGGCGCCTTTTGGCAGGGTCCATCGATCCCAGTGGTATTCAAACCATGGACCAGTTGGAATTAAAGTTGTGTCATCAGATTCAATCTCATACCAACCTAACTCTGCCTTTGGAGATCTTGCAACTGAGCCACCTAATGCTCTAGCCATTAATTGACCACCAAAACAAATACCAAAGATAGGAATACCGGCGTTGTGGGCTGCGTTTAAGTTAGCTAACTCAGGAAGTAACCAATTACCAATTCGATCATCTTGGTATGCACCATAAGGAGCGCCCATTGGCACGATTACATCGTAATCTGAAAAATTTGGAAAGGTGACATCGATATTTGGATTGGCAGAATCACTCTCTGAGATAACTAAAAATCTTTCAATCTTATAGCCATGTTTTTCAAAGGCGCGCCAAATTGGACCACCGAGGGAGACATGATCATGTTCGATGAATAGTGCGCGCACCAAGGTAGTTTATCGGTGAGTAATTTATTTTAACTAATCCTCGACGTACTCATACTCTGTGCCATCAAAACTAGTGAATTTATCGCCAACCCGTACTTTTTTATAGATTGGTTTACCTTTTACGATACCAATAAGGCACCTGGTGAAATACCTCAAGGAGGTTGGTGTGCTCAATAGCAAATACTTCAATATCACGACTACAGGTATCACCTCTAATTCAGGTGCGCTCAATTAGGTTTCCTCTCTTAAAATTACTAACTTTGTAATTTTCTAGGCACAAACTTCATTCCTTTATGTTTATAAACCACTTCCATAATCTCTTCAGAGATTTGCTCAGCTCTTGCTTCAGTTAATCGCTGCCCATCAACAATTACTATCTCTTTATCTAGATCAACATCTACACAGATAATCTCATCATCTAGCTCTAGCTTAGTTTCACCAAAGATTTTCCAGGTAGTCATTTTCTTCACCTCCGATGATCCACTTACTCATGCTTGGCTCTTTTTAATCTAGATCTATATATTTTGGATTTCCCATTTTCAATATCCGATGGGCCTCTTTAGCTAACTCTTCGCCCATAGCAGCAGCTCTAGCCTCAGTTAGCTTTTCACCATCAACAATTAAGTTCAATTCATCAAGATCAACATGCTTAATCTTTATTTTCTTGCGTTTACCAAAGCCTCTTTTTAATTTCATTGATATCCTCCTTTGGGTCTATTGGTTTTAAATGCATTATGTAGTAAGAATCGATAAAAACAATTGCAATACATTCAAGTCGGTTTCCAAATTTATCAAAACCAACCCAGGCAATCTTTTTATTTCCTTCTCTAGACAATCCTACCTCAAAGCTTTTGTTATTTTCTATTAAGTAGATTGCACTTTTATCACTAATTCCATAATTGTTTATTGACCTTGCAAATTGATATTCCATTGGCGAATAATCGCCAAAAACTAATAATTAAATCTTAAAGTTATTTATTTTGTGGATAAGTTATAAATTGTTACGCAGAGTAATTAAATATTACAAATAATTATAAAGATGAGCCGTATAGCCTAGAAAGATTAAACTCATGGTGTCCGCCTAGCTCAGCCTTGGTTAACTGGCCATTAGCAACATCCATAATTAATTTATAGATTAACTCACCATTTTCTTCCAAAGTTTGGGTGCCATCGGCAATGGTGCCGGAGTTTAAATCGATAATATCTGGGATCGCAGTTGCCATCTCAGTATTTGTTGCCACTTTAATTGTTGGCATAACTGCGCTGCCTGTTGGTGTGCCACGACCAGTGGTAAAGACTGTGATATTTACATTTGCAGCGCCAAAACCGGTTAACTGTTCAATGTCATGACCTGGTGTATCCATAAAGTAGAGCCCTGCCTTACTTGGCGCAATT
>CANKTS010000018.1:0-12423 GCA_947486485.1 Actinomycetota bacterium | reverse complement strand
TGGGTGTATAAGTATTACTTAGTAATTTTTCTTCTGTCTCAGATTTATGACAGATGGCTGAAATATTACCAACTGAGATACCAACCCTGGCAACTGGTGCAGCACTTTGCCCAGTAGCTTGGTCTATGACAGATGGTATAAATAAGGGTTCATCGCTGACTAAGATAATATTTGCATAAGTTTTGGGCTTAAATTTTGTATGGGTTGTGCGTAGATTTCCTAGTATTATTCTTTTTGTTAAATCATTTGGGTCAATACCTGAGACGGTTGATCTAATCTCCCACCAATTACAGGTGAACTCTGAAGCGATAATTACAGCACCGCAGGCATTAACATCACACTTTGCAACATCCGCCGCTAATTTTGACTTAGCAGATATCAGGCCTAATAACTCCTTTCCAGATGGAATCTTTGCGTAGATTCCATTATTTGCAGTAAAGCCAACAGGTGGCCAAACTGGGGGTGGAGATGGAATTGGTGTAGCACTCTTCTTAACTTTTTTCTTCTTAACCGGTTTTTTAGTTGTTGCCTTACTACTTGGCTTAACTGATGAAGTACTAGATGGTGAACTTGACTTAGCAGCAGTTGGTTTAACTGGTGCAGTAGTTGATTTTGGTGTTGGCGTAGCGGCGAAGGTATCTGGTGTTATAAGTGTGATACTAAGTATTGCTACTAAAAATAATTTTAATCTCACTCTTGACTCCACTTAAATTTTTTGACTGCAAAAATTAATCCAAGTACCAACCAAATAATAAGTACTAAGGCAGTTTTTCCAATCTCCCAATTTTTAGCAACCTCTTGAGTGGCAAAATCTGCTGGTAAAAAAACTGAGCGCATTCCCTGGGTTAACCATTTAAGTGGGAAGATAGCTGCAAATTGCTGCATCCACGTGGGAAGTGAGGTGAAAACAAAAAATACACCACTAAAAAATTGCAAGATAATTACAATTGGTGAAACCACTGCAGAGGCGCCTCTACCATTTTTTGGCACAACTGAAAAAGCAATTCCTAGCACAGTTGAGCAGGCACTTCCTAAAATAACTAACCAGGTAAATGTAATCCATGAAGATGGGGAAGTCGGCATATTTAAGCCAAACATTAATGTACCAAATACTAATAAAAGAGCGGTTTGTAGAATCATTAATATTGTTACTAACAGAGCTTTGCCAATAAAGTAGGAAGCAACTGACATCGGTGTGCCTCGTAGCCGTTTTAATGTACCAAAGTCGCGTTCCATCGGAATTGTGATAGCAAGTTGTTGAAATCCAGTATTTACTAAACCAGATGCGATCATGCCAGCAACAAAGTACTGGCTAAATGTAACTCCCGGCGCAATTGTGTCTTTAAAGACTGTTCCAAAGATAAATAGCAAAATGACTGGGAAAAATATGGTAAATACAACTGATTCACGTTGGCGCATAAACTGTTTTAACTCAAGACCGCCTCGCAGTAAGCCAATTCTTAATGTTTCAGTTAGCCCACTCATTTAAGTTCCCCAATCATTCGAAGATATATCTCCTCTAAATTAGGGCGCAAAACTTGTAGTTCAGGAACTTGGCCATCAAAGCGCTTACTTAACTTCATAACCTCTTCGGTTGGATTGTTACTGAATAACTCTTGGGTAGAACCATTCTCTAGCCACAAGACTTTGGCCGGTGCGTTATTACGTCCGCCTAAAGTATCTGGGGTTGCTATCTCAATTATTTTTCCATCATTAATTACACCTACCCGATCAGCAAGGGCTTGTGCCTCATCTAAGTAGTGAGTAGTTAGCAAGATAGTGGTTCCTTCAGACTGCAAAGTTCTAATTAATTCCCAGAATGATCTACGTGCCTCTGGGTCAAAGCCAGTAGTTGGCTCATCTAAAAATAAAAGTTGTGGTGAGCCAATAATTCCAAGGGCAACATCTAATCTGCGCCTTTGCCCACCAGATAACTCCCTTGCCTTCGCATTAACTTTTTCTCGTAAACCGACCTCATCAATCACCTGCTGCACATCACGTGGTTTTTCATAGTAATTTGCAAAGTGCGAGATAGTTTCAATTACAGAAAGGTCTGCCGAATCATTAGTTGATTGCAAAACAATTCCAATTTGATTTCGCCATTTTTGGGCAGCCGATCCTTTAGTTGCTGGATCAAAGCCTAAAACACTCACCCTTCCAGAACTTGCCTTACGGTATCCCTCTAAAATTTCAACAGTTGTAGTCTTACCAGCACCATTTGGACCTAAGAGTGCAAATATCTCACCTCGCTCAACAGTTAAATCAATACCAGCTAGCGCAGCTTTAGCACCATAATTTTTAACTAGTCCACTAATTTCGATCGCCGGGCTCTGACTCATGGCGACATCCTGCCGTAATTGGTAATAATTACTTAATTTGATTGGGAGAATGATCCTGTGAATTCACGTAAAAAGGGCACAAAGGGTAAGGCCAAGCGGGCGGTAGGCAGTAATCAAGAGCGTGAGATGACCACATCTAATGAATCAATTGAAGAGCATGATGATGGAATTTTTGTAGTTCGATTAATTAGTGGTTCTACCTCAAGTAAACCATATCGCTGTCCAGGTTGTGATCAATTAATTCCTCTAGCCACCCCACACACAGTGGCATGGCTAGAGCATGACCAAGAGGGGCGTCGCCACTGGCATAACATCTGCTGGAGTAAGCGAAGTATGCGAAAGCCAAAGGTTGAGCGAACCCGAAATGCTCCTAGATATTGAGATCTTTATGAACAAAATATTTTATTTTCACTTCTTTAGTTATAGTTACTAAATGAGTAAAACCTTTACCGCCCAAAATCCGGCAACTGGTCAGGCTGTCGGGGCTGAGATAGCAGAGTGGGATTTAGTTCAAACTAGCGCCGCTATCAAAGCAGCTGAAAGTGTTAAAGCAAAGCTTGCATCTACAAATCCAACGCAACGAGCAGCATTATTAAATGCAATTGCAGATGCAATTGAAGCGGATAAAGAAAAATTAGCCGATACTGCCCACCTTGAAACCGCACTTCCAATGCCTCGCTTAACTGGTGAGGTAATGAGAACTGTTATACAAATTCGTGCCTTTGCCAACTTAGTTAAAACTGGTGGCCATCTACTACCAATTATTGATTTAGCAGATCCTAACTTCTTACCAGTTGCCCGCCCTGATCTTCGTAAATCACAGCAACCACTTGGTGTGGTTGCGGTATTTGCAGCCAGCAATTTTCCACTGGCATTCTCAGTCGCCGGTGTTGATACCGCATCAGCCCTTGCTGCTGGGTGTCCAGTAATTGCTAAAGCCCATCCATCACATCCAAATACCTGTCAATTAGTTTATGAAGCGGTAGTAAAAGGCTTAACCTCGCAAGGTTTCCCAAAGGAATTATTTGCAATTGTGCAGGGTGTAAGCCCTGAGATAACGCATTGGCTTGCTAAAGCACCAGAGATAACTGCAATTGGATTTACCGGCTCTGGTTTAGTTGGAAAATTATTAATTAAATTAGCAGGGGAGCGTGATATTCCAATTCCAGTTTATGCGGAAATGGGATCACTAAATCCAGTTTTCTTTACCCCTGGTGCGTTATCAGAAAAAGCTGATGAGTTAGCTAAGGCGGCGGTGGATTCAGCACTTCTTGGCTCCGGTCAGTTCTGTACGAAGCCTGGAATTATGGTGGTATCAAATGATGCTGCTGGAGATAAATTCATTGCACAAGTTCAAAGCTACCTTAGTCAGCAAAAGGTTCCTCCACTATTAAATAAAGGAATTGCTAATAGATTCAAAGAGGTAATAACATCTTTGAGTAAATCAAAAGGGCTTAAAGTAATTACTGGTATAGCTAATGATGATGGCTTTGGTGTTACTCCTAATATCTTTGTAGTTGATTGGGCAGATGTTAAAAACCACGATGATTTACTGGAAGAACACTTTGGTCCAACCTCAGTAATTATTAGAGCACCCTTTGATCAGTATTTAACAATTGCTAAGGCGATGGCTGGTCAGTTAGGGGCCGCACTTCATGTGCAGGCAGGTGAGAATGTTAAGGAGTTAGTTAATCAACTAACTCAATTAGCTGGCCGGATTATTTGGAATGGTTTTCCAACCGCTGTTTCGGTCACCGCCGCACAAAATCATGGTGGCCAATGGCCGGCATCATCTACCCATACCACCTCAGTTGGTTTAGATGCACTTTATCGTTTTGTCAGGCCAGTTGTTTATCAAAACTTTCCAGAAAATCAATTACCCGCAGAGCTTCAAAACAGTAACCCATATGGAATTGAGCGAATTGTTAATGGCCAACGTAGCAATACGGCAATTTAATTAGGCAAGCCGCTATTATCTAGCCATGGGAAAAAATTCTGATCAGGAATCAGGCAAAGGTAAATTTATACTGCCTGAAAAATTAATTGATCAGGTTGAGGATATATTTCACGCAATCTTGGCATTCGTTTTATTAGTTATTGGTGTGACTGCTTTTTTCTTTGTTATAAAGCGCCTGGTGCAAACTACTCCATTTTTCCCAAATGGCATGATTCAAGGGGTAAATGACGTCTTATTTATCGTAATCATTTTAGAGATTTTGCGTACTGTGATCTCAAGATTTACCGATGGCGCTTATCAGTTAGATAAGTTTTTAATTATTGGCGTGATCGCAGCAGTTCGGCATATCTTAACGGTGGGCGCCTCACTTACTCTGGAAGCATCAAAGTCAGATGAAACCTTTCGCAGAGCCATCTATGAAATGGGCTTAAATGCCGGAATTGTTGTAGCACTTGTATTTGCGATATTTCTATCGCGGGTTTCCAATAAAAATAGGTAGTTTAGCGCTTAGTAATTTATAACCTTATTTTTAATAGTACCAATTCCTTCAATAGTTGTAACAATACTCTCGCCACCTTTTAGGAATTTCTCTGGCTTAAATCCCATACCAACACCCTCTGGTGTACCAGTATTAATAACATCTCCCGCTTTTAACTCCATAAACTGGGAGATATACCAAACGCAGTGGTTGATATTAAAAATTAAATCATTAGTTCTTGAGTTCTGTCTTACCTGCCCATCAATTGTGCAGGAAAGAGCTAGGTTGTTTGCATCAAACCCATTCTTTGCTAATTCATCAGCTGTAATAATCCATGGTCCCATTGGATTAAAGGTTGGAAATGATTTGCCCTTTACCCACTGGCCACTTCGTTCAACCTGCCAGTGGCGCTCTGAGACATCTTGAGAGATGGTGTAACCAAGGATGTAATCAGGTGCCTGCTCTGGTGATTTTAAATAAAGTGCGCTCTTACCAATTACTACACATAACTCAACCTCATAATCTGTCTTTAATGAGTTTGGTGGAACGATAATGTCATCATTTGGTCCAATAACTGTATCTGGTGCCTTCATAAATATCACTGGTTCAGCAGGCGGGGTCATACCAGATTCAATGGCATGCTTTGCGTAATTTAGACCAACGCAAATAACTTTTGTTGGCCGAGCAACGGGTGAACCAATTCGATAATCTGCAATTTTAACCTTAGCTCGATTACTTAAATCAGCCTTTTGTATTTTTGCTAGCCCACCATTTTCTAACTCGACTCGATTAAAATCACTGATTAAGTCATCAACAAAAACCGCTTCAGTATCTGAGATTAATACTGCTGGTTTTTCCTTATATATCTGACCTAGGCGAGCGATTCTCATTATTCTCACTTTTCCTTTGAGGTGAAGTTTTGGCTCTGATGAACTAGAATAAGAAACCTTAACATAGGAAATTTCTCATTATTTGAGAGCAGAAATATCAGGAGAGGGCGAGCGTGAGCGAAGAGAAGTTTGATCGCCGCAGCCAATACTGGTTTGGATTAAAAGATAAGGGTGGCTATATCCACCGCGAACGACTTCGTAACCAAGGTTACGCCCCAGATGTTTTTGATGGCCGCCCAGTAATTGGTATTGCAAACACATGGTCAGAGTTAAATCCATGTAATGGATCTTTAAATGATGTAGCTGAGGCGGTTAAGCGCGGAGTTTGGGAAGCCGGTGGCTTTCCACTTGAGTTTCCGGCAATGTCACTTAGTGAATCTCTGCAACGACCAACCACCATGTTATATCGCAACATGCTTGCGATGGAGGTTGAAGAATTAATTAGATCCCACCCATTAGATGGTGTTGTGCTACTTGGCAACTGCGATAAAACTCCACCTGGCTTATTAATGGGCGCAGCAAGTGTGGACTTGCCAACATTAATGATTACTGGTGGGCCAATGCTTAATGGGCGCTATCAAGGTCAAGCAGTTGGCTCTGGAACATTGGTTTGGAAATATAGTGAGCAGGTAAGAAGTGGAAAAATTACCTTTGAAGAGTTTATGGCAATGGAATCATGCTCAGCACGTAGTCAAGGTTCATGTATGACCATGGGAACTGCATCGACTATGGCATGTGTTACTGAAGCACTTGGTGTGCAACTACCAGGGGCTGCAGCAATTCCTGCGGTTGATTCACGTAAGTTCACACTTGCTCATCTTTCTGGGCGAAGAATTGTAAAGATGGTTGAAGAGGATCTGAAGCTTTCTAAAGTATTAAACCGTAAAGCATTTGAAAATGCGATCAAAATTCTTGCTGCAATCGGTGGCTCCACAAATGCAGTAGTTCACCTACTTGCAATTGCTGGTCGAGTTGGCGTGCCACTTTCTTTGGATGATTTTGATAAGTTAGGTAAAGATGTGCCAGTAATTGCCAACATGATGCCTAGCGGTAAATTCCTAATGGAGGAGTTCTTTGATGCAGGAGGTGTGCCAACGGTAATGAAGGAGATCGCTAATTTAATTCACACCGATCACATAACTGTTACCGGAAAAACTGTTAAGGAAAATATTGAAGGTGCTGAGAATTGGAATAAAGAGGTTATTACGCCAGCTAGCAAACCATTCCAGGCAGCAGGGGCAGGCATTGTGGTAGTTCGTGGCTCACTCGCTCCAGATGGGGCAATTATTAAAGTATCTGCAGCCTCACCAAAATTATTAACTCATAAAGGTAAAGCTTTAGTGTTTAAAGAGATTGAGGAATATCTCAAGGTTGCAGATGATCCAAATCTGCCGGTAACACCAGACACAATTTTAGTTTTGCAAAACTCAGGGCCTAAGGGTTATCCAGGGTTTCCTGAGGTAGGTAATCTGCCAATGCCAAAGAAGATGTTAGATCAAGGTGTTACCGACATGGTTCGAATCTCAGATGCCAGAATGAGTGGCACTGCATATGGAACTGTTGTATTACATGTCTCCCCAGAGTCAACCGCTGGTGGCCCACTTGCATTTGTGCAAGATGGGGATGAGATTGAATTAGATGTACCAAATCGTAAATTAAATTTACTTGTATCAGAGGAAGAGTTAGCAAAACGAAAGGCTGCTTGGGTGCCACCAAAACCTAAGGCAGATCGTGGTTGGAGCAAGATGTATATCGAGCATGTACAGCAAGCACACTTGGGAGCAGATCTTGATTTCTTAGTTGGTAGCAGTGGCGATTATGTACCACGTCACTCCCATTAATATTTAAGCAAAAGGATTAGCGAATCTAGTTTCCTCTGTTGCCTCAAGCTCTAACAATCTATTCCACTTAGCATTTCGCTCAGAGCCATGGGTTGAGCCAACCTTTATTTGTCCAGCACCCCAACCAGTTGCTAAATCAGCTAACCAGGAATCTTCATTCTCTCCAGATCTTGCAGAAACTACTGTATTAAAGTTATTTGCTCTAGCTTGTTTTAAGACATTAAGAGTTGCGCTAACTAAGCCATTTTGATTGGCTTTGATCAAGATTGCATTCGCACTTTTTTCAGCGATTGCCTTATTCAATCTTGTTAAATTAGTTGTTAAAAGATCATCTCCTAATACCTGAAGCTTCTTTGGGCACTCCTGCATAAATTGCTGCCAAGCAGACCAATCATCTTCGGCAAATGGATCCTCAATTGAAATAATCGGCTGGTTTGAAACTAGAGAATTAATATATTTAACAAACTCAGATGATGTGTAACTCTTGCCTTGGGTAGTTAGATGGTAATTTTTGCCATTAAAAAACTGGGTTGAGGCAAGATCAAGGGCTAAATTAACCTCAACTCCAACCTTTAATCCAACCTTTTCGATTGCATTAACCACAAACCCACAAGCTTTTTCAATGGAATCAAATCCAATAGATAGACCGCCCTCATCGGCAATTAAATTAGTAACAAAGCCCCCCTCTTTACCAAGCTTTGCCGCCATCTCGCGCACTGCCACAATCCAAGAAAGTGCCTCAGTAAATGATTTTGCACCCGTTGGAATGATTAGAAGATCTTGGATATCCATAGCGCGGTTTGCATGGGCGCCACCAGATAAAATATTTACCATCGGCATTGGAATTAGTAATTTACCCTCAGGATTAAAGTATCTAGCAAGTGACTTATTTTGTGAGTGAGCATCGGCGTATGCGGCAGCAAGTGATACAGCAAGAGTAGCATTAGCACCAAGCAGTGCATGATCACTACTTGGATCTAACTCAATTAACTGCGCATCTACTAAATTTAAATCAATCTGCTCTTCAACTAATCTTGGCGCAATCTTTTCATTAATATTTGCCACCGCTTGTTGTACTGAAAGACCTGAATAAAACTTCTCTGCATACTTGCTGCCAATATCACGTAACTCCTTCGCCTCATGTGCTCCAGTAGATGCCCCAGATGGCACCCGTGCGGTATGAGTGCTGCCATCAGTTAGTGAAATAGATGCAGCAACTGTTGGCCGGCCCCGTGAATCTAATACTTGATAACCAATTACTTTATTTATCTTCACTTAGCACTCATTTCAAATAAGTCCTCAACAGTTGTATTACTACTAGCAGCCAATATCGATTTAGTAAAAGCTTGTAGCTTCTTTTGTTGCGGTTGACTTAGGTAATTAACAGTTGATTTTCCCTCTACCCGAGCAAGTGCAATAAGAGCTGCATGTTTTGCCAGTGATGGATCAATTGGCCGCAGTTTTTGATACTCCCGAGTAAAAGTAGCTGCAGTATTTGCTAATAACTTTGCCTGCAATTTCTCCTCTGCCCTAAAAAATTTACAAAGTAAATGCGCAATTAAAAATGCTAAATCAAATACTGGATTACCAACATGGGTAACCTCAAAATCTAAAATATAAATATCATCATTCATTGATGCCATAATATTTTTAGGGGAGAAGTCGCCATGAACAATTGTGGTCTTATCTCCTTCTAATTCATTGATTAACTTTCGAATTGCCACCTCAAGATGTGGATTCTTCGCTGCCACAAAGCGATAAAAAGGATCGATTCGAAGCTGCTCAAATAATGAGTCCTCCATAAACTTTATTTTGGCCTCAGGATTTTTCTCACCAAAGTTATGCCAAGTAGCAAGTGTTTTACCTAACTTAGCGCCAATATCTGGATTAATTACCCCAGCTAGGAGATCTGATTTCCAAACCGTGCTACCAACTGGAACTCGCTCTAGAATTAAAATAAAGCGCTCAGAGTCTAGGAAAACTAATTTTGGGACCTGGGCTGGACTTAATTGATGAAATAGCTCAATAGCATTTGCCTCAACAATTGCCCGGCGCTGATCTGCCTCCCACTTTTCACTTACCTTAAGCTCTTCAAGTGCCTTCTTTAAAACTAACTTTTTATTTGGGGTAGTGATTGCTAAAACTACATTTGAGACTCCGCCAGTTAGTACCTCAACCTCAGCAATTTCGTTACTTCCAATTACGCTTTTACTAATTAGATAATCAATTACCGTTGTCTCATCTAATAATTCAACACTCACTATTTTTCCTATAAGACTCTGGCGACAGAGAAGCCATAATCAACAAATAGAGATTGACCAGAGATTGCAGTATTATCTTCACAACCTAATAGATAAGCAGCATTTGCCACATCAAGTGGTACAACCATTTGATGACCTGGAGTTTGCCATTGCACATTCTCAATCTGCTCAGGTTTTAGTAGGCCTCTTGCCATTGGTGAATCAACCACACCAGGAAGTAAACCGTTTACTAAAATTCCCTTTGCATTTCCTAAATCAACTGCCATAGATCTAACTAGGCCGCCAACTGCTGCCTTGGTAACGGTATAAGACATCTTGTCCTGTCTGGTTAATTGCTCCCAGAAGGAGCTTAAAATGACAATCTTTGCCTTGTGCTTAATTAGATTGTGCAAAATTAATGCTTTAGAAGTTTCACTTATAAAAGTAACATTTGCCTCAAATAATCTATTTAAATCATCTATCGAATGATTCATTACTGAGTCATTATTATTTGCCCCTTGCGCAAAAATAACCGTATCGAATAACTGACCTTTTAAGAGATCTGGGACTGGTTCTTCACTTAGTGGAAGAAGGAATTGGTTATCTGGATTACTTATTTTTCGAACCCCATAAGTTACCTGATACTCATTTGCTTGGTATTTTTCAGCAATTGCTGCACCAAGCACGCCAGTGCCACCAAAGATTAATAACTTTGGCATTACTTCTTAAAACCATACCGATCTAATATCGCCTTACTTATCGCAGCTCTTCTGACTCGCTCACGTGCGGTTGATTCAACTAAACCTTGAATATGAGCACCTGATGGATATAAACCAGGTGAGTTGCGTAGTGTGAACTTTAAATAGATAGGGGAAGCAACTCTTACCAAATCAGGGCTCTCATAATGACGAACCGCCCCACCAAAATCATCTGGTCCTTCCACATAAATATCAACTGGAATATCCACTTGGGATCGGATTGCAGCAATCTGTTGCAGGGATAGATCTGTAGCTAGATTTAAAGTAGTTGCGCCAATATCCTCAAGTAGTGCAGCGGTCGCTGGGTTATTACAAACTAATGCAACAGAGGTTTTAAGAATTAACTCTTTTGGTAAATCTCCTTTGCGCTTTGCCTCACCTAATACTTTTAACAGCCCAAGATCGCCAACTAAAACACTACGAAGGCCTAAATTAACTCCATGTATTACATCCTCTAATGCAAATCTAAGTTGATCACCACCACGAAGGGTTGGAGATGCGATTACACCGGCAGAGGCTGATACCTGTTTGCCAATATCCCAAGATGCACGAGGGCCAACAAATAAACAAACCTCAATCTTTTCTTTTTTACCCATCGCAACCATCTGCTTAATCTCAGCATCGGTTTGCATCATAATTCCAGAGCCTTGGGAGATGCGATGAATAATTAACTTATGTTTTTTTGCCTCATCAATTACAGTTTTAAAGGCAGCAGGTCCCTCGACGGAAGGAATCTCAATTTTGTAACGGGAGCCGTCGGCAAATCTTTTGCCTGACTCAGGCAGAGCATCTGCATCTTGGGATTGGATCTTTTGTTTATTTAGTATTCCAATTGAGCGCTTCATCGGCCCCTTTGGATCTCTTGTGCTGGGCCAGGATGCCATGATGCTCCATTCAAATCATTTTTTATATAAGAGTAGAGACAAGTATAATCGGATAATAATGAGTAACAACAGTGGCTTTGAGCAGACCTCCTACGCAGACCAGGTAGTAATTGTTACTGGCGCTGCCAGTGGGATTGGCAGATCAGCTGCCCAATTAATCGCCTCCCGTGGCGCATCTATTATCTGTGTAGATTTAAATCAAGTAGGTTTAGATCAAACAGTTAGTGAGATTAAAAAAGCAGGCGGTGTTGCCGAATCTGCGTTATTAGATATCTCAAATCAATCTGGCGTAATAGAGTTAATTTCTAATTTAGCTAAGAAACATAATCGAATTGATGCATTAATAAATTGCGCAGGCTATCCAGGACCTACCGGTGTTTTAGTTGAGAATATTAAGTGGGATGAATTTCAAAATGTAATCGCTGTAAATCTATTTGGTGCGATCTGGTTAACCCAAGCAGTACTGCCAATTATGAAAAAACAAAAGTATGGCCGAATTGTTCAAGTTGCTTCCATTGCTGGCAAAGAGGGAAATCCAAAGATGGCTCCCTACAACAGCGCAAAGGCTGGCTTAATTGGTTTTGTAAAAGGTGTTGCTAAAGAGGTGGCAACAGATGGCATAACTATTAATGCCTTAGCACCAGCGGTAATTGCAACCCCAATTAATGTCAACACCGCAAAGGAAACTTTGGATTACATGATTGCAAAGATTCCAGCAGGACGTCTTGGTGAGCCAAGTGAGGTTGCAGAGATAATTGCATTCATGGGATCAAAGGCTTGTTCATTCACAACTGGCTTCACCTTTGATATTTCAGGTGGGCGCGCAACCTACTAGTAATTTTTAAATAAGTGGCATACTTGCACTTATGGCCGATGTCGTCCGAGCGTTATCAATAGATCAATTACGTAAACGCAAAAGTGTTAAGTGGCGACAATTTCCAAATGATGTTCTGCCGCTACCTGTTGCTGAGATGGATTTTGAATCAGCCCCGGCAATAAAAGCTGCCTTATTAGATATGGTCGAGCGATCAGATAC
>CANKTS010000017.1:0-12470 GCA_947486485.1 Actinomycetota bacterium | reverse complement strand
CGCGAAGTGCTAGATATATTGCTACCTGCTCTGGATCAATACCTAGGCCAGCAGACCATTCGGTAATATTTTGTGGAATTAGATGTGCGCCTGAGTTTGCTGCTAATAAAGGGATTGCCACATCATTAGCACCAGTAATTGAATTAGCGAGTGAGCCAACTCCCTGACCTAATTGAGTAGCAATTAATGTTCCCATAAAGCCCCGTAGTAATCGGGCTAACATCTGCTTCATCGCCTCTTGCTGTTGTGGGCTTTGGTTCTCACTGCCAGCAAACTCAATTGGCAGTTGTGAGGTGGAGCTAGAAATTACATCAGAGAGCGCATCTGCCATTCCAAGGGCGAGTGGTTCAAATAAGAGCTGCCAACTTGAAACCGTGGCATCCAACCAATCTCGTTTTGACCAAGCACTTTGATTTGGCAACGCAGATGCTGGAAAAAGAATCTCGCTATCTAGCCAGGTGTTGGCAATCATTAAAGATTGGGAGAGTTTCTCTTGATCTATTGTGCCAATCGGCAGATCACCATTTGCTGTAATAATATTTTTTGCGATCTCACGCAGTGAGCTTGCGGTAATTAAACTCTGCTCACCAGATTTACTGGCAGATTGCATACTCTCTAAAAATGATTTTGCACCAGCAAGGGCATTAGGGTCAACTCCCATCTCTGAGAATTGCTTTAGAAGCGCTTCAAAATCAGGTTGCCCCTCATTTGGTAGGAAGCCAAAACTCATATTTCCAAAACCTCACCCCTAGTAATACTAAAATGATAACTGTATTTTATAGAACAATAGTGCCAGCAATTTTCTTCCCAGCCAATACAATAATCCTATGAACTCAACCTCCGCTACTGCGTTAATTTGGTGGGTTATTCCAATCGCAGCGGTGCTGTGTGCGATTGGTTATGCGGTCTGGGTCACTAAGTACAAAAATAAGTTTGATAATAAGACCGATCGATCCATAAGTGAGTTTGTTAAATTTCAAAATAGCTTTAACAACAAAAAATAATTTGTCGCCATTTTTTTATGAGATCACTGTTACCTGTAAAGGCTAGGCTGCCTCGATTCACTACTTTACTGCTTGGGTTATTAATCCTTGCTGCCTTCTTCTTGCCCTCTCCCTATGTGATGCTCTCACCAGGAAGCCCACAAAATGTTTTAGGTTCGGCAATTAAAATCTCTGGAACCACTGTTTATCCGACAACTGGAAAATTATCAGTGACCTCAGTGATGGTGACAGATCCAGATTCATATGTAACTGGCTTTGATATTTTATATGGCTGGGTGGCACCTGACAGAGCAGTTCTACCTAGGGATGAGATTTATCCAAAAGGGGAGAGTGTTAAGCAGTCTAAGCAGCATGGCGCAGATGAGATGAGTAGTTCACAAACAACTGCAACCGCTGCCGCTCTTTCATATCTAGGCTATGAAAGTACCTCTAAGTTAGTGGTTACTGAGATAAATAAAAATAGCAACTCATATAAGGTATTACAGCCAGCAGATCAAATAATTTCTATTGATGGTGTTGAGTATAAATCACCTAGCGGGGTAGTTGATTATTTAGATAATAAGAAGCCGGGTGATTTTATTACTATTAAAGTATTGCGTGCTGAAGTTGAGCTACTAACTAAGCAAATAAAGTTATCTGCCAGAGATGATGGATCGGCAATTATTGGCGTAATAATTGAGCGTAAATTTAACTTTCCATTTAAAGTAGATATTAAACTTGCCGATACTGGTGGACCAAGTGGTGGATTAGTTTTTGCACTAGGAATTATTGAGAAGTTAACACCCGATGACTTAATTTCTTCCCGTAACATTGCAGGTACTGGCACAATTACAGCAGATGGTCAGGTTGGTCCAATCGGTGGAATTATCGAGAAAATTATTGGTGCCAGGCGGGCTGGGGTTTCAATATTCCTAACTCCAACTTCTAACTGCCAAGATATTAAAGGTATTGATCAAGCAGCAAAGGGTGAGAGTGTGATGAAGATTGTGCCGGTGGCCACACTGCAGCAGGCGGTAGATGTGCTCAAACTCCCAACTGGTGCTAAATATCCAAGTTGTTTGGCGAGCTCATAAGATTAGATAAGATTTGCAAATGAGCAGTTCAGGCTTTGGTGGCGGTTTTGATCGCAACAGCAACCCATTTGGTGGATCAGGCTTTGGTGGCGGCATACCAAATCCATTTGCTAATCGCGGTGGCGGTCGCAGGCGCGTTAGTCCACTAACAATTACTGCGGTAATTCTTTTTATTCTAGCTTCGGTTTTAGTCTCATCAAGTGGCTTCTACGCCGATCTACTTTGGTATCGATCAGTTGGGTTTGTAAGTGTTTGGCAAACCACTTTATTTACTAAAATTTATCTATTTATTGGCTTTGGCTTTATTACGGCACTCTTTATTCTGGCAAATATATATTTTGCATTTCGTAAGCGACCAATTTATGTACCGATTGCGGTTGAGGCAGATAATCTTGAGCGCTATCGCTCCCAGATCGATCCAATCCGCAAATTTTTAACAATTGGCATATTTCTTACACTTTTCTACTTTGCTGGTAACTCTGGCTCCAGACTTTGGCAAGAGTGGCTACTTTTTAAAAACTCAACAAATTTTGGTGTACTAGACCCACAATTTGGTAAAGATGTCTCCTTTTTTGCCTTTAAATTACCAATGTGGCAATCTTTAATTGGTTGGGCAATCTCAACAATTATTTTATCAATACTTGCAGCATCGGTAGTCCATTACATTTATGGTGGAATCCGTACTCAAGTTAAAGAGGATCGCACAACAGTTTCTGCTCGGGTGCAACTTTCAATTCTTCTTGGCCTTCTAGTATTGCTTAAAGCAGTCGCCTATTGGTTTGACCGATATGCACTCACTCTAAAAGAGGGAAGATTAATAACTGGTCTTACCTACACCGATGTAAATGCAGTACTACCTGCCAAATCAATTCTGGCAGCAATTGCAGTTGTCTGCTCATTACTATTTTTTGCCAATATTGTCCGTAAATCTTGGTTACTACCAACCGCTGGTGTTGCGTTGATGGTGATTGCATCAGTTTTAATTGCCGGTATATATCCAGCAACAATTCAGCAGTTTCAAGTAAAGCCCTCTGAGTCAACAAAAGAAGCGCCTTTTATTCAGAAAAATATCGATGCCACACGAACTGCTTATGGCATAGATAATGTGGAAATTACTGATTACCAAGCAACTGTTACAACCTCGGCTGGGCAATTAGCAAATGATGCTGCCACTATTGCAAATATTCGTCTGATGGATCCAAATGTTTTATCAGCTACTTTTCGCCAGTTACAGCAAATTAAGCCCTACTACAACTTTGCTGACTCACTAGATATTGATCGCTACACAATCAATGGCAAAGAGCGAGATGTGGTTGTTGCCGTTAGAGAGTTAAATATTGATGGAAACCCTTCCCGAAATTGGATTAATGATCACTTGGTATATACCCATGGCTTTGGCATGGTTGGTGCATTTGGAAATACGGTAGATGCAGATGGCAAGCCAACATTTACCATCGGCGATATTCCACCAACAAAAGGTTTAGGTGAGTTTGAGCCACGGATTTACTTTGGCGAGAATGTTCCAGATTACTCAATTATTGGTGGACCAGCAGCAAGTAATCCAGTAGAGCTTGATTATCCAGATGATAAATCAGCTAATGGCCAAAAAAATTACACCTATACCGGCAAGGGTGGAGTGCCAATGGGCTCGATCTTCTCTCGCCTATTATTTGCTATTAAGTACCAGGAGCAACGGATTGTTTTATCTAACTTAATTAACGCAGAATCAAAGATTTTATTTGAACGTAGTCCACGCGAGCGAGTAGCAAAGGTGGCGCCTTGGCTCACATTAGATGGTGACCCGTACCCAGCAATTATTGATGGCAAGATTCTATGGATTATTGATGGCTACACAACAAGTGCTGGCTATCCAAACTCTCGCAAGGTAAATCTTGCAAATACTGGGGATGCATTAACTGCTAGATCAAATGCAGTCTCATCACTTGGGGACAAAAATGTTAACTATATTCGTAACTCCATCAAGGCCACAGTTGATGCTTACGACGGTACAGTCTCGCTCTATCAATGGGATGAGAAGGATCCGGTACTAGCAACTTGGAGTAAGGCATTCCCAGGAATTGTTAAAGCAAAGAGTGAGATTTCACCAGCATTGCTATCTCATATTCGCTATCCAGAGGATATGTTCCGGGTACAGCGCGATATTTTAAGTGCCTATCATGTTACAACCGCTGATGCATTTTATGGTGGGCAGGATTTCTGGCGAGTACCACTAGATCCATCAACCTTTGGTTCCAATGCTGGAAATCAACCTCCTTATTACTTAACTATGCAGATCCCTGGACAAACCAAACCAACCTTCTCACTCTCTACTCCCTTTGTTCCTCGCGGTGGTCGAGAAAACCTTTCTGCTTTAGCAGTTGTTAACTCAGATGCTGGTGATGATTACGGCAAGATAACTGTGCTGCAGCTACCCCGATCAACTAACGTGGCAGGTCCATCACAGGTAGCCTCAAACTTTGAAGCAAAGCCAGCTGTAGCAACAGCGCTCTCACTACTTAGACAAGGTGGCTCTGATGTAGTGCTGGGTAATCTACTAACACTTCCAGTCGGAAAAGGTTTGTTATATGTGCAACCAGTTTATGTAAGAGCTACTGGAAATACTGCTGCTTATCCGTTACTACAAAAAGTTTTAGTTTCATTTGGTGATCAAATTGGCTTTGATGACACACTTCAAGGCGCACTTGATCAGGTATTTGGTGGCAACTCTGGAACAACTATCGGCAATAATCAACCAAGTGTTGGTGGCACTGCTGGTGGTACTGGAAGTAGCCAAGCAATAAGGTCTGCAATCTCATCTTTGCAATCTGCCTATGCAGATTTAGAGGCCGCGCAAAAGCGATTAGATGGTGCGGCTGAAGATAAAGCCAGAGCTAGAGTTAAAGCAGCAATTGGTGCGTTAATTGCTGCGCAAAATAGATAATTTAATTCACTATTTGAGTTAATTGCTCTGACTCTCTAAGATTAGATTACCGACGCGGGGTGGAGCAGCTCGGTAGCTCGCTGGGCTCATAACCCAGAGGTCGTAGGTTCAAATCCTGCCCCCGCTACCAATATTTATTTAATACGCAAACTATTTAGCACTACAAATAGCGATGATAAAGACATCGCAGCAGCAGCATACATTGGTGATAAATTGCCACTTGCTGCAACTGGAATACAAACTAAGTTATAAAAAAATGCCCAACCAAGATTAGATTTAATAGTTTTTACTGTCTTTTCTGAAATCGCAATTGCTTCAATGGCAGCAAGTAGTGATGGCCTAATTAAAGTGATATCCGCCGCTGCGATTGCAGTATCTGTGCCAGAGCCCATGGCAATACTTAAATCTGCCTGCGCAATTGCTGCTGCATCATTTATGCCATCGCCAATCATTAGTACCCGCCCTTTTTCCTGCAGGAAGGTGATGAAGTTAAGTTTGTCCTCAGGAGTTGCTGATGCAAATATATGATCAATTGGAATACCAGCCTGGATACCCATTGAGATTGCAGCAATCTCTGCGTCACCTGTTACTAACCAGGTATTAAGACCTGTTGCCTGCAGAGATGACACAGCAGCCTTACCCTCTGGCTTGATCTCATCACCAACCTCAAAAACTCCATAAGCTAATCCATCAAGGGCCAGTACTGAGACCGAGTTACCTCGTCGCTTTCCATCCTCGATGGCAGTAAGTAATTTGGGTGAAAATTCAGTTGTGCTTCGGGCAATTGAAATTGGTGAGCCAATTAATACCGCTTTACTGCCAGCAGGTGATTGCACCCGCGCCGCAACACCAACTCCAGGAGTTTGCTCAAACTCACTTACTGGGAATATTGCCACTCCTTGCTTAGCAAGTGATTTAGATATTGCAGTTGCAATTGGATGTGAATCCATACACTCAACACTTAAGACAAAACTTAATAAATCTGATGCTGAAATTGCTGTGCTATCAGTAGTTAAAGGGTTATCAATTAATACCATCTCTAGTAATGACATTTGACCAGTTGTAATGGTGCCAGTTTTATCAAAGACCACATCAGTGATTCCAATTGCCCGCTCAATTGCTTTAGGGGAGCGAATAACAATCCCCTTTTTCGCCGCCTTCCCAGAAGCCACCAGCAGTGCAATTGGTGTTGCTAATCCCAGTGCACAAGGACAGGCAATCACTAAGACTGAAACTGCCGTTGAAACTGCCTTGGCTAATTGATTATCTATTAGATACCAAGAGATGAATGTTGCCAGTGAGAGCAATAAGATAACTGGTACAAAAATTCTACTTACTCTATCTGCCAACTGTTGAGCAGGTGCTTTTTCAGATTGTGCTGTAAGTACCATTCTGGTAATTCGAGCTAACTCAGTATCTGCTCCGACCCGAGTTGCTTTAACCAACAGATTCCCGTTGTTATTGATAGAACCGGCATACACAATATTATTCACCGATACTTCAATCGGTGTCACTTCGCCAGTTAAAAATGCATTATTTATTGTGCTAAATCCAGAGACAACTTGGCCATCAGTTGCAATTTTATCTCCAGGCTTGACAACAAATAAATCGCCAATTAACAAGCGGTCAATTGAGATGACCTCAGAGCCGTATATCCGCTTTACCTCAACCTCATTAACCGATAATTTAAATAGCTCAGTAAGTGCTGAACCTGCTTTTCGTTTTGCTTGATGTTCTAGATATCTACCTAACATCACAAAAAATATTACTGCCGATGATACTTCGGCATAAATTAGCGGCATCATATTATCTTTTGCAACATAGGTAGCTGCTGAGTAGATACTCCAAGTAAGAGATATAAGTGAGCCTAGTGAAACTAAGGTATCCATTGTTGGGTGCAGAAGATTTTTAATTGCAGCTCGGTGAATTGGCCAAGCCAATATGAAAACTACCGGTATGGATAATGTAATTGCGAGCCAGGTACTTGCTGGCGCAGTTAGATCTGCTATTAATGAGGATGCAGCACTTGAAGCTAAATACTTATCCAATTTTTCATGCATATCACCAATCATTGAAATAATAATTACTGGTGCTGTAAAAAGTAGTGTAAAAAATAATCTAATACCTAATTTATTAGATCGTTCAAATGATTCGCGTTCACCCCTAAAGGCGCTAGCTTTATATCCAGCTGCAGTTACCGCCGCGATTAACTCATCCTCTGAGATATTTGCTGGTGCAATTATGTGAGCAGAGCCCATGGCAAGATTTACTGCAGCCCTCACACCAGGTAATTTATGTAGTGAACGCTCAATTGTGCTGACACAAGATGAGCAAGTCATACCAGTAAGGTTTAAATCGACCTGTCGAGTTTTATTCTGCTCCATTATTGAACTCATAGCCAGAGATTACTCTTTCTTTACTTATTCGGCTGACAGAACCCTGCGCAGACTCTCTAACCTAGCTAGATTTTGGTTAGTAAATCCTGGCCATTCATTTAAAGCACAATCTTTCTCATGGTGTGAGCAATTTTTCGGACAATGTTTAATCGCATCGGCAAACTCAGAAAAGGCTGAGATAACTCTTGAGGGTTGGACATGAGCAATACCAAAGGAGCGAACCCCGGGAGTATCAATAATCCAACCAAAATTCTCACCTCCAAATGTTGATGATAGCGGCAAGGCAATTGCACTTGAAGATGTATGTCGGCCCCTACCAGTCACCTCATTAACATCACCAGTAGCGCGATGTGTTACTTGTTGATCAATACTAGATACTCGATTTTGTGAGCTGGCAAGTAAGTTATTTACTAAGGTTGATTTACCAACACCAGAGTGGCCAAGTAGCACTGTTATTTTCTTGGCAAGCCCTTGCTGTAGCTTCGTTAAATCAGAGGAGCGGTCAATCTTATAAACTGCAATATCTAGATCCTTATAGGTCTCCAAAAATTTGTCACCACTGCCTAAATCTTGCTTTGTCATAATTATTATTGGTGTAATACCTTGGTCATAAGCAACAACTAGCGCCCGATCAACAAAGCCCTCTCTTGGTTCGGGGTTTGCAGTAGAAATTACAATCGCTAGTTGATCAACATTTGCAACAATTACCCGTTCATCATTTACATGATCATCAATACTTCTGGTTAATGAGTTTTTTCGAGCCATTACTGTTACTACGCGAGCTAGTGAACCAGCTGCACCAGATAGATCACCTACTACTGATACCTGATCACCTACTACAACAGATTTTTTGCCAAGCTCTCGCGCTTTCATTGCGTTAATTATTAGATGGCCATTATCAGTTTGGATTAAACACTGCACCCGGCCACGGTCAACCTCAGTAATAATTGCAGTTTGCGCCTTTGAATAATCTGGGCGATCTTTTGTTCGCGGTCTTGTTTTATTACTTGCCCCAAACTGTCGAGATTTATTTACTCTTACATCATCCTCATCCCAATTTTTAGTTGATCTAACCATCAAGCATTCCTTGCCACATACCTGGAAAGTCAGATAAAGTCTTTTTAGTTGTTTCAATATTTTCAACAATTATGCCATCAACTGCTAACCCAATAATGGCGCCAGCAGTTGCCATTCGATGATCCTCATAACTTCTAAATATCTGAGAAGCTTTGAGTTGAGCTGGTTTAATTAGTAATTCACCTGGACCTTCAGTAACTAAGCCACCAAGGCTATTTATCTCAGATGCAAGTGCAGCAAGACGATCTGTCTCATGCAGGCGAAGATGGGCAATCCCGCGAAGTGTTGATGGTGAATCTGCTAATGCTGCAACCGCAGCAATTGATGGGGTTAATTCACCAACATCATGTAGATCAATATCGATACCAAATATTTTCCCGCTGCCTGAAATTTTTAAGCCATAATCACCTTGGTCGATCTTTGCTCCCATTTTTGTAAAGATGCTTCGCAATTGATCACCTGGCTGGGTTGTTGACTTGGGCCAATCTTTTATCTCAACACTGCCGCCACAAATCATGGCAGCGGCCATAAATGGTGCTGCATTTGAAAGATCAGGTTCAATTGTTAAATCTTGTCCCACTAATTTACCTGTCTTAACACTCCAGCTATTGTTACCAACCTCAACTTGAGCGCCAAAGGTTCGTAACATTTGAATTGTCATTTCAATATGAGGCATGGAGGGAAGTGAAGCACCAGCATGTTTGATGGCAATTCCTTGTTCAGTTGCCGGCCCTAGTAATAACAGCGCTGATACAAATTGACTCGATGCACTGGCATCAATCTCAACTAAGCCACCTTTTATCTTTCCAGCACCATTAATTGTTAATGGTAACTTGTATTTATCTCCATGCTCAATTGATACTCCAAGTTGTTCTAATGCATTAATTACCGGTGCAAGTGGGCGCTCATGTGATCGCGCATCACCATCGAAATGAATTAAGCCGGTAGCAAGAGATGCAATTGGTGGCAAAAAACGCATAACTGTTCCAGCATTACCAACCTCTATATGAGCTGGGCCGATTAATTTATGTGGTGTAATTTTGTAATCAAAGCCAGCCGGGGTTTTAATCTCCTCAATTTCACAGCCTAGAGTGCGTAATCCCTTAACCATTAGATCCGTATCCCTAGAGGAGAGCGGTTTACGTAATATTGATGGCGTAGATGCGATTGCAGCAAGAATTAAGGCACGATTAGTTGCCGACTTTGATCCAGGGATACTTATCGATGCATTAATTGGTTTAGCAGCAGCACCAGTTAGACCGCCACGAAATGGTGCACGCCAATTTGTCATATGTACCAGTCTACCTTCCGCCCTCTTTCTTAGATCAGGCTTTTAAGCGTGGTTTAAGCAAGCAATGACTGGGGGGAATAAAGCAGTGCCTCAGCAGGTTTTAGATCTATGAATGCTTTGCGCCAAAATGTTGAACACAATAAAAAATTCATACCCATCTCTAAAACCCTATTCGAGGTAGCCTTGGCCCAAATGAGTAATGAAGATCTACTGCCAGCAGTAGTTGACCGAGAAAAAGAAACCTTAACTGAGCGAAAAGTTAGGTTTGAAAGAGATGCTTTAGTTTTTACATCTCAACTTTATGGCGCAGCCCTTCGTTATACAAAAAAACCTCATGATGCGCAGGATTTAGTCCAAGATACATATGCAAAGGCATTTACAAGTTTTCATCAATTTGAACCTGGTACAAATTTAAAAGCTTGGCTATATCGAATTCTTACCACCACATTTATTAATAATTATCGTAAAGATCAACGCCGGCCACAAATATCAGCGGGTGAGGTTGAGGATTGGCAGATTGCTAATGCCTCCTCTCATACAAGTGATCAAGGAAAATCTGCAGAGGATGAGGTATTAGAAAATATCGCTGATAAAGATGTTAAAGAGGCGTTAGCTGCCATGCCAGAGGAGTTTCGAATGGCAGTGTATTTATCTGATGTCGAAGGTTTTGCTTATAAAGAGATCGCTGAAATTACTGGTGTACCAACTGGCACAGTTATGTCACGTCTGCATCGGGGGCGTAAATTATTAAGAGCATCCCTTGCCGAGTACGCAAAGGATCGTGGATACGGGAAAAATAAAGCAGGTGATCAAGTATGAGTTGTGGAAATCATCACATGATGCCTTGTGATCAGGTGCTACCAAATATTGTGCTTTATATTGATCATGAAATATTTGATGACGATCAATTGAATCTAGTAGAGGTTCACTTTGGTGAGTGTGCGCCATGTCGAGGACAAATGGAGCAAGAGAACACCGCACTTGCGCTAATGAGAAATCTTTTATGCAATGCATTAAATGAAGCGGCTCCACAGGAACTAAACCATCGAATTAATCAACAAACTGCTGAGCTCTACAATCAAATGATTCAGCAGGAGGGCTCAGAAAGATTAAGTGAGATTACCTATACCCAAACCACCTATACGGAAATTACCTCTGAAGGTGCGACTCAAATTGAAATAACTAGCGAAATTCGCAGGGAGTTCCCTAAAGAGTAATTAAATAATCACTAATCTTGTGATTATGAAACCAAAGCAAGTAATTGGTGTAATCGGTATGTCAGCCATGACGATTCGCCCAGGGGACACATCTGTTGCGCAAGGGGTTAATGACCTACCAGTTGTTGGATCTAATCAGCTGTTGTCATTGATTGAGAGTGCTTGTAGCACAGCAATAATTGAATTTTTAGATTTTGGTGAAACTACAATTACTACAAATTCTCAAATGGAAATATCTGGAGCTATTGGAATTGGCTTTGAAATTCACGCCACTGCTAGGTGCTTAGGATTAGATGACAACTTACTTAAGTTTGAGGTTGAAGTGCATCAAAGCGCAAGGTTAATTGCATCTGGCTTAATTACTAGAAAATTTGTAGAACGAGTCTCTTTTATGGCCAGAGTTGCTGCTGAGACGATGGTGGCGGAAAAAGGAATTCCTATTAAAGAAAACAAAATCGCTAGTAGCTTAAATTTCTAAGCCACTAGCGATTTAAGTTTAGTTATTTTTTAGTTGCCCAAAAAATCTCAGCAATTTCATCGATCTTGCCAATTAGCTTTTCAGCAACTGCAACATCATTTGTTCCCTTACTGCCACCAGCACCAGCAAGTTTGGTTGCCTCATTAAATAGCGTGTGCAGATGTGGGTATGCTTCAAAATGATTTGGCTTAAAGTAATCTGTCCATAAGACCCAAAGATGGTGTTTAACTAACTCAGATCTCTCCTCTTTAATCGCAACCGCACGTGATTTAAAATCAGCATCACTGCTAGCTGCATACTTCTCCATACAAGCTTTAACAGATTGAGCCTCAATTTTGGCTTGGGCTGGATCATAAACACCACATGGTAAATCACAGTGTGCAAAAACTGTTTGCTTAGGTGTAAATCTTGCTATTAATGAATTTATCATTTCTCTCCTTAGTTGATTTAAATCTTATTTATAAGTGGCAGAATACTCCGCATGTTCGGTTTTAGCACGGTTAAGGTTTCTGGCAACTCAATGTCTCCTGCCTATAACCAAGGAGATTGGCTACTTGTACGCGGCTTAAGTGGCAAAAAGCACACCCTAAAAATTGGTTCGGTCTATCTAATCCAAGATCCTAATCGGCCAGGAGTTGCGTTACTAAAGCGGGTTAAAGAGAGCCGAATGGAGCATGGAGTTATTAGATATTGGGTAGAGGGTGATAATTCAAACAGTGAAGATTCCAGGAAATGGGGATGGCTTGAGCGTGATAAGTTTTTAAAAAGAGTCATGCTTAGATATCGAAAAGGTAGTTAACGAGTAAAAGCCTCAGTCATTAAAGCTTTCTCTTCCTCTTCATGTAAATGATGATTTCCAGTTGCCGGGCTTGCTGTTGCCCGCCGAGAAACACGGCGCATGGTGCGATGCGCTAACTCATCATGTGCCATAAATGCCTCTTGTGTTGCTAGTGCAATAAATGGCCAAGGTCCTTGATTTGCTGGCTCATCTTG
>CANKTS010000016.1:0-12580 GCA_947486485.1 Actinomycetota bacterium | reverse complement strand
TGAATCATGCCAGCCATAATTTGGGTTTTGACCGCCACCTAGTTCATCGTAAATCACACCGTTATTGGTCAGATAAACCCAAAGCATAATGGATTGTGAGGTTGGGCTAGCAACTGCACTACTCCAAACATATTGAGTGCTACTTATATCTAAGTATTTATTGCCAGTGCTATCTGTACTAGCCGTACTAGTAATCTGAGTATTTGAACCATTTCTTATTTGACCATTTTCAGCATTACCAGCTAAGTCATATACAGTGTTGCCACTACCGCTAAATGAATTGGACTCATCTAGCGTATATTTAATTAATAAATTACTATCTGATTCAATTGCAGAGTTTGTACTGACTCCAGTTACTGTTAGGGCTAATTTATCTAATAATGTGCTGTCAACGCTGATAGTTGCACTGTTAGTGCCATATCTAGAACAAGATGTACCTGATGAAATAGTAAAGGTATTGCTTGTAAAAGTTGAGGGCGGAATATTCCAACTTGCGTATGTAGTTACGCCATTGACTGGGATAGCTAACTCAAGGGTCTTACCGCCACAGCCATTAATTCCATTTGCATCATATCTTTGATCAACCCCACTTATGCTAATTGTTGTGACTGTGTACCGCTTTGTAGTTGTATTAAAGACAACACTCTTATCAATTGTTACTCCATCGGCATCACATGCTGTAGCTGCAAGATAACCAGCACCTTGTGAGTCTGGGGCGGTTACAGTGATTAATGTGGCGGCAAAGGCGCCGCCTAAACCTAAAACTGTAAAGAAGATAATAACTACTAGATCCCGCTTGGAAAATAATTCAATTGTGTTTGCCCGCAGTGCAGCCAGGCTAAAGCTAGGCTGCTTCAACCACTTGCGGGCGTGTCTGTATAGGGGAATCACCCTTCAATCTTAACTAGAGGGTTAAAGCCCAAAAACTGCTTTGTCACGCAAATAAGTGATAGAAACTGAGCGTAAATTATCCTATGAGGGGCTAGCCCATCATATAATTGTCACGTGAACAGGTTACTTTTCCTTGCTACAGTCTTGGCCCTATTAATTTTCCAGAGCAACTACTCACTCCAGCAGTTGCAGGGTGAGTACCTAAATAATAACCCCAGCCTTAATCCAGTTAATGGTTATGGCAATGGCTCAAGTATCTCTTATGTAGTAGATGCGCAGGTTAGCAAGTGAGCGTTAATGAGCAAGATTATGAGGTTAGGGTCAAGTATGAAGATGGGATTATGGTGAGTGCAAAATCAAAGGATGAGGCGATAGAAAAGGCAAGAGCTGCTTTTCTAGAGGAGAGTAATAAGCAAATGATTGCGCAGATGCAGTTTAAGGTTAGCGAGTTTAATTAAGTCAGATTTAATTACGATTTAATTCGCTGCCCAATTGGATCAAATAGTGGCTCTTGGGCGATAGTTGCTTGGTGTTTAATACCAAAGATCTCAACCTCAACTGTTGTGCCAATCCCGCTGTGTTCAATTGGTAGGTAAGCATAGGCGATTGCTTTATTTAAAGTATACCCCTGCCCAGCTGACTTAACTCTGCCCACTACTTTATTATTAATAAAGATTGGCTCATTACCGATAGCTACATCTTTAATATCAGCAAAGATAAGTGCAGTTAGTTTTCTACTTAAATTATCCTTTACCTTATCTAAACTTGCCTTACCAATAAAATTATCCTTCTTACTAGAGATGGCAAAACCAAGCCCGGCCTCATATGGATTTGTCTCAGAGTTAATCTCACCTGCCCAAGCCCGGTAGCCTTTTTCTAGACGCAAGGATTCAATTGCCCGATAGCCACATGTTCTAATACCTAGATCTTTGCCAGCAGCTAATAGGGCAAGCCAGATTACTAGGCTATCTTTTACTGGAATATATAACTCCCAACCTAACTCACCAACATAGGTAATCCGAGTTGCCCGTAATTGAATGCCTTTTATTTGTATTAACTTTGAGTGCATAAAGCCAAAGCCCTCATTTGATAAATCAGCGTCGGTAACTTTTGCTAATATCTTTCTAGCATTTGGTCCCCAAATACCGAAACAGGCTAGTTGTTTTGTAATATCTTCGATTACAACCTGATCAAAATTATGCTCTCGCATCTGTTTTTCTAGCCAGCCCTTATCATGATTTAAAAAGGCGGTTCCAGTAATAATTAAGAACTCACTCTCTGCTACCTGAGTAATGGTGTAATCAGACTCGATACCACCTCTTTTATTAAGCGCTTGGGTGTATGTGGTTTTACCAACACCTTTTACGACATTATTGGCACAAAGTAGCGTTAAAAACTCACCAGATCGTAGGCCGCTAACTTTTATCTTGGCAAAGCTTGACTCATCAAAGAGACCGGCGGTATCTCTAGTGGCGTGGTGCTCAGCTGCAACAGCTGGATGCCAATTCTTTCCCGGCCAACCATTTGGCCGAAGAGATTGATCTAACTGTTTATCATTTGGATTGTGGTAGTAATTAACCCGCTCCCAAGCAGCTTTCTCACCAAAGACTGCGCCATGCTCTTTATGCCAATCATAAATTGGTGATTTATTTTCACCCCGTGCGCTGGTGCGCTCCTCCCCTGGATAATGAATATCGTAATAAGCCTCATAATTTTCAGTAACTCGCTCTAATGTGAACTTAGGTGATTTATAAGCATCGGCGAATCTTTTAATATCCATATGCCAAAGATCCATTGTTGGCTCACCTGCCACAATCCACTCAGCCACTACCTTGCCAATCCCACCAGCACCGGCAATGCCATGAGCACAAAAACCTGCTGCCACATAAAAACCACCAACAGAGGTCTCACCTAAACAAAACTCATTATCTGGGGTGAAGCCCTCTGGCCCATTAATAAAGTTTTTAAGTCCTACCTCACCCATTACTGGCACCCGCATAGCTGCATTCTCTGCGATCTGCTCAAACCGCTCCCACTCATCAGGTAGTAACTTAGAGTTAAAGTCTTTTGGAATTTGATCATATGAATTAAAGGTTGCGGTAAAGGGCTTTGAGTTTCGCTCATATCCACCCATTACTAAACCCTTAACCTCTTGCCGGAAATAGATTAAATTATCTGGATCGCGCAGCGATGGTAAGAACTTAGCCGTATCAGGTAGAAAGTTTTCGGTAATTAGATATTGATGACTCATTGGAATAATTGGAATTCGAACCTCTGCTAATCGGCCAAGCTCTGCGGCGTAGATACCACCTGCATTAACTACAATCTCACACTCAATCTCACCCTTATCAGTTGTTACTGAGGTAATCCGATTATTCTTGGTATTAATCGCTAATACTCTGGTGTGGGTAAAGATTTTAACCCCACCTCTTCTGGCCCCAGCTGCCATCGCCTGGGTTAGTTGTGAGGGATCAACCTGGCCATCGGTAGCCAGATAGCAACCACCAACTACTGAATCTAAATTAATTAATGGAAATAACTCTTTAATTTGATCATTTGAGATCTCAACTAGATCTAAGCCAAATGTTTTAGCCCACCCAATCTGTCTTCTGATCTCTGCCATTCGCTCATTACTGGAGGCAATCTTTATTGAGCCACACTCTCGCCAAGAGGCTGGGGTTTCACTTTTTTCTAACTCTCGATATAACTCAACTGAGTACATATTCATTTTAGTTAAGGTGGGATCAGCTCGTAGTTGACCAACTAAACCGGCGGAGTGAAAGGTTGAGCCACTTGTTAACTCTGCTCGCTCTAGCAAAATTACATCCCGCTGACCAAGTTGGGCTAGATGATAGGCAACTGAGGTGCCACCAACACCGCCACCTATTACAACAATTTTGGCCCTAGTAGGTAACTCTTGTGCGCTCATTATCCAACTGTATCCTTTCTCTGTGGCACCCTCTAGCAATGGTTTTAGTGATCTACTAAACCAGGTAAAGCGGCTGCAGGTTAGAGATAGCGTTACTGAGTTATCTGGTGGTTTAACAAATCGTAATCTAAAGATCTCAACTCCAAGTGGTGATTATGTTGCTCGCATCTCCAGTAATAAATCAGCACTACTTTCAATTGATCGAAATGCTGAGTATGAGAACTCTAAGATTGCCGCTGCTATTGGTATTGGCGCTGCGGTTTTTGAGTTCCTACCTGAGTTTGGCTTACTGGTAATTGGTTATCTGCCAGGTAAGACATATACCGCAGATGATGTAGCTGGAAATATTAGCCGAATTGCCCAAAGTGTTAAGCAACTCCATAGTGCAAAGCCCTTTGTTAGTGATTTTGATATGTTTATAATCCAACAAAGGTACTTAAAGATTGTAACTGAGCGTGGCTTTAAAATGCCAGATAATTACCTAACTTATACCGATCAACTTTTGCAAATGAAGCGGGCATTTTCAGTATTAGATGAGGGCAAAGTACCTTGCAATAATGATCTACTGGCAGCTAACTTTATTGATGATGGTAAGAAGATATGGATAATTGATTATGAGTACTCTGGCAATAATGATGCCTGCTTTGAGTTAGGAAATATCTACAGTGAATCAAATCTTTCATATGATCAACTAGTTGAGTTAGTAGATGCTTACTACGGCAAACATAGACCAGAGAAGATTGCCCGGGCCTGGTTATTTGCCCTGCTAGCTAGATATGGCTGGAGCCTTTGGGCATCGATTCAAAGCTCAGTCTCAGATCTTGATTTTGATTTTTGGGATTGGGGAATGCAAAAGTATGAGGTGGCGGTGAGAGATTTTAAATCAGTTGAGTTTAAAGATGCATTACAAGCTGTTACAACTAAGGGTAATTAACTAAATCGACTTACTAACTCTTTATGGAGTAGGCCATTTGATGCGATCGCACCTGGGCCGCTCACACCAGCAATACCTGCCAGATTGGTAAAACTACCACCGGCCTCTGTCACAATTACCGACAACGCTGCCATATCCCAGAGTGCAAGCTTTGGTTCAATTGCAAAATCAACTGCGCCCTCTGCTACCAACATATATGACCAAAAATCACCAAAGCCACGGGTGCGCCAAACATCATTTGATAATTTTAGAAAATTATCATAATCACCCTCCCAAATATCCTTTTTTACAATCTCAGAGTGAGCAAAGGAGGCATCAGATACCTTATTCACCTTACTTACCGCTAACCTGCGCACCTTTTTACTACCACCAACTGTTTCAATTACAAATGCGCCAGCTGCTGCCGATGCATACCATCTCCTACCTAATGCCGGAGATGAGACCACGCCAACTGTAATAACCCCATTTACTCTAAGTGCAATAAGTGTGGCCCAAACTGGCACACCCCTAATAAAATTTTTTGTGCCATCAATTGGATCTAAGATCCACTCCCGATTATTAGTTGAGTTGCTACTTTCAAACTCCTCACCAATTATCCCATCATCTGCGGCCACCTTAGCCAATTGCAACCGGATCTTATTTTCAACCGCCTTATCAGCATCACTTACCGGTGTTAGATCAGGCTTGCTCTCAACTACTAAATCAGATGCAAGGTAGCGATCTAATGAGATTAGATCGGCAAGATCTGCTAACTCAAGTGCTAACTCTAGATCGGTCATAACTTTAGTTTACTGCACTTTAATAAGAGTAAGGCCGCAGTGGTAATGATAAAAACCCCTTGCTAGCTAGATAATTAGATTAATATCATCCTATGGCAGGTAAAGATTTATCTCGCGCTGCTGCATTTCCAGCGATTGAAAAGCGGTATGGCAAGCCAATGAGTTATTGGTTTGCGGTGATGGCAAAGATGAAGGCAGCTAAGTATCCAGAGCAGATTGCACTGCTGCGTGATAAATACGGCTTCTCTGCCGCCCATGCCAACACCTTAGTTATGTATAGCAGAGGATCTAAATCTGCTAAAAGATTTACAACCTTGGCCCAGTACTACAAAACAATTGATCCTACTCAGGCTAAGACTGTGAAGAGGATATTTAAGGCGATTACCAAAAAGTATCCAAAGTTAGAGCTAGTAATCGCTTGGAATCAGCCAATGTTAAAGATGGATAGTAGGTATGTATTTGGAGTCTCTGTTACTAAAAATTATATTTTAATGGCGCCTTGGAGTGCTGAAGTAATAAGTAAGTTTGCGCCAAAACTTACCCAATATAAGGTAAATAAAAAGACAATTGCCATACCAAATGATTGGCAGGTAGATGAGAAGCTGCTGCAGGCGATGGTTAAAGCACGCCTTGCCCAGTAGTAATGCAATTAAATAAGAGTTAGGGTTTAGCCATGGCTTATCAGGTAGAGCGAGTGCGACAGGATTTTCCCTCCCTTAAAACTGGGATCGTTTTTTTTGATGGTCCAGGTGGATCACAGGTGCCAACTGCAGTTGGGCAGGCGATTGCAAATGCAATTACTCAAGCATCATCTAATCGGGGAACAACAACCGCGTCAGAGCAAAATGCTGAGGATGCAGTTATTGGGTATCGAAATGCGGTAGCTGATCTGTTAAATGCTGATCCAAAGGGTGTGGTTTATGGCAGAAGTTGGACCCAACTCACCTATGACTTCTCTAGAAGTATCTCTAAGAGTTGGAGTAGTGGGGATGAAATAATTATCTCTCGCCTAGATCATGATTCAAATATTCGCCCTTGGTTACAAGCTGCTGCCAACCGCGGGGTGGTAGTTAAGTGGGCTGAGATTGATAAGGAAAGTGGTGAGCTGCCAGTATCTGCAGTTACCTCGCTATTAAGCTCTAAAACTAAATTTGTTGCGGTAACTGGTGCCAGTAATACCTTAGGAACTAAGCCAGATATTTATGCCATTGGCAGAGCAGTTAAAGATGCTGGCGCCCTATTTTTAGTAGATGGTGTACACCTAACACCACATGCGGTAATTGATTTTAAAGCTATGCCAGCAGATTTCTACGGCTTCTCCTCCTACAAAATATTAGGACCACACTGCTCATCATTTGTAGCAGATCCTGCTCTCCTAGAGACAATAAATAATGACAAGCTGCTGCCATCTACCATGACAGTTCCAGAGCGGTTTGAGTTTGGCACCCTGCCTTATGAGTTAATGGCTGGGGTGAGTGCATCTATTGATTATGTGGCAGCCTTAGATAGCAGCGCAACTGGTAGCAGGCGAGAGCGGATAGTTAAATCAATTACCCTACTAGAGGAGTATGAGCAGGAGTTATTTAAATATATGCAGGATCAATTATCACTCCTACCTACTATTACTTTGTATGGCAAGGCTAAAGATCGCACCCCTACCGCCTACTTTAACTTTGCAGGTGTTGATGGTGGTGATGTTTATAAATTTATGGCCACTAAAAAAGTAAATCTGCCGGCGCATAATTTTTACGCAGTTGAGGTATCTAGAGCTTTGGGCTTAGGTGATACTGGCGCTATCAGAGCTGGTATTGCACCCTATACAACCCGTGATGATGTTGATCGATTAATCGCAGGATTGAGTGAGTTTTTAAGCAAAAAATAATTACTTAATCTAATTTATAGATCTGCCCGCTCTGCTTTCCCATAATTGATTTAACATAAGCATCTGCCACATCAACCGCCTTAACCTGGTGATAGCCAGGAAATGATGGGTGATAACTAGTTGCCTCTACCAATACATTTGGACTTACCGTATTTATGCGAATCCCCCGTGGCAGATCAATTGCTGCAGCTAAGGTGAAGGATTCAATCGCGCCATTTGCAAGGGCTGCAATGGTGGCAGATGCAATTGGATCTCTAGCTAAAATACCGGTCATCAGCGTGAAGCAACCACCATCGGTTAGGTAATTAATCCCGGCTCTTACCAACTCAACCTGTCCCATCGCCTTATCGGTTAGACCAAGTAGATACTCATCATAGGTAAGTTCGGTAATTGGTTTATATATTACTTTGCCAATACAAGATGCCACCGCATCAATCTTTCCTACCTGCTCATACATCGCAGCAATTGATGCCGGGTTTTTAACATCTACTTTAATTTGGGTAGTGCGGGAGACACCAATTACTTGGCCATGCTTACCAAGTGCTTTAGCGACATAGGAGCCAATTAAGCCGGTGGAGCCAACTACTAAAAACTTCATTTTATTTCCTCTTTTTACTCTTACCTACTTCTATCCTACCTTGCGCTAGATTATCTGCACTTACTTGCAGTAAGAATGTGAAGATAGGATTGGTAAATGATTGAGGTTATTAGCGCCCACGCTGAAGGTGAGGTGGGTGATGTAATTATTAGTGGAGTTGGACAGATTCCAGGTGAAAGTATCTGGGAGCAATCTAGATTTATTGCAAAAGATCAGGGCCTGCGTAACTTTGTTTTAAATGAACCACGTGGTGGTGTATTTCGCCATGTTAATCTGCTGGTGCCACCTAAAAATCCTGCTGCCCAAGTAGCTTTTATTATTATGGAGCCAGAGGATACGCCCCCAATGTCTGGCTCTAACTCAATCTGTGTGGCAACTGTGGTTTTAGAAAGTGGCATCATCAAGATGGTTGAGCCGGTAACTAACTTAGTTATGGAGGCACCAGGTGGCTTAGTTTATGTAACGGCAAATTGTTCAAATGGCAAGGTAACTAAAGTAAAAGTAAAAAATATTGCATCCTTTGTTGGCCAAGAGGGTTTAATAGTTGAGGTAGCAGGGCTGCCAACTTTAAAGGTGGACACCGCCTTTGGTGGCGATAGCTTTGTAATTGTTAATGCTGATGATCTTGGCTTTGCTATCAAAGCAGATGAGGCATCAGATTTAGCTAAGGTGGGAATGAAGATAACTGCAGCAGCAAATGAGCAGTTAAAGTTTGAACACCCAACAAATCCAGATTGGCGCCACTTCTCCTTTACCCAAATTGCAAAGCCAATCTTTTATGAAAATTCAGTTGCGATAAGCAAAAATGCAGTTGCTATTCAACCTGGAAAGATTGATCGATCCCCTACTGGCACTGGCTGCTCTGCGCGATTAGCACTGCTGCATCACCAAGGAGTATTGAAGGTGGGAGATAAAATGATTGGCCGCTCAATTATTGACTCAGAGTTTGAGTGCAAGATTGAGGAGGAGGTAAAGATTGGCAACAAGAATGGAATTATTCCATCTGTTGCCGGGCAAGCATGGATTACCGGCAGACATACTCACACATTAGATCCATCTGATCCTTGGCCACTTGGTTATAAGTTAAGTGATACCTGGCCAAATAAACTTTAAGGATAAGTAAACTTAAGATTGACGGTTACACCTTAGGTAAGTAGTAATTAATTTCTACTAATCAGTAATAGATAAATTGATAAATACAGGCTTAATTTGTTACTTAGTAGTACAAGATAAAAGCAAACATTTACCTATCTCTATTTACATTGCGCTGAGTGTGAGTAGGTTTAATAAATTACTAGCTAATCTTATGCGGAAGGATATATGAGAGAGTGTGATCATATCTTTATTGCCGATGATGATAATCAAATAATTTGTAGCATTTGCCTATGTAGTGATGATCAAATAAAAGTAGTTACAATTCAACGGGTAAGTGATAGCGATAGTAAATTGATTAATACGCTGCGAGATCCACAGATGCAAGATTGGATTTATCAGATATCTAATTTTTAATTAGATTGAGCTAATTCGGCCTTTTCGATTTTTTCTCTCCTCGTTAGATTAATCTTGTTGACTTTTTACTGCCACCAACTAACTCTAGAATTAGTGAACAGCCAATTAAAACCATCACTCCCCCAAGAAGTTGAATTGGTGTGATTAACTCCTTGAGGTAGATAGCACCAATTAAAACCGCAATTACGGTAACCATAAACTCTACGCTTATCGCTCTAGTAGCACCAACCTCTACTACCAAACTAAAGTAGATCACATAACATAGTGAGCTACATAAGATTGCAAGTGAGATTATATAAAGCCAATCTGTAACAATTAACTCTCTTTGAAATGGCACAAAAAATAATAATGGAAGTGTAAATAGCCCGCCAAAGAAAAATGCACCGATCGCCTGCTCCCAATTGCCAACCTGCTCCATCTTAAGTTTTGCGTAATTACTACCAAAGGCAGCAGCAATACAACCAACTACCGAGACGGCAATCCCAAGAAAGAAATCATTTGATAGCTGCCCATGTGGGAAGCCGACCAATAAAACGATGCCAAGAAAGCCAATAATTAATCCAACAAAGCCAAGTTTAGTAATTGTCTCAATCTTCATTATTTTTCCAATCAGGGCTGAAAATAATGGGATCGCGCCAACAATTATTGCAGTTAGGGCGGTACCAATTCTTGGTATGGCGATGGAAAATCCAATTAACTGCAAGCACACAGTTGTTGCACCAACTACTGCAAATGGTTTAATACCGATTGAAAAATCTAATCTTCGCCTAGTAAGTAATGCGATAAGTAGCAGCACAGAGCTAGCAATAAATGATCTGATACAAACTGCGCCTACCCAACCAAAGCCATCAACTACCCGCAGCACTAATAAAAATGATAATCCCCAGAGAATACTTAGGATTGAAAACTTTGCCAGTACTTCTACTCTCACCCCGACAGGCTACATCAGATAAGAGGTTATGAAAGTTTTGGCGGGGCTTTGCTATAACTAACTGGCGTCTTACTGAAGGTAATTGGGTTTGCAATTGATTTACTGCCAGCAATATCTACTACTGGATCTAGGCCAAGAGTTGTGGCTAACTCAATCGCCTCTTTAATATTATTTATCGCACCTGCTGGTATTTCAATCTTACTGAGCAGATCTATCCAATGTGCTGCACTCTTTGTGGCAAATAGCCGATCAAGTATTTGCGTCAAATCACCTAGATTCTTAACCCGCATTTGATTGGTGCTAAACCTGGCATCTGCTACCAACTCTGGTAATAGTGCGGTAGCAAACTTTATAAACTGTTGATCATTGCCAATTGCCAGTACAAACTTCTTATCTGAAGCACTAAATACTTGGTATGGCGCAATTGATGGATGAGCATTACCCATTGCCACCGGAATTACCCCAGCAGATATATAGGCACTTGCTTGATTTACTAAGGCTGAAAGACTTGAGCTAAGTAAATTTAACTCAACCTTTTGGCCAACTCCTTGTTGCTCTGCCGCTCTAAGGGCTGCCAGAATTCCAGTAACTGCATGCAAGCCGGTGATCACATCAACTAGTGCTACCCCAACCTTTGTTGGATCATTGCTATCTGCGCCGGTAATACTCATTAACCCACTTACTCCTTGCAGTAGTAGGTCATAACCAGGTAGCGCCTTAGCACGCTCTGAACTACCAAATCCAGTAATTGAGCAATATATAAGTAGTGGATTACTCGCTACTACCTGCTCATAACCAAGATTAAATTTCTCCATTGTGCCAGTGCCAAAGTTTTCTACCACAACATCTGAGTTTGCTATTAACTCTTGCGCAATCTTTTGATCTGCTGGCTTTGATAAATCTAAGGTGAGTCCACTCTTATTTCGATTTACCGAAAGAAAGTAGGTAGCGGTGCCATCTTTATCAAAGGGTGGTCCCCAACTGCGGGTGTCATCACCAGAATCTGGCCGCTCAATCTTTACTACCTCAGCCCCAAGATCTGCCAATAACATCGTGGCATAAGGACCTGCTAACACCCTGGAGAAATCTGCAATCTTAATACCAGCTAATGGTGGCTTCATTGTTTATCCAACCACTGCCCTAATACATTTAAAAATAGATCAACATCTTGCTTATTAATAATCATAGGTGGCTTAATCTTTAGCACATTATTATCTGGACCATCACAAGATAGCAGCACACCCTTTGAGAGTGCATACTCCATTAGATCTGCCACCTTTTCAGTTGCTGGTGTTTTCTCATCTAACATAAACTCAACACCGATAAATAATCCATGGCCACGAATATCTGCAATCAAATCATTACTCTTTGCTAGCTGGGCTACTCCAGCCATAAGGTAGGCACCAATTTCTTTAGCATTTAATTGCAATCTTTCATCATAAACAACCTCTAATACCGCCTGCCCGATTGCAGCGCTAACTGGGTTTGCCCCAAATGTATTGAAGTACTCCATGCCATTATTAAATGAGTTTGCAATCTCAGCTGTTGTGACAACCGCTGCAAGTGGATGACCATTACCAAGTGGCTTACCCATTGTGACAATATCTGGCACTACATCATGTAATTCAAAGCCCCAGAACTTATCTCCAACTCTGCCTAAGCCAATCTGCACCTCATCTGCTACACAAACTCCACCTGCTTGGCGAGCCATTTTAAATGCTGATTTTAAATACCCATCTGGTAAAACTATTTGGCCTGCGGTAGAGACAATTGACTCTGAGAAAAATGCAGATAGTGGTTGCTTTAGCCCAGTTATAGTTTTTTTAAGATTACTTAGGTACTTAGCTGTGGCATCAGGTGAGGTGTAGCGACCACGGAATATATCTGGCAACTCTGCAACCCCAACATGGCTTGGCGGGCCATCTCCACCTTTGCCTAAAAACTTATAAGGGCTTATCTCCACTACAGATTGGGTATGGCCGTGGTATCCATGGCGAAGTGCTACTACCCCTTTAGCTTTTGTATGCGCCCTAGCTAATCTAATTGCTAAATCATTTGCCTCACTACCGCTATTTACAAAGAAGATTACCGATAGCGGATCTGGCAAGGTGCTAGTTAAAGCTTTGC
>CANKTS010000015.1:0-12872 GCA_947486485.1 Actinomycetota bacterium | reverse complement strand
CAGATCATCTTTGTTAACCTCATAGGGAGATCCATTTGGCACCAGTAGCAAGCCAATATTTCGATTAGCTAATGAGGCAACTGGGCCGCCCTCCTGCCAAATATCCTCACAAATTGCAATACCAATATCAACACCACAAACTCTAATTACTAAGGAGTGATTGCCAGGGGTGAAGTTGCGATACTCATCAAAGACGCCGTAATTAGGTAGATGATGCTTTATATAGATCGCCACAATTACACCTCTGTGAATAATTGCAACACAATTTTGGGGCGCACCCGCTGGGCTCTGGCCAAGATAGCCAACTATTAAAGTTAAATCGCCATTGCCCTCATTATTAATTCGCTGCGCTAGTTGATTAACCGCCTCGATAGAGGCGGCGCGAAATGAAGGACGAGTTGCTAAATCCTCAACTGGGTAACCGGTTAAAACCATCTCGGGATAGACCACAACTACCGCACCAGCTGCTGCTGCCTCATAAGCATTTTTTGAGATTAGATCAGCATTTTTCACCAGATCACCAACTGTTGGGTTGATCTGGGCGAGGGCAATTCTGATCTGACCGGATTGACTCACTTTTCAAGAGTACCTCAGGTAGCGCATCTGTTGGGGTTAAGTTAAAGTTGGGCTACCTAAAAAAGACAGGGACCGATACTTGGCCTTGATCTTAAGGAGTTGAGTAATGAGTAATGCAAAAAGTTCGCGAACTACTATCACCGAGCTAGCTGCTAAAAAAGCGGCTGGGCAAAAATGGGCGATGCTGACCTGCTATGAGCAGATGAGCGCTGCCATCTTTGACCAGGCTGGTATCCCAGTATTACTGGTGGGTGATTCAGCAGGCAATAACTTCCTTGGGTTTGAAAACACTATTCCAGTAACAGTTGATGAGTTGCTGCCAATGGCTAGAGCGGTTGTTAATGCAACTAGCAATGCCATGGTGGTTGCTGATTTTCCATTTGGCTCCTATGAGAGCTCACCTGAGCAAGCATTAATTACTGGGGTAAGATTTTTTAAAGAGGCGCAGGTACAGGCGGTCAAATTAGAGGGCGGAGCGAAGGTAGTTCCACAGATTCAGCGATTAATCGCAGCTGGCATGCCGGTAATGGGACATCTTGGTTTAACTCCCCAATCAGTTCACGCACTTGGTGGATTTAAGGTGCAGGGACGTGGTGAGGATGGAAAGCGGATTATTGATGATGCAAAGGCGCTGGCTGCTGCAGGAGTTTTTGCAATTGTGCTTGAAGCAGTCCCTGCCCAATTAGCTGCTGAAATAAGTAAGCAGTTAAGTATTCCAATTATTGGCATTGGTGCGGGCAGCGGCTGTGATGGCCAAGTTTTAGTCTGGACCGATCTAATGGGAATTACGCAAAAACTACCCAAATTTGCTAAGGCTTACCGAAATTTAAGAAAAGAGATGAATGATGCAGCGGTTGAGTTTGCCGCTGATGTGGCAGCGGGTAGATTTCCTACTACCGAAGAGAGCTTTACCTAATTAACTTCGCAACTGGAGTAAATTGAAGATAAATCTAGCGATCGACTTCTCGCCCTTAAAGCGCTACCCAGATTTTCGCCGGCTTTGGCTCTCTGGTTTAATCTCCTACTTCGGCTCGATGTTCACCTATGTCGCCCTTCCTTTTCAAGTTAAAGAGTTAACTGGTTCCTATCTAGCAGTTGGCTTAATTGGTTTAGTTGAGATTATTCCGCTGGTGATCTTCGGCCTCTACGGCGGGGTGTTAGCCGATCACATGGATCGAAAGCGGATGATCTGGGTAACTGAGGCAGCCGCCCTTTTCTTATCGGCCATCCTATTAATTAACTCGCTACTGCCATCACCAAAACTTGCAGTTATTTATATCATTGCAGCCCTCTTCGCAGCTGTTGATGGTCTGCAGCGGCCAAGTGCGGATGCGATTTTGCCAAGGTTGGTAGAGCATAAAGATCTGCCGGCAGCTAGTGCGCTAATGAGTTTGCGGTGGCAGGTTGGAATGGTCACAGGTCCAGCCCTTGCTGGGGTTTTAATTTCAATCGCGGGGGTGAGTGCTGGATTTATCCTAGATATTCTCACCTATTTATTAGCACTATTTATTTTGTTAAAAGTTAAGAGTGTGCCACCTATGAAAGAGAGTGAAAAACCCTCATTTTCTAGCCTGGTAGATGGGGTCAAATACGCCACTAGCCGCAAGGATTTAATGGGCACTTACCTAGTTGATTTAGCAGCAATGTTTTTTGCAATGCCAACTGCCCTCTTTCCATTTTGGGCAGAGCAAGTAGGTGCACCTTGGGCACTTGGTTTGTTCTACGCCGCCGGAACTATCGGCTCGATATTGGTAACTCTGACTAGTGGCTGGGTAAAAAGTTATACCAAACATGGTCGGGCAATCTTTTTAGCTGCTCTTGGTTGGGGGGTAGCAATAACTTTGGCTGGTGTTAGCAATAATCTATTTTTAATTTTGCTATTTCTAATTCTGGCTGGGGCTAGCGACATGGTCTCTGCCCTCTTCCGCTCTACCTTGTGGAACCAGTCGATTCCCGATGAGTTCCGGGGCAGATTGGCAGGAGTGGAACTTATTTCTTACTCGGTTGGACCATTAGGTGGGCAAACTCGTGCCGGCTTTACTGCAGAGCGCACCTCACTTCGCACTTCAGTTGTATCTGGTGGCCTGCTTTGCATCGGGTTTGTGACGCTATTTACCGCCTTACTGCCAGAATTTCGTAAATATGACAGTAAAAGTAATAAATTTGCCATTTTGGAGGCGAAAAAACGTAAAACGGCGCCAAATAATTAACTCACCAGTAGGTTTTCGGTTATTTTCGGCAAATACTTGCCAATATTTATTAAAAATTGCATAAAAAAACTAATAAATAAAGTTACGACACGCTTCATATTTATTGCCAAATTAGTGGAATATTTTGCTAATTAGTGCCACGCTTGTCCATGAAACAGGTTCGGTGACGGATCGAACCACTTTGATAGGAGATCTACGTGGCTGCAAAGCGTCGTAAGAAAGCAGCAAAAGCTGCACCAAAGCGTCGTCGTCGTAAGGCTGCTAAGGCTGCCCCAAAGCGTCGTCGTCGTAAGAAAGCAGCTAAGGCTGCTCCAAAGCGTCGTCGTCGTAAGAAAGCAGCTAAGTCTGCTCCAAAGCGTCGTCGTCGTAAGAAGGCTTCAAAGTAAGTTATTAACTAAAAAATCCCACCAGTCAAATGGTGGGATTTTTTATTGCCTAAAATTTCTACACCTATAGATAGGCTTGCCCCATTATGCGCAGCGGCCTAGATCTTAACCACATCGATTCTGCAGTTCGCCCACAAGATGATCTCTTTAGATTTATGAATGGTAAGTGGCTTAAAGAATCACAGATCCCAGAGGATAGGGCTAGTGATGGCGCTTTTTACTGGTTATATGAGCAGGCTGAAAAACAGGTTAAACAAATAATTTTAGATCAGGCAGCAAGTTCTGGTGCTGCTGGAAGTAATGCCCAAAAAATTGGCGATCTCTATAACGCTTTTATGGATGAGGCTAGAGCTGAGCAACTTGGTATTGGCCCAATTGAAAAAGATTTAGCAGCAGCTGCCTCTTTTAAAACCGCTGATGAGTTTTTTCAAATATTAGGAGAGCTAGAAAGCTGTGGGCTCTCTGGTCTTTTCTACTCCTATGTTTCAACAGACAACAAAGACTCAACTAAAAATATTCTCTACATCGGTCAAGGCGGATTATCGCTACCGGATGAGGCCTACTACCGCGAGGATGAGTACCAAGAGATTAGAGATGCCTTCTTACTACATGTGCAGCAGATATTTGATCTGGCAAAGCTGCCTAATGGCAAAGCTGCAGCGGCGCAGGTATTAGAGCTTGAAACCCAGATTGCTGCCGGTCACTGGGATCAGGTTAAAGACCGGGATGCTGAGGCAACCTATAACAAAAAAAGTTTTAGCCAGCTCACATCCCTAACCCCGGCCTTTAATTGGCCAATCTGGATGAAGGCCTCAAATACGCCAGCTAATGTTTTAGCGCAGGTAGTTGTTAGACAGCCCTCCTTCTTTGAAGCTCTATCTAAATTAATTCAAAACTTTGAGGCCGATAAGTGGCGCATCTGGCTTACCTGGCAGATCATCTCTGGCGCTAGCCCCTACTTAAACAAAGCCTTAGTTGATGAAAACTTTAACTTCTATGGCACCACCCTCTCTGGTATTCCAAAGCTTAAGCAGCGGTGGAAACGTGGGGTTGGTTTGGTTGAGGGGGCGCTGGGAGAGGCGGTGGGTGCGATCTATGTTGATCGCCACTTTGGTGAGGTGGCAAAGACAAGGATGGTCAAATTAGTAGCCAATCTAATCCAGGCTTATCGAGTTGATATTAAAGCTCTTACCTGGATGAGTGATGAGACCAAAGAAAAAGCCTTTGTTAAATTAGATAAGTTCACCCCAAAGATTGGTTATCCAGATAGGTGGCGGGATTACTCAAAGCTAACAATTACCCCAGGTGATTTAATTGGAAATCTTGCTGCGATTGCTAAGTACTCACAAGATTATGAGTATGCCAAGATTGGCAAAGCTGTTGATAAATCTGAGTGGTATATGACCCCGCAAACAGTTAATGCTTACTACAACCCAGGGATGAATGAGATTGTCTTTCCAGCAGCTATTTTGCAACCACCATTTTTTGATGTGTTAGCAGATGATGATGCGGCCAACTATGGCGGCATTGGCGCGGTAATCGGTCATGAGATTGGCCATGGCTTTGATGATCAAGGCTCTAAATATGATGGGGATGGAAATCTAGTTAATTGGTGGAGTGATAAGGATCGGGCAGAGTTTGAGAAGCGAACTAAGAAATTAATTGAGCAGTATGACCAACTATCTCCCTCTGCTGCTCCTGATGTTAAGGTCAATGGCGCACTGACTATTGGGGAGAATATTGGTGATCTTGGTGGCTTAACCATTGCCTACAAGGCGTATGAGATTTCACTTGATGGTAAGCAGCCACCAGATATTGATGGTTACACCGGTCCACAACGATTTTTTATGGGCTGGGCCCAATCCTGGCGGGGTAAGTATCGCCCTGAGGAGGTTAGAAGGCGGATTGCAACAGATCCGCACTCCCCAGATGAGTTTAGGTGCAATCAGATAGTGGCAAATTTAGATGAGTTTTATGATGCCTTTTCAGTTAGTGATAAAGATAAACACTTTATGCCAGCTAATGAGCGAGTGCGGATCTGGTAATTACTCCGGGAAGTGGCAAGCAACAGTTGATTTACCAACTGTTAATAACTCAGGTGTTTTAATACGGCAAATCTCTTGCGCCTTCCAACATCTAGTATTAAATACACAGCCAGCTGGTGGATTAATTGGTGAGGGCAAATCTCCTTTAAGAATTATCCGCTCCCTGGTTCGCTCACCCCGTGGATCTGGTTGTGGCACAGCAGATAACAAAGCTGTTGTGTATGGGTGGTGTGGGGCGGAGAAGAGATCTTCTGTCTTTGCGATCTCCATAATCTTACCCAAATACATCACCGCCACCCGATCTGAGATGTGTTGAACTACCGAGAGATCATGGGCAATAAAAATAATTGAGATGCCATCCTCTTTTTGTAGATCATCGATCAGATTAATTACCTGCGCCTGAATTGATACATCAAGTGCTGATACTGGTTCATCTGCCACGATTAACTTAGGCTTAAGCGCAATCGCTCTGGCAATACCAATTCGTTGGCGCTGCCCACCAGAGAACTCATGGGGGTATCGGTTGTAATGCTCAGGGTTTAATCCCACTCGATCCATTAAAGCTGCTACCTCTTTTTTAACTCCCCCCTCTGGTGTCACCTTTTGAATTTCAAATGGTGCACTGATGATCTTGCCAACTGTTTGGCGTGGATTTAATGCCGAAAATGGATCTTGGAAAATAATCTGCATATGCACCCGCAGTGGAGTCATTAATCCTGGGCGCAATTTAGTTATATCTTTACCCTCAAAGAGTATTTCACCAGCGGTTGGTTCAATTAACTTTAAAATAGTTCTACCTGCGGTGGTCTTACCACAGCCAGATTCACCAACTAGGCCTAAGGTTTCACCCTTCATTAAATCAAAGGAGATGCCATCAACTGCTTTTACCTGAAGTTTTTCTTTTCGAAAGCCAACATTTTTGCTAATTGGAAAGTACTTTTGCAGATTCTTAACACTTAATAATGGAGAACTCATCAGGTACGTGCTCCCTTGATCTCGGCAGCAAATGATTTATCCCGTTTTTCCTCTGGTACATGACATCTTGAACGGTGTGAATCTGCTAATCCCAATAGATCTGGTTTTAAAGTTTGGCAGGAGTCGCCTGGGGCTAATGAGATATATTCACAACGTGGTGCAAAGGCGCAGCCGGTTGGCAAATTAATCAGTGATGGCGGCTGGCCTGGAATAGCTTTTAGCCGGTCTGATCCTTTACTGCCAATTCTTGGAACTGATTGTAATAAACCAAGTGTGTAGGGGGCATGGGGGCTATAAAAAATATCATCTACGCCACCCTGCTCCACAATTCGGCCGGCATACATAACAGATACTCGATCAGCCACCTGAGCCACAATTCCTAAGTCATGGGTGATTAATAAAATTCCCATATTTAATTTCTGCTGTAAATCTTTTAATAGTTGCAAAATCTGCGCCTGCACCGTCACATCTAGCGCTGTAGTTGGCTCATCTGCAATTAAAACTGCTGGGTCATTCATTAATGCCATTGCAATCATAACTCGCTGGCGCATACCTCCAGAGAATTGATGTGGGTACTCCTTTGCCCTAACCTTTGGATCTGAAATACCAACCAAGGAGAGCATCTCTAAAGCTTTATTATTTGCTGCCTCTTTTTGGCCTGGGTGGTGGACTAAATAAGCCTCAGCTAATTGGGATCCTATTTTGTAGTAAGGATGAAGTGATGACATTGGATCTTGAAAGATCATAGAAACAACCCGACCACGGTAACCTCTAATTTTATCTAATGGCGCTGAGACAATATTTAGTGATTCATCTTTATCTTTAACAAGAATTGAACCAGAGATCTGGGTGAGCTTACGGTTATGAAGCCCTAATACTGAAAGTGAGGTTACTGTTTTTCCAGAACCTGACTCGCCAACAATTGCGACAGTTTCACCTGGCGCGACCTCTATTGAAACTCCATCAACAGCTTGTACAAAACCATCATCGGTTGGAAAGGTGACTTTTAGATCTTTTATCTCAAGAAGATTTTTCACTTGACCCTGACCCTTGGGTCTAAGTATCCATAGGCGATATCAACTATTAAATTCATAGAAATTACCACTGTCGCAGCCAAAATTGTGGTGGCAACCACCACTGAAAGATCAAACTCATAAACTGACTGCAAGGTCATTCGGCCAAGGCCGGCTAAATTAAATATTGATTCAGTGATAATGGCACCACCAATAAGCCCAGCAATATCTAAGCCTGCGCTAGTGGTAATAGGTGCTAAAGCTGCTCGCATTGTGTGCTTTAGAAGTACAGTTTTTTCACTCAAACCCTTGGCTCGAGCGGTTCTAATGTAATCCTCACCTAAAGTTTCTAAAACAGTTGCTCTGGTAAATCTGGTATAAAAAGCAGCATATAAAATTGCTAAGGTTAACCACGGTAAAATGAAGTATTGAAAATATCGGACTGGATCATCAGTTAGCGATACATATCCACTAAGACTCAATGGCACAATCTTCCATTTAATAGTTACATAAATTAAAAAGAATAAACCAGTAACAAATGTGGGCAGTGAGGTTCCTAATAGAACGAAAACTGAACTTAAGGTATCTGGATATCGCCCACGAAATTTAGCTGCAATTAAGCCCAAACCAACACCGACAACCATCCAAATCACAAATGCACCAATAGCTAAATTAATTGTGACTGGCAGCGCCTCTTTAAGCATATCTGTTACACAGGTGTTCTCATTAAATGAATAACCAAAACTTGGGGCTGGACAGGTGAATTCGGCAGAGCCTGCGCCATATGTGCGGCCTAGAAAAATGCCAGAGAGAAATAGCCAGTACTGCTCCCAAAGTGGTTTATCAAAACCTAACTTAACCCGGTTAGCCTCCACAATTGCTGGTGTGCACTTTTGACCACAGGTCAGAGCTGCTGGATCAAAAGGCAGAATTGAAAATACGCCATAGACCACGATTGATACAGATAAAATCGTTAAAATTGCAAAGTAAGCGCGGCGTAAAATAAATCTTGGCACTTAGCTTCTCCTTATAATAATTATTGTAAGCCTATCTAAGTAAATAGGGCCCGCATCGCTGCAAGCCCTATTTATCTATATTACTAATGGATTATTGATTAATCCATAACTTTCCATAGGCAAGGTTGCCCTGTGGTACCCAGAAGAAGACGTTTGAGACAGCAGATCCCCAAATCTCTTGAGCCTTACCAAATAGTGTTGGTAGAACCCAGAAGTTCTTCATCGCTTCCTTGTCTAACTCCTTCCAAAGTGCAGCTTGCTTCTTACGATCAGTTGTCTTCATCGCAAGAGATACCTTGTCCTCAAATGCCTTGTAGGCAGGATCCTTTGAGTTTTGGCTTAGGTTAAATCCACCTGCTGTTGTAAACAACTCTGGAATAACTGTCGAGGCGTTAGCCCAGTCAGCTCCCCAGCCAGAGACAGAAAGATCACTCTGCTTAGTTGAATCCATAACAGTTGGGTAGTAACCACTCTTAATCAAGTTGAAACTTATTTTAATTCCAACTCGCTCAAAAGCAGCAATGTTAATTGGAATTGTGTCGTTATCACTTGCAGATGGCCTGGAGTCAATAACGATTCCAGTCTCTGTAGCTTTCTTGTAATCAGCAGGACACTTAGTCTTTGCTGAATCCATTAAAGCTTGAGCCTTAGCTACGTTACCTGATGGCTTAAATCCAGTTGTGGCATCAACAACATCAGATGTGTTCTTGTGATCAGATGGTCCAACTACCTTTGATGATTCAAAGTCGGTAGCTAGCAATGGACTGATTACACCAGTTGCATATGAACCTGCGTAATCTGGTCCACCTGCGTAATCAAGAAGCGCCTTAGCATCACGTGCGTAGTACATCGCCTCACGAATCTCTTTACATGGCATTTTTGCAAGATTAAATGCTAGGTAACGAGCATAAGGGTCAGAGTTATTCATACGACGGTTTGCAAACTTTGCATCCTTGAAGAACTTATCGCGGTTAGTTGGAAGTGGTCCACCAAAGTTAACAGCATTTGGAACTGAATCTTCCAACATAATTTGGTCAATTACTTCCTCATCCAAACCAAACTGGATAATTACCTCATCTGGATATGGTGTGCGAACTGGATCAGATGATTTTTTCCACTTAGCATTACGGACCAAACGAAGTTGAGTAGCGCTATTTTCAACAATCTTGTATGGACCAGATGATTGTGGGTTTAGATCATACTTATCACCAGTATCTAACTTCTTCTGCACTGGAGAGATAACTCCATAAGTTGCTAGGTAGTTAAAGTCAGCAATTGACTTATTTAACTTAAATGTGATGGTACGACCAACACAGGTAACAGCCTTATTAAAAGCTGCAACTCCAGCTGGAGTATTCTTGTATGGACCGGTAAAGATTGAATTTCCCTTGTCATCCTTAGGAATATCAAGCCATTGTTGTAGGTAAGCAGGTCCATCATTTATCACATCAGTTGCAAATACCCGTGAGGCACCGTACTTAACATGATCACAAGTAATTGCTACGCCATCTTCAAATGTTGATCCTGGGCGCAGGGTGAACTTCCATGTCTTTGCTTCATTGCTTGGTACACCAGTGTTAGTAGCAAGATCTGGAACCAGAGTGGTTCCTGCCTCACCTGGAACTGGATTGTAAGCAACTAACGTACGAGTATGGAATGAGTTCATGAAAGCTAGATCGCGGCCAGTATAAATTCTGGACGGATCATAGTGATCAAGACGGGGGGTGTGCTCTAGAAAATAAAGCGTTCCTCCAGCCTTTGGTGTTGCTGCATTAGCTGCAGATGTTGCGCCAACAGTAATTACTGTGCTGACGAGTGCACCAACAGATAGCGCAGCTAGCACGCGAGTGCTAATTGCATTTTTTCGCATTAAATCCTCCTAGGGATTATTGGGCGGTAGCCCTGTGAGCGTATATTGCCAGTAATTACTCTTATAAAATAGCCCCCCAAACACCTCTCCCAAGGTGAGACAAATGGGCAGTTAAGCCTGTATTTTTTTTGATTATAACAAATACGTTAGCGTTCAGAACGTGGATCTAGGGCATCGCGAAGTGCATCGCCAACTAAGTTAAATGCGAGCACAACTAGCACCAGTGAGCCAGCCACGATTAAAAAGAAGTTTGGATATACAGTTACAAACCGTCTTGAGTTATCTAGCAATATTCCCCAGGTTGTAGCTGGTGCTTGAATCCCAATTCCTAAAAATGAAAAGACTGCTTCAGCTGCTAAGTAGCCAGGCAGTGAAAGTGAGACCACCACAATTACTGGCGCCCAAAGATTTGGCAATAACTCTTTAAAAATAATTCGACGTCTAGATGCTCCCATGGCTTGGGCAGCGGTAACAAAGTCGCGCTCGCGCAGTGAGAGAACCTGGGATCTAACTAATCTAGAAAATCCTGGCCAGCCAAAAAATGATAAAAAGAAAATTAAAAATATAATCCGAGCGCTATTACCCTGAGCAATACCAGTTTGTTGAATACGGGCCACCATTGGATCAGACAGTGCCACAATCATGAAGAAGGCTGGGAAGGCAAGCAAAAAATCTGTAAATCTACCTAAATAATCATCAATTCGGCCTCGGAAATATCCTCCAACGATGCCAACCATTAAACCGATAAATAATGTCACTGATGTAGTAAGTATTGCTACAGTAAATGAGATCCGTGATCCGTAGAGTAAATTAGCTAATAAGTCTCGCCCAATACCTGGAGTAAGACCAAGAGGATGTTCTAAACTGATGCCACCATTTGGTAAAGTTGGGATACCTGAGCTATCTATAAGATCAAGGTTTAGCTCATCTGGATTAATTCCCAATACTTTACAAACCAATGGGGCAAATAAAGAGAGCATTAAAATAATAACTGAAACCCAAGCGGCGACCATACCAACCTTGTTGCGCTTAAAACGCATCCAGGCAATCTGGCGTGGGCTGCGACTAGTTATTTCACCAGCCTTAGTTGCAACTCCCAACTTCTTGGTCAAGGCCATCGCTATCTCCTCATAATAAAATTTAGATCGTGCTGCAGCGGTAAAGATAGCCTACTTCAGCCATTTAATTAAAGGTTGGGCCTTGACCCTACGCTCAAATTGTGAAGTTCACACATATCTTTTATTTAGTAGTATTTGAGTATTATCAGCGAGAGCCATCCAGGCAGAATGTGGGTCAAAGATGAAAGCTAAATACTTAATTACTGCAATTGCCGTTATTAGTACTCTTACTTTGAGTGGTTGTGGTGGTAGCGATTCAACTAAATCAACTACCTCCGCTGAAGAGTTAATTGCACCACCGGTCCAAGAGGTGCAGGCAACTGGTGGCTTTAATTCACCAGTAAAAATTCCATCTGGAGTCTCATTTACACTTTCTGAGCCAACATCATTTAAACCCGGAAAATTTGCAGCTGGTCAGCTTCCTGGAAATCGCAATCAACAATTTAAGGTGGATATCTCCAATGGCTCAACCGCTGCGGTGGACCTTACAACTTTGATTATTATTGGAACCTCTCTAAATGGTGCCTGTGTGGATATTTTTGATGGTGATAATGGTATGGAGGGAGCCCCTCAGGAACTACTCGCGGTGGGCAAGTCAGTCACATTTAATTGGGGATTATCTTGCAGTGCAAAAACTGGCGAGGAACTTTCACTAGTGCTTTCAAATGAGGGAGAATCAATTATTAAGGTTACTGGCAAAGTTGCTTAACTAACTTAAGTTTAGTTAGTTTTTTCTAGCGCCAATTAATCAATATGGCCTTCTCTTTCAAAGTTGGAATCTCATTAAAGGATCGACTTGGCCGAACCGGCCTTATCACAACTCCAAATGGTCAGATTAAAACTCCAGCGTTTATTCCAGTTGGTACTAAAGCAACTTTAAAATCAGTCTTGCCAGAGTCATTAAAAGATTTAGGTGCACAAGCTGTTTTAGCAAATGCTTACCATCTTTATTTGCAACCAGGCTCTGCCCTTATTGATAAAGCAGGTGGCCTATCTAAGTTTATGAATTGGCAAGGGCCAACCTTTACCGACTCTGGTGGCTTTCAAGTTTTGTCCCTTGGAGTTGGCTTTAAAAAAGTTATTGCAATGGATGAAAATACCTTCCAAGCAGATGATGTAATTGCAGATGATAAAGAGCGGTTAGCCCATGTTGATGATGATGGCGTTACCTTTAAATCACACCTTGATGGATCAATGCACCGCTTTACGCCAGAGGTCTCTATGCAGGTGCAGCACCAAATTGGCGCCGACATTATCTTTGCCTTTGATGAGTGCACTACCTTGCATAACACCAGAAGCTATCAAGTGAAAGCATTAGAGCGAACTAGGTTGTGGGCCCAGCGTTGCTTACTCGAGCATGATCGGTTAACTAAAGATAGATCCGGCAAACCATACCAAGCACTCTTTGGTGTATTGCAAGGCGCCCAGTATGAAGATTTAAGAAGAAAGGCAGCAAAAGATTTATCTCAAATGAGTATGGATGGAACCTCCTTTGATGGCTTTGGCATTGGTGGGGCGCTAGATAAACAAACTCTTGGTGATATTTTAAAGTGGGTAAATGAGGAGTTGCCGGTAGATAAACCACGTCACTTCTTAGGAATTGGTGAGCCAGATGATTTATTTGTTGGAGTTGAAAATGGCGCAGATACCTTTGATTGTGTTG
>CANKTS010000014.1:0-13730 GCA_947486485.1 Actinomycetota bacterium | reverse complement strand
CAGCAATTGATAAGTTAGTAGATGTAGTTGGAAAACTTAAAGCAGATGGCAAAGAGGTAATTATCGTCTCATCAGGTGCGATTGCAGCAGGACTTGCCCCCCTTGGATTATCGGCCCGACCAACTGATTTAACATCCCAGCAAGCAGCAGCTTCGGTTGGTCAAGGCTTACTTATGGCTAGGTACACACAATCGTTTAATCGATTTAAAATCACAACCTCTCAACTTTTAATTACCTTAGATGATATTAATAAAGCAAATCATGTTGAAAATATTAAGGGTGTTCTAAACTCACTACTAAAGCAGGGTGTAGTGCCAATTATTAATGAAAACGATACAGTTGGAACTGAGGAGATCAAGTTTGGTGACAATGATGGCTTAGCAGCACTTGTTACTAAGTTAATTGCCGCTGACCTACTTGTTCTAGTTACAGATATCGATGGCTTATATGATGCAAACCCAATGCAGCAGGGCGCAAAAGCAATTAATCAGGTGGCAGATATTTCAAAGATTGATACTGCAACATTAGGTGGTGCTGGCTCAGCCGGGGTTGGCAGTGGTGGCATGGTGACAAAGATTGAGGCTGCAAAGGTTGTAACAAGTGCTGGAATTGGCATGGTGTTAACAAAGTTATCTGATCTAGATGCTGCACTCTCTGGCGTGCAGGTTGGAACCTACTTTTTACCTAATTAACTCTTAAGGTTAGAGATTTCAAGTAGCGCTTTTGCAGTATCAGATTCATGATCTGAATCAGTTGGATTATCACTTAGCTTCACAATCACAGTTCTTGTTGCTGGATTTATAAATACAAACTGACCATGTAATCCCAACATTAAACTTGTATTTGGATAAGGATGCCAAACCTGTGCGCCATAACCCCAGTCACGATCTAATGTTGTGACTGGTGTTGTAAGTCGATTTAGCCAAGCCTTATCAATTACTCGATTTGGACCGGAATACCCACCATTTAGAAATAACATACCAACTTTGGCATAATCAATAGCTGATGCGTTAAAGCAACAGAAGGTTTTTTCAGTTCCACCTATGCGATCCACATTCCAGGTTGCTTGGTACTTTGCGCCAACTACCTGCCATACATTTTTACTAAAGTAATCGGAGATTTTCTCACCGGTTACCTTCTTAATAATCATTCCTAGCATCTGAGTATCAACACTCATGTACTCAGATTTTGATCCCGGCTCAAATGCCATCCTTCGGTTGTGTTTTAGAAACCAATCAATATCAGTTGATGCATACATCTGGGCAATTGCTAAGCCCCAACCAGTAGGTCCAGATGGATAGTTATCACTAACTCCAACACCAGCTTGCATATCAAGTAAATGCTTAATGGTTACTAAATCAAAGCTTGTGCCAGCTTTTAAATCTGGGAAGTAATCAACAAACTTATCGCTCTCTTTAATTTTGCCCTGCGATACTAATTGGCCAATCATGATCGAGGTCATTGTTTTTCCAACTGAATAAGAAGGAAGTTGAGTACTTTGAGTTACACCATCTTTATACCATTCATAACTCATTACGCCATTTCTTATAACAATAAATGCATTGGTATCGGTTTTCTTTAAAAACTTATTAAATGAAAGAGATGCTCCCTGATACATAATCTCAGCTGGCATTTTTTCAGAAGATACCGGCAGTGCTATTGGATTACTCGCTGGATCAATTACATGCCAGGGCATCAAAGTTGGAGTCTTTGAGGCAGGGGCTAATCCCAATTTAATAACTGAAATTGGCTCGGGGTAGTGAATAACTTTGGTTAGAGCAAAGAGTGCAAGATATAAGAGCCCAAGTGAAATTACCGTATTACGAAGGATCCTAATTATCCGCATCACGGCTTTAGCATAATTGACCGTAGACTTACTCCTTATGAGTGACACCACCATAATCTCTGATATCGCACATGCTGCTCGTCTAGCTGCTCGCACACTAGCTATATCCTCAAATGAGGAGCGTAATAAAGTTTTAATGAATATTGCTAGTGAATTAGAGAAAAATCTAGATTTAATCTTAAAAGCAAATGAAATTGATATGGCATCTGCAAAAAAAGTTGGTATTAATCAATCACTACAAGATCGCCTGCTTTTAAATGAGAAAAGAGTTAGGCAGATGGCAGATGCAGCTAGAGATATTGCAAAGCTGCCAGATCCATTAGGAAAAATATTAGTTGAACGCGATCTTGAGAATGGCTTAAATCTTAAGCAAAAAACAGTTCCATTTGGAGTAGTTGGAATGGTTTATGAAGCCAGACCTAATGTCACAGTAGATGCAGCAGTAATATTAATTAAATCTGGTAACGCTGCCTTACTTCGTGGTTCATCCCAAGCTACTGAAAGCAATAAGGTATTGATTGATGTAATGAAAAAAGCATTTGTGGGCAGTTCAATTTCTAGTGAGGTAATTCAATTAGTTCCTGCCACCGACCGCACCACAGTTACCGCACTGCTTACCGCCCGCGGCCTAGTTGATTTAGTAATTCCAAGGGGAAGTGCGGAGTTAATTAGGGCAGTTGTTGATGAGGCAACTGTGCCAACCATTGAAACCGGTGCTGGGGTATGCCATGTTTATGTTGATAAATCAGCAGATCTTGCAAAAGCGATACCAATTTTAATTAACTCAAAATGTGATCGTCCAAGTGTTTGTAATGCTGCTGAGACATTACTTGTTCACCAAGGCATTGCCGAACAATTTCTGCCTCTTGCCCTAAAAGCACTATCACAGGCTGGGGTAGTAATTAATGCTGATGCAAAGAGCAAAGTGATAGCCGATAAGTTAGGTATCACAACTAAATTAGCCACTGATAAATCCTTTGCAACTGAGTATGGAACCCTTGAGATAAATCTGGCTCAAGTAAGTGATGTAGTTGGGGCAATTGAGCATATTGGAAAGTATGGGACAAATCATACTGAGGCGATTGTGGCAGAGGATAAAGATGTGATTGCTACCTTCACTGCATTAAATGATTGCGCTGCAATTATGGTTAACGCCTCGACAAGATTTACCGATGGTGGGCAAATGGGATTTGGTGCTGAGATTGGAATTTCTAATCAAAAATTACACGCCCGTGGTCCAATGGGACTAGAGGCGATGACTACAACAACTTGGATTGTTAGCGGAAACGGGCAAATTCGCCAGTGAATTAACACCAGTTATACTCACCAATTATGGCCGCAATCTCCCGCGATGAAGTCGCAAACTTAGCCCGCTTAGCTCGAATCACAATGAGTGATGCCGAGTTAGATCATTTAGCAGGTGAGATGGATGTAATCCTTGGAGCGGTAGCTCGAGTACAAGAGGTGGCAGGGGCAGATGTTCCAGCAACCTCTCACCCACTTGCAGTAAATAATGTGAGTCGTGAAGATGTTGTAACACCAAGCCTTACACCAGCAGAAACATTATCTGGCGCACCTGCATCTGAGGATCAAAGGTTTAAAGTGCCACAGATATTAGGTGAAGAGTAAATGAGTATTAGAGATAACGCCTCAGTTATGGCTGCTGCTCTTGCCAATAAAGAGATCAGTGCGGTTGAGTTAGCAAACCAACATTATGAGCAGATTGCATCAGTTGATAAAGATGTGCATGCCTTTTTATATTTAGATAAAGAGGGCGCCCTTGCTCAAGCAAAAGAGGTTGATAAGAAGCGTGCTACTGGTGAGAAATTATCCCCATTAGCTGGTGTGCCACTTGCACTTAAAGATGTAATGACGCAAAAAGGTGTGCCAACTACCTGTGGTTCTAAAATGCTTGAGGGATGGCGCCCACCATATGACTCAACTGTTGTTACAAAATTAAAGAGTGCTGGTATTGTTATTTTAGGAAAAACTAATATGGATGAGTTTGCAATGGGCTCATCAACTGAAAACTCAGCCTTTGGCCCAACTCATAATCCATGGGATCTAACTCGTATTCCTGGTGGTTCAGGTGGTGGCTCATCAGCATCACTCGCTGCATTTGAAGCTCCACTTGCAATTGGCACAGATACTGGCGGATCAATTCGCCAACCAGCTGCGGTAACTGGAACTGTTGGCGTTAAACCAACCTATGGTGGTGTTTCTCGTTATGGATTAGTTGCATTCTCATCCTCACTCGATCAAGCAGGCCCTTGTGCTAGAACAGTTTTAGATGCCGCGCTCTTGCACCAAGTAATTGCCGGTTTTGATCCTAAGGATTCCACCAGTATTAATCAAGCAGTGCCAGATGTTGTAGCGGCTGCTAAAAAGAAAGATATTAAAGGTATGAAGATTGGTGTTGTTAAACAATTAGCTGGAGCTGGCTATCAAAAGGGTGTGGAGAGTAAGTTTAATGAGGCGGTTACTGAGTTAGTTAAATTAGGGGCTGAGATCATTGAAGTATCCTGCCCAAACTTTGAGTACGCCTTAGCTGCTTACTACTTAATTGCACCAAGTGAGTGTTCATCAAATCTTGCCCGATTTGATTCCATGCGCTTTGGCTTACGCATTGGCGATGATGGAGTTAAAGGTGCTGAAGAGGTAATGAATTTAACAAGACAGGCAGGATTTGGGCGTGAGGTTAAACGCAGAATTATTCTAGGCACATACGCGCTATCTTCTGGATATTACGATGCTTATTATGGGTCAGCACAAAAGGTTCGCACATTAATTAAACGCGACTTTGATGCTGCCTTTGAAAAGTGTGATGTATTAGTTTCACCGACTGCGCCAACTACTGCATTTAAAATTGGTGAGAAAAGTAATGATCCACTTGCGATGTATTTAAATGATATTGCCACAATTCCAGTAAATATGGCTGGTATTGGTGGAATGAGTCTGCCTTGTGGATTAGCTGAGGAAGATAATCTGCCAGTTGGTTTTCAAATTATGTCACCGGCGATGAAGGATGATCGGATGTATTTAGTTGGTGGCGCCCTTGAAGCAGCACTACTTTCTAAATGGGGTAAACCGATATTAGATTTTGCACCAAAGTTGGTAGGATCAAAATGAGTTTAAATTACGATCAAGCAATTGAGAAGTATGAGCCAACACTTGGTCTTGAGGTTCATGTTGAGTTAAATACCAAATCAAAGATGTTTTGTGGATGTGCTACTGAGTTTGGGGCGCAACCGAATACTCAAACCTGTCCAGTTTGTCTTGGTTTGCCAGGTGCGCTACCAGTTGTTAATAAAAAGGCGATCGAGAGCAGCATATTAATAGGATTAGCACTTAACTGCTCAATAGCGCCATTTTCAAGATTTGCTAGAAAAAATTACTTCTACCCAGATATGCCAAAGAATTTTCAAACCTCTCAATATGATGAACCTATTTGTATTAATGGCTTTTTAGATGTTGAAATTGAGGTAGATGATGGCGTGAAAAGTTTTAGAATTGAAATTGAGCGGGTACATATGGAGGAGGACACCGGTAAATCACTACATGTTGGTGGTTCAACTGGGCGAATTCACGGGGCTGAGTACTCACTCTTAGATTACAACCGAGCTGGTATTCCATTGGTTGAAATTGTTACCAAAATAGTTCCTAATACCGGTAAATATGCGCCACAAGTTGCCCGGGCATATGTGGCTTCCCTACGCGATATTTTGCGCGGCCTTAATGTCTCTGATGTAAAGATGGAGCAAGGCTCACTTCGCTGTGATGTTAATTTATCTTTATCAAAAATTGGTAGCGGCAAACTCGGCACAAGGAGTGAAACTAAAAATGTTAACTCACTTCGCTCAGTAGAACGGGCAGCAGCTGGTGAGGTAATTAGGCAGGCAAATCGGTTAGAGGCTGGGGAGCGAATTGTGCAGGAGACTCGTCACTTCTTAGAGGAGAGTGGACAAACTCGTCCTGGTAGATCAAAGGAGCAGGCAGAGGATTACCGATATTTTCCAGAGCCAGATTTAGTGCCAGTTGCACCAGATGCTAAATGGATTGAAGAGCTTAGAAAAACATTGCCAGAAAAGCCAGCAGAGCGGCGCAAGCGATTACAAACTGCTTGGTCAGTTCCTGATAAAGAGATGGCAGCGATGGTTAATGCAGAGTTATTAGATACAGTTGAAGAGACGGTAAAACTTGGTGCAGATCCAACTAAGGCACGCAGTTGGTGGCTAGGAGAGGTATCTAGAGTTGCCAATGACCGAGGAGTTCTACCTACCGAATTGATTTCAGTTAAAGATATTGCTCAAGTTATTGCATTAATAGCAAGTGGTGAGTTGACCGATAAGTTAGCTAGGCAGGTAGTTGAAGGGGTTATCGCTGGGGAAGGTTCACCAAGTGATGTGATTAGTAAGCGTGGATTAAAGGTTGTCTCAGATGACTCTGCATTAATGAAGGCGATTGAGGATGCAATCGCTGCTCAGCCAGATACAGCCGAGCGGGTGCGGGGTGGAAATATTCCAGCAGCCGGAGCGTTAATTGGCGCTGTGATGAAAGCAACTGGTGGACAAGCTGATGCGGCTAAGGTGCGTGAACTATTACTAAAACACCTAGGGCAATAAACTAACTCTTATGAGCGATAAAAATCCGCCAAATAAAATGAAGCCAAGATCTGGCTTAGTAACCGATGGTATGGAGCGCGCTCCTGCTCGGGGAATGCTGCGCGCAGTTGGTATGAAGGATGAGGATTTTGCAAAACCACAGATTGGTATTGCATCCTCTTGGAATGAAATTACGCCATGTAATTTATCTTTAGATCGTCTAGCTAAAGCATCTAAAAAAGGTGTGATTGCTGCCGGTGGTTTTCCAATGCAATTTGGCACTATCTCAGTCTCTGATGGCATCTCAATGGGACATGAAGGAATGCATTTTTCTTTAGTATCACGTGAGGTAATTGCTGACTCAGTTGAAACTGTTATGCAAGCAGAGCGCTTTGATGGCATGGTTACATTTGCAGGTTGTGATAAATCATTACCAGCGATGATGATGGCAGCAGCAAGAATGGATGTGGCAAGTGTCTTTGTTTACGCCGGATCTACTATGCCTGGAAAAGTAGATGGCCGGGATGTAACAATCATTGATGCCTTTGAAGCGGTCGGTGCGTGCGCGCGTGGATTAATCACGCAGGATGAGGTAGATAAAATTGAACGGGCAATCTGCCCAGGGGAGGGTGCATGTGGTGGCATGTACACCGCAAACACTATGGCTGCAGTTGGTGAAGCAATTGGTTTATCACTTCCTGGCTCAGCTTCTCCTCCCTCTATTGATAGGCGCCGTGATGATTACGCTGTTAAATCTGGGGAAGCAGTAGTTGAATTAATCCGTAAGGGAATTACTACTAGACAAATTCTTACCAAGAAAGCATTTGAAAATGCAATTACAGTTGTTATGGCACTAGGTGGCTCAACTAATGCTGTCCTACATTTGCTTGCAATTGCGCACGAAGCTGAGGTTGATTTAACACTTGAAGATTTTCATCGAGTTGGATCTAAGGTGCCATTGCTTGGGGATTTAAAACCATTTGGTAAGTATGTAATGACAGATGTGGACAAGGTTGGTGGAATTCCAGTAATTCTTCGCGCTTTATTAGATGCTGGCTTATTGCATGGTGATTGTTTAACTGTTACGGGCAAAACAATGGCGGAGAATCTAAAGGATATAACGCCACCAGATCCAGATGGTGAAATTCTTAAAGCGGTAAGTAATCCACTTTCTCTAGGTGGCGGCATCACAATTCTTAATGGCTCATTTGCTCCAGATGGTGCTGTTTCTAAAACTGCAGGTGTTGGTGTTGATCTATTTGAAGGCCCAGCTAAAGTATTTGAAAGAGAACAAGCAGCGATGGATGCATTAGAGAATGGATCAATTGTTGCAGGTGATGTGGTAGTTATTAGGTATGAGGGACCAAAGGGTGGTCCTGGTATGAGAGAGATGTTAATGATTACTGGTGCAATTAAAGGCGCCGGCCTTGGTAAATCTGTTTTATTAATTACTGATGGCAGATTCTCTGGTGGCACAACCGGACTTTGCGTTGGACATGTTGCCCCAGAAGCTGTTGATGGTGGTCCAATTGCATTTGTTAAGAATGGTGATCGAGTAAGAATCGACACAAAAAATCGAAAATTAGATTTATTAGTAGATGAAAAAGAGATGAGTGAGCGAAAGAAAAGTTTTAAACCAGTCCCACATAAATACCGCCGCGGGGTATTAGCTAAGTATTCAAAGTTAGTCGGTAGTGCTGCAAAGGGTGCGGTCTGCGATTAATTGCAGTTTTGTTATAGTCACGCTCAAATATTGAGATCGAAATCTGCCAGGTTGACTAGACCCAACTACACCTGAGAAACTACGGCCATGAAGAACACTTCGCTAATCTCACAAATCGCGATCACATCTGTGGTCGTGGTGATTATCGAGCGTGCGCGCTAACAGAAATAGTTAGTTCGCACCCCTCAGATAAAACTGGGGGGTTTTGTTTTAGATAAGCAACTAGTTAAGAGAGGAAGCGATGAGCAAGATGAATGGTGCGCAAAGTTTAATTAACGCACTTGAGGCTGCTGGGGTTGATGTCATGTTTGGCATACCAGGTGGTGCAATTCTTCCTGCCTATGATCCGATCTTTGATTCAAAGATTCGCCATATTTTAGTTCGCCATGAGCAAGGTGCCGGGCACGCTGCAACTGGATATGCCCAAGCAACTGGTCGAGTTGGAGTTTGTATTGCCACCTCAGGTCCTGGTGCTACAAATTTAGTAACACCACTTGCTGATGCCCAGATGGACTCTGTTCCAATTGTGGCAATTACTGGGCAGGTTCCATCTGCTGCAATTGGTACCGATGCTTTTCAAGAGGCAGATATTCGCGGCGTTACCATGCCGGTGACTAAACATAATTATTTAATAACTGATCCAGCTGATATCCCGCGAGCAATTGCAGAGGCATTTCATATTGCAAGTACTGGTCGCCCTGGTGCAGTGCTAGTTGATATCGCCAAGGATGCTCTGCAAAAAGAGACTACCTTTAATTATCCAAAAACTGTTTCATTAGCTGGTTATAACCCAGTAGTTGAACCAAAACAATCTGCCGTACTAGATGCAGCAGCATTAATTGCTCAATCTAAGAAGCCGGTGCTCTATGTTGGTGGTGGAGTTATTAAAGCTAATGCGGCAAAAGAGTTAATGCAACTTGCAGAAATTACCGGTGTGCCAGTTGTGACAACTTTGATGGCACGAGGTGCATTCCCTGATTCGCACAAGCAACATCTTGGTATGCCAGGCATGCATGGCACAGTTGCCGCGGTTACCGCATTACAAAAGGCAGATTTGCTAATTACCTTAGGCGCTAGATTTGATGACCGAGTAACTGGCAAGCTCTCTACCTTTGCACCAAAAGCTAAAATTATTCACGCCGATATTGATCCAGCAGAGATTGGTAAGAATCGCCATGCTGATGTGGCGTTGGTGGGAGATCTTAAAAATATCTTGCGAGCGTTAAATCCTGCTACTAAAGCAGCTCTTGCAAAATCTGCGCCAGATTTAACACCATGGCTTAATGAGGTTTATGGCTGGAGATCAAAATTTCCACTTGGTTATGACAAACCATCTGATGGCTCTGTCTCACCACAGAATGTAATTGAGCGAATTGGCAAGATCTCAGGTCCTGACACAATATTTACAGCAGGTGTTGGCCAACATCAGATGTGGGCATCCCAATTTATTGGTTATGAAAAACCTAGAACCTGGCTTAACTCAGGTGGCTTAGGAACGATGGGCTATGCAGTGCCTGCTGCAATGGGGGCAAAGGTAGGAGCTCCTGACACAACAGTTTGGGCAATTGATGGTGATGGTTGTTTTCAAATGACAAATCAAGAGTTAGTAACTTGTGCAATAAATAATATTCCAATCAAGGTTGCGGTAATTAATAATGAATCACTAGGAATGGTTCGCCAGTGGCAGACCTTGTTTTATAACCAGCGGTATTCAAATACCGATCTGCACTCAAAGCGGATTCCAGATTTTAAATTACTAGCTGAGGCGATGGGTTGTGTGGGACTTCGATGTGAGAGACCTGAGGATGTTGACAAGACAATTGAGGCTGCAATGGAGATTAATGATCGCCCAGTTGTAGTTGATTTTAATGTTCACCGTGATGCGATGGTTTGGCCGATGGTGGCAGCTGGCACATCAAATGATGATATTACTGTTGCCAGATCAATGGCTCCGGTCTGGGATTCACAGGAGTTGTAATGGCAATTCATACATTAGCGGTCTTAGTAGAGAACTCACCCGGCGTACTAGCACGAGTTGCTTCATTATTTTCTCGTCGCGGCTACAACATTGATTCACTTGCTGTTGGTCCAACTGAGAATCCAAAGGTTTCTCGTATGACTATTGTTTTAAATTTAGAAGGGCATGCTTTAGATCAAGTGAGCGCACAATTATTTAAATTAGTAAATGTAATCGGCATCTCTGAGATGAAAGATTCTGATTCACTAAAACGAGAGATCTTATTAGTTAAGGTGGCAAATAATGCTGCTAATAAAGAGATTGCAAGTAAACATAAGTCGGTAATTTCAGATGAGACAGCAACAACTATCTCAATAGAGGCGGTTGGACAATCATCTGAGATTGAAGCACTACTTGCAGATTTAAAGCCAAATGAAATTCGAGAGTTAGTTCAATCAGGCTTGGTGGCATTAGAGCGGGGCGCCAGCACCTTGGCAGACCGTACGCTAAGCACCATGGGAACTGCTAACGAGTCAGATCCAAATAGTTCCACAGCTGATTACCAAAATTAATTACTATCAAATAAACCAACGAAATAAGGAGAAACAAAGTGGCAACGATGTATCACGATGAAGATGCAGATCTAGCAATTATCCAATCCAAAAAGGTTGCGGTAATTGGCTATGGCTCACAAGGACATGCACACGCCTTATCACTTCGTGATAGCGGTGTTGATGTAGTAGTTGGTTTAGCTGATGGCTCTAAATCTCGCGCAAAAGCTGAGGCTGAAGGACTTAAGGTAGAAACAGTTGCCGAGGCAGTTAAAGGTGCTGATGTAATTATGTTGCTGGCTCCAGATCATGTGCAGCGCCATATCTATAATGATTCAATCGCACCAAATATTAAAGATGGTGCAGCATTATTCTTTGGTCACGGCTTTAATATTCGCTTTGGTTATATCAAGCCATCTGCCAATGTAGATGTTTGTATGGTTGCACCAAAGGGACCAGGGCATTTAGTTCGCCGTGAGTACACAGCAGGTAGAGGTGTTCCAGTAATTGTTGCAGTAGAACAAGATGCAACTGGAAACGCTTGGCCACTTACTCTCTCATACGCAAAGGCGATCGGTGGCTTACGTGCCGGCGGAATCTTGACTACCTTCACTGAAGAGTGTGAGACAGATTTATTTGGCGAGCAATCAGTTCTATGTGGTGGTGCATCCCAATTAGTTATGTATGGCTTTGAGACTTTGATTGAAGCCGGCTATCAACCAGAGGTTGCCTACTTTGAGTGTTTGCATGAGCTAAAACTTATTGTTGATCTTATGTATGAAGGCGGCATTGCAAAACAACGCTGGTCAGTATCTGACACAGCTGAGTATGGTGATTACATCTCAGGTCCTAGAGTTATTGATCCAAGTGTTAAAGAGAATATGAAGGCAGTACTTGCCGATATTCAATCTGGTTCATTTGCTAAGCGCTTTATTGATGATCAAGATAAGGGTGCTCCTGAGTTTAAATCACTACGCGCAAAGGGTGAATCACATCCAATTGAGCAGGTTGGTAGAGATCTGCGCAAGCTGATGTCTTGGGTTAAGTCTGATAAAGATGATTACAAAGAAGGAAATGTAGCGCGTGGCTAAACCTGTTGTATTAATTGCTGAGGAGTTAAGTCTTGCGACGATAGATGCGTTAGGACCTGAGTTTGAGGTGCGCAATTGCAATGGCGCAGATCGAGCTGAGTTACTCACCGCTCTTTCTAAAGGAGTAGATGCGGTATTAATTCGCTCTGCTACCAAGATGGATGCCGAAGCTATTGCAGCTGCAAAAGGTTTAAAAGTAATTGCAAGAGCTGGTGTTGGTTTAGATAATGTTGAGATTCCGGCTGCAACCGCTGCTGGTGTGATGGTAGTAAATGCGCCAACCTCAAATATTGTCTCAGCCGCTGAGCTTGCAATTGGATTACTACTTGCATCTGCCAGATCAATCTCACCAGCACATGCCGCCCTTCGTAGCGGCAAGTGGGCACGCTCTAAATACACAGGGGCAGAATTATTTGAGAAGACTTTAGGAGTTGTTGGTTTTGGCAAAATTGGGCAACTAGTTGCACACCGAATGCAAGCATTTGGTATGGAGGTAGTTGCATATGATCCATATCTACAGCCAGCAAGAGCTGCGCAATTAAATGTAAGGCTAGTTGAGTTAGATGAATTACTTAAGGTGAGTGATTTTATAACAATTCACCTACCTAAAACTAAAGAGACTACTAATTTAATTGGTGCTGAAGCATTAAAGAAGGTTAAGCCAACGGTGCGAATTATTAATGCTGCTCGTGGTGGTGTGTTAGATGAGGCAGCTCTTTATGAAGCACTCAAAGATGGCAGAGTTGCAGGTGCTGGCCTTGATGTATTTGCTACAGAGCCATGCACTGATTCACCATTATTTACTTTAGATAATGTTGTTGCGACCCCTCATTTAGGTGCATCAACAGATGAAGCGCAGGAGCGGGCTGGAATCGCTGTTGCTGTCTCTGTTCGTAAAGCACTCTCAGGTGAGTTAGTCCCTGACGCAGTAAATGTAAAAGGTGGCGCAATTGATCAAGCAGTTCGTCCAGCTCTGGGATTAGTTGAGAAGTTAGCAAAGGTTGCCACCGCACTTGCAACAGATGTGATCTCAACTATTGATGTTGAAGTCCGTGGTGAGATTGCCGCTCTTGATGTTTCAGTTCTTTCTACAAGTGCGCTAAAAGGTGCACTACTTGCAATGGGAGCTGAGGATGTTACCTATGTAAATGCACCGGCATTAGCTGCTGAGCGCTCCCTTACCTCAAATGTTTCAACAGATACTGAAAGCCCAGATCATCGAAATCTGGTCTCAGTAAGAGCAGCATCTGCTGATGGCAGCCAAGTCTTTGTAAGCGGAACTTTGATGGGTATTAAGCAGGTTCAAAAGATTGTGGCAATTGATAAGTTAGATCTTGATCTTAAACCAACCAATAATCTTTTATTCCTGCGCTATACCGACCGCCCTGGTGTAGTTGGCGTAGTTGGAAACTCACTTGGAAAGTTAAAGATTAATATTGCAGATATGCAGGTTGGTCGCACCCAAGAAGGCGGCCAAGCACTTATGGCATTAACAGTTGACTCTGCAATTCCTAATGATGTAATTGAGGTTATTGCTAAGGAGACTGGTGCATCTTTGGTTCGCTCTGTGAATTTGGTAAGTGAATGAAGAGTTTTAATTTAGCAGTCATTGCCGGTGATGGAATTGGACCGGAGGTAGTAGCTGAAGGCATAAAGGTGCTAGATGTCGTTGCAAAAAAATATGATCTAGCCTTTAACAAAACAAATTATGAATTAGGTGCTGCCTATTGGCATAAGACTGGTGAAACACTTCCTGATTCTGTAATGGCAGAGCTTGCAAAAGCGGATGTGATTTTATTGGGAGCGGTTGGGGATCCAACTGTGCCAAGTGGTGTATTAGAGCGAGGATTACTACTTAAATTACGTTTTGCCTTTGAGCATTACATAAATCTGCGTCCAGCAAAGTTATTTCCTGGCGTTACCTCACCAATTACAAATAATAAAGGTATTGATTTCATAGT